>NZ_JBICZH010000017.1:0-171853 GCF_043201995.1 Streptomyces sp. NPDC048258
CGGGCTCGGCTTCGCCGAGCAGGGCCGGCCCAAAGGGCCGGAGTCCTCCGCTCCGCTTCGGACAGGCCGGTCCGCTGCGCTCCCCGGCCAAGGCTCGCAGAGCGAGCCTGAGGCCTCCCGCGCTCCGCGCGGGAGGTGACCCCGTTTCACGGGGTCCGGGCCTTCGGCCCGTTGGGCGTCCGCTTCGCTCCCGCCCCTTCAGTCCTTCCGGCTTCGCTTCCAGGGCCACAGCCCGCTCCGCGGGCGGCTGGCAGCAGCTGAGGTGAGCCGGTCTATCAGCCGGTAGGCAATGTCGTGACCGTAGTAATCGGCCAGGTCGACCGCACTCATCCGCCCCGGAGGGTGCGGTCTCGGGGCGGCCCCGTAGGCCAGCAGGATCACCGTGAGCCGACTGTCGATAGGGGTCCCTGACTGGAGTGCCGAGTCCCCTTCCAGGTCAATAGCGTGCTCCAACAGGGTCATCCCGCAGCACACCTCGTTAACATCGGCACCTTCGTCGAGGAGGCGGGTCAGCTCGGCATAATCACTCGACTCGACCGCCTGATGGGCAGGCGTCCAAGGGTTCTCAACCATTCAGACTTCTCGCAAAGGTAGGCGCACTGTCATCATTTCCGGGGCCAGCCTGCCGCCATGCGTCGTGCCGACTCCGTGAGTCTTCCCGAACCGCGCCATCTGCTCCCGCAGTCAGGCCGCAGCTTCTCGTCGTCGGAGGCATCAGCCATATGAGTGAGCCTACCCGGTCAGTGATGCTTCATTTTGCATTTCAGATAGAGTCTGGAATCGAATGGGTTGTGGGGTTGTGAGTGGACGGCTTCCCGGCCTCGAGGAGGTCCGCCACCCGCACCGTCTGTCTGGTACCTCTCCCGACTCCTTCGGCTGCATCGACATCGAGACCCGCAAAGACCCAACGTCAGCCTTCGAGGCCACGATCAGGTCCTGAAGGCCGACTCCACGCAGGCCGTTCCGGTCGGCCTCCCTCAGTGCCGGGGGCGGGGCGTTGTCACCGGGTGACTATCCGAGCCAGACAATGGCCAGGACGGACAGGTGGAGCAGCGCACGGTTCGCGAAGTAGACGACGGACAGCCGGCCGGTGGACGCGAAACGGACGTCTTCGCCCTCAGTGTCACCGGCGTCCCACTGACCGAACCCCCACGGGTCCGCCGCGGCGGCGCCCAGCAGATCCCACACAGTCTCCTCCACGTGCTCGGGCAGTCCGGCGAGCACCTTCCCGGCGGGCACTGACAGCCGCACAGCGTACGGCTGACCGCTCACCGGCGCCCGCTCCGAAGCTCTTCCGGGTCCATGAACCCGGTCTCGTTCCAGCCGGGGGCGAGGAGTCTCGGGATTTCCAAGGGATCGGCACCATGGACACTCCCGGAGGTCGCTCGCACCGCTCGCTGAATGGGGCAAGGACACGGAGAAACCCGCCCTGTATTCGTCCTGAAGTGCCTGTATCGAGCTCATCTTCGTGCGGGGCGGGGTAGTTCCGCTGGCCGTGCCTGCTTCGGCCAAGCAGCGTGTCACCTGCATCAGCGCCGCCCGCACCGTACACGCCACCCTCGTTGCCGCCGCCCATAGGCCGCGAGCGGCTGGGTCACCACTGGGGGGCATCCTCACGCGACCCTTCTCGCGGACTGTGTCCAGATGATCGGGCACACCCAGGCCCCTCTGCCGGACGTGCCATTCCTCCTCCGTCGCACGCTTCGGAGGGATAGACCTTTTCGACGGGGGCGCCCCAAGGAGGGGTGACGGTCCCTCGTCAATTGTCGAGGAGGACTCTCACAACAATAGGCCCATGATAATTCTTTCAGTCTAGACACGTCTCGCCGTTTCCCTCAACGTCCACTAGAGAGGTGTATCGAGCAGGAACGAGCAGGCCCACCGTTTAGCGCGACCCATCCAGCGGCCAGAAACCGGCAGTGATACAGATTGCCGGGGTTTATGCGCGCCCCCACCAATGTGCGGTTTGCCGGGGTTTTTTACCCGCCCGACAATGTGCGAATTGCCGGGGTTTTTCAGCGATATCAGCCGCCCTCTCGAGACTGGGTACGCTTGATCAGGAGAGTAGGCTGGGCGGCCTGCTCGCCTGCGGAATTGGATGATGGCCCGGCCTGGCTCGTCGGGTTCTTCGGGCTACAGTTCGCGAGGGCAAGAACAGCGGGGCGAGGGCACTTGATGCACTGTCGCCGGCGTCGGCTCGGCGGCCTCACCACAACTCAGAGCCTTCGTCACCACGGGGCGGCGGCATCACGCCTCTCCGCGGAACCCAAGACGTGACGAAAGTTTCGAGCCAAAGCGATCACCCGCCGTCAGAGCTGCAGCCGTTCAGCGAGTGCGGTCAACCGCCAGCAAGGGGGTGTTTCGTCGTATAGGTCTCGTATGACGGGTAGCCGACACGGCTCATGAACGACCCGGAGCGGCTCCCCACCCAGGCAAGCGGAGACGCCGACAGGCTTCTCCCCTGGCTGTACCGGCGCCGCGGCTTGCTGACGAGCCAGCCGAATGCCATCTACATGCAGGGACAGGACCTGCTTGAAGCGTTGTCGGCGCCTCAGTTCAACGACGTCCACGTCCCACAGCCGGCCAGTCCCTGAGGACGTCAACGTGGTGAAACCTGTGGCCAGTACGGTGAAGATCAGCACGATCCACAGGAGGATGCCTCCCACAGCTGGTCCTTTCGAAGGCTGAAGTTCAAGGGGCGTCCGGACCGGAGCCCCGGCGATCCCTCGGCATAACGCATAGGCATATGCAGGGTTGCGCCCTGTCCTCCGATTGCAGCCATGCGCAGCAATCCGTCAGCCTCGGCATCTTGATCTATTTCCCGATGATCAGTCGGCTGCTGTGGGCGGCCAGACGAGGACCGCAGCCGACCTGACGGGGGACCCAAGCCCAGGATCAGCACGCTTCTGGGGGAAGGCGACGCGGCCGTCCCATGCCAGGGAAGTGAAGTCGACGGAGCCGCCGATGGGGGCTCAACGCTGAGGGGAAAACAGGACGGCGGCGTGTGGCGAGGGCCGGCGACGTGCGCAGACGCATCCCGCCATGGAGGGGAGCCTCCGCCGGGCGGGGACTCGGTGCCCGGCAGGGCCGTCGTATTGAAGTATGCGCGCTGCCATCAGCCGCCCCGGCGGGCGGGCGGACAGGGTGCGCGGGTGACGAGATCGTCGTGCTGGGGCCTGAATCGGGCCGCAGCTCGTCGTCGCCTTGAGTCGCGGGGTGGCGGCGCGAAAGGACGTGGCTGTGCGGTGCTTCTGGTCTGTTTGTAGAACTGACAAGACAAGGTCAGCACTTATTCATCGACCAGCATCACCCGGATGGCGCATACCCTGACCAACATCGACAGCGTTTATGGAATATGACAACAGCAAAGCTCCCCGTCTTCTTCGGCAGGACTGCAAAGGAAGACGGACAGGGAGGCCGCTTTCACTCCGGGGCGACCCGGATGGGGAAGTGGATTTTCATTCCAGGCTCAGCCGACTGCGGCGAGACCCGTCAGGCAACGCTGGAACACGAGAGTCTGGAAATCGGTCTGACGTACTCGTCCTCGATCTTTGAGGACTTCCTCCACACGATGAGCGTGATCCAGATCGAGTTCGGCAGGCGGACGGAGCACACGGCAGCGTCCGCAACGGCTGTCGGCGAGTGCTCGGGTGGCAGCCCCCGTGTATGAGCCGTACGGGTACCCGGACACCCATGGTCTGCATCCCCAGCCGGAGACCTCCGCGTTCTGGGACCGGCCCGAGCACGTACAGCACTTCTCTACCGGGCAACCGCTCGGCGGGCCCGGCGAGGCGCATCCGTCGTGGGATCCGGTGGAGGAACTCGCCATCCTTCTCCAGGAGAGCCCTGCACCCGGGCAGCCGGAGCCCTTCACCCAAGAAGGCTTCGACGGCACCGGTGCCACGGCCAGCACCATCGGCCTCGTCGCAGGGCTGAAGCACACCCCTACCGGGCGTCCGCCCACAGCCTCCAACGGGCACCGCCGGAACCCGTCGAAATCGCCAGTCGTGACCCTGCTGCAAACGGGCAGTGTGTTCACCGCCGTGCTGGTCGGTGCCATCGCCGCTGTGGTGAGCATCCTCAGTGGGCTGGCCATCTGCGACGCCCTGCGCCACAGCGCCGGACCCCACACGGCCCGCGCAGTGGTCAGCTGGTGGCCCCTGCTGATCTACGGCCCCTGGATGGTCGCCTCCCTGTCGATCCTCAGATCGGCCCTGCACCAGCGCCGCGCGCTTCATTCCTGGTCCATCGTTTTGTTGTTCTCCACCCTGGCCACGCTTCTGTGCGTAGCCCAGGCACCCAAAACGATCGCCGCCGGGGCGGCGTCTGCTCTTCCTGCCGTCGCGGCGCTGGCCTGCTTCCAACAGCTGGTCCGCCAGATCACACTCACGCGACCGCCTCGCCAAGCCGCTCCGCGACACCGAAACCCGACGCCCTCTGTGTCCGTTCCGCTCAGGCAGACGGCCGCAGCCAGACGCAGCCCGGCCAGTGTCCCTCCCGGCTACCCTGCGGCAGACAACAGGGCAGTCCGCTCTCCGTCCCCCAGTCACAGAGTCGGGTACGGCGCATGACGGTCGTACGCGTGCGGCAGTGCCACTCGCGCAGGTCAGCCCAATGTCCCTCGGCCCGGGCAATGGGTTCCGGTTGCCGGTGGAGAGCCGGGGCGTCGGAACGACGATCGAGGTCGCACCGACGGCGCGGGGGCTACCTCCGGTCTCTTCAATTGCCTGCTCGGCAAGAGCCAGTGAGCTCCGGCAGGAGGACTGGGCGCGAGTTCGTACCGTCAGTGGAGTCGGGCTGGCCGACAGTCTTGCCGCCGGCGAGATCGGTCCGCCGTCCACGCGCGGGAGTGAGAATCCTGCGCGAGCGTCCCACCGGAATCGGCACTGTCGGTCGACGGCGCAAGAGGGTCGGGCATCCGATGGGCGGCGACCGCGAAGAGCAAATGCGGTAGCAGCCGCTAACTCCCTGGCCAACCCGGTCCTTCCCACACGTCAAAGGGGTGCTCGCCTGCACCTTTGAAACGAAGATCGAAACCGATAGTCACGGGCCGTGCACAGACTCAGTCCGACGGTCTACCCACCCTTGCCCGAACGCGAGCCGAGTCTGGGCTGCGCAACGCGATGCGGCTGGGAGCAGATCCCGTACACCAGGCGTCCGGTCACTGCGGCACACCCGAGCGACGTGCCGTAGGGAACGGTCATGCCCGGTAACGGGGGCCAACGCCGTCGGCATCTGCGGCGGGCGGGCTGCTCAGGTGTTCAGTGCTGCGGCGCCACGGGATGCGTGCGCAAAGGGCCAGCGCGCCGGGCAAAGGGTCGCACCCTGCTGAAACGAATACACAACGCGCTCCGGCGCCTCACCCCACGCCAATCAAGAGAGGTCAGCAACATGTACGAATTGACCCACGCAGAGCGAATCCAGTACAAGCGGCGCCAGGACACCGCATACCAGGCTGGCGAAGACGCTGTCACCAACCTTCAGGCGGCGCTCGCGCGCGCAGACCTGACCCTTCCCTCCCTGAGCAACGACGGGCCAGTGGCCAGCCACGGCTTCGTCCGGCTCGGAGGATGCAACGCGGACTTCGCCAACCGGCTCGCCGAAATCATCGCCGCAGGTGCCGACGCTCTGCAGCATCAACGGTGAAGATGGGAGGTCGATCTCATGACAAAACGTCCTGGCCAGCGGTATCCAGGCGCAGCTGTCTGAACGGATCGGGTGGCCGAAGACGCCGCTGCGGTCGATGACCGTGGCGGCGTTGATCTCCGCGACCGGTTCGGGGCGGCCAGGATCGCGTCGCGGACGTCGCGGCGCGCCCACGCCGAGGCGCCGCCCATTCGGCTCAACGGACTCCCGGGCCGCGCTGTGCGCCAGAACACCAGCGGGTGGGTTGCAGGCTCACTGGAGCCGGGTGGGTGGTTCAGGTGCTTCGTCGGCGTCCGGGTCCGGCAGGCACAAGGGTGGGGTCGGGTCCGCAGCGAGGTGGAGCCGGCGCAGGGTGGATTCGGTTTCCCGCTCGAAGTGCTCCGCGGAGATCAGACGTTGCCAGAGGGGATCGGGCATACCGGGCACCGTGGCGCCGCGGGCAGTCCACTCCGCTGCGAGCCGCGCATACAGGGGCGCGGATTGGTCTGCGACGTCTTCGGGGCCGCCGCGGCGGGCATGCCGACCGGATCCGGCAGCGTGCGGCTGGATCTGCGGGGGAATGAGGGAACCGGGCATGAGCCGACCCTGCCCCGGGACATGAGGCAAGAACTTTCGCTGATCAGCGGTCACGATCCTCAAACGATTATTGCGCCCGCTCGACACCGCTGCCCCGAACGCTACGGTTCCGGCTGCGCCGGAGATGTCGGCCGGTCGGAAGTCGGCTGAAGCCCGACTCTACGCACGCCAGTCCAGCGACCACTTCAGCGCAGCCGCAGGAATCGCAGTCGAGGCCTTATGGAGACTCGAATCCGGCGACTACAGCCACGACGGAATCTCCGCGCCCAGCAGGCCTTCGTCTCCGCGCCGAAGCTGTCGGCATCAACCCCGAACCACTGATCGCGGAACTCAACCACGCAGCAGCCGACCGAACCGAGACCGCACACGTGACCTCTGAACTCGGAAGGCCCAGCAGCGATCTCTTACAAACACCATGTGCTGTCGGTAGGAAAGCGTGCCGCGACGGCGCGTTGTTTCGCCATGAGCGCCTGCCGGCTGCGGTCGCGCTGGGGCCGCTGCTTCACGCCCCTGCTCACGCCCTCCCCATGGGTAGCAAGCGGGCGGACAGTGTCGGCTTCCGGATCCGACCCTTAGAGGGGAGCGGGAAGCGTGTCGCCCTGCGGTGTCGTGAAGTGGTTCGACCCTGACCGGGGTATGGGTCTCATCAGCCAGGAGGACGCCGGACCTGACGTTCAGGCAGAAGCCTCGGCAATTCATGGAGAGGATCCCCGTCTGTGCCAGGGCGAGGAAGTCTTCTGCAACGTCACCCTGGACAGTGCGGGACTACGGGCCGACAACATCCGCCCGTTCGGAGGGAGCCCGGCGCTACCGCGGTCCACGCCAGCACACGGGAGTATCAGCGTCCGTCTGAAGCGAGCAGCCGCACTCCTGTCCGCGCAACGGCGCCGTCTTCCGACAGTCTCCCGCTCACGCCAGAGCCCGCTCGGTCAGCTCCGGTCCGCAACTCGCGGTCGGAACTCTTGCCGGTGGCACTGTTGCTGTTCGCAGAGTTCGTCCTCGGCGTTGGTGAGGGCCTGGCGGGTGGTTTCGTGCCGGGCCAAAAGGTCGTCGTAGTCGGCCTGTTTGCGGCGGTGCTCGCCCTCACGGTTTCCCAGCGGGCCTGCAGCTGCTCGTGGCGGAGGACGGTCTCTTCGTAGGCGTCGGCCGGTGCCAGGCGCTCGGCGAAGCGCGGGTTGACCTCTCCCAGGGCCGCGGTGTGCAGGCGCAGCATCGTGGCACGTATGTCGCGCAGATCGCCACTGCCGGATGTATGGCCTGGACAGCGGCTTCGCGGAGCCGATGCTGCAGCGGCGAGCGTGGGCGGAACCGAGGCCGGAGGGGTTTGCGTGGCCTCAGCCCGGGCTGAGGCCACGCGCACGAGCGGGGACACGGTGGACGTCGAGCCGTCCAGGTCGGCGGCCACCCGGTTGCATCACCCGGGCGCACCCTTTATCTAGGGGGCGAAGGGTTCCTGCAGCTCAGTCGCATACTCGGTGGTGCAGGCAAGTTCGGCAAGTAGCAGGAGGTGTTTGTGTGAAACGCCTCCTGGGGGAGCTGGTCGAGAACGCCGGCCCTGTGCAGTTCCCCGCGTCCCTGACGGAGCGCTGCCCTTGCCGGCGTTCCGGCTGTCAGTTGAAGATGTCCAGGAGGTCCAGCCAGGAGCCTGCGTCGTCGGCGGAGCGGCGGGGCCGCATCGGGAGCGGGTCCGGGTAGGTCTCCGCTGCGGCCCTCGCGCGGACGATGTCGGGCCCGCCGCACGCCGCGACCGCGAAGGCGCCGAAAACCTTGGCGAACGCGGCCGGGTCGCGGAACTCCACGCCGAACGCCCGGCCGTCCCGCAGCGGCACCCACACCACCCGGTCGAACCGTCTCCATTCCCCCACCGGCAGGTCGTCGGCGGTTGACCGCCCCTCCAGCCACAGCCGCGCCACGTGGAGCAGGTTCACCTTCTCCATCGGCAGCCGCTTGCGCCGCACCCGCAGTTCACGCGCCGTCAGCTCGACGAGCTGGTCCTTCTTCGGGTACCAGACGACGCCGATCCCGAACGGCACCCACAGCAGGATCCCGATCATCGGCCAGATCAGAGCGTCGCCCCACGTCCGGAGCAGCCCGCCGTCCAGCAGGTACAGGGCCCCGAAGACCAGAACCCACTTCGCTGTCATCCGCCAGAACCCGGTGCCCTGCCGGTACAGGACCCGTCGCTTCCCCGTCATCGCCATGCCCGCACGCTATCCGCCGCCCCGCAGCTCACCGTAGGCGCCCTTCCCCACCGCGGGGGGCGGGTGGCGTCACCGACGCCCCCGTCGATACGCCTACGTACTTCCTCAGGTGGCGGCGGCCGTCGGGTTCGGCGGTTCGGCGCTGCGGCGGTATTCGGCGTTGAGGCGCTGGGCTTCTTCGAGCTGGTCTTCGAGGATGACGATGAGAGCCGGGCCCCGGGGATGTCATGGCTGATCCCCCCGGGGCCCGTGGTGCACTGGGCGGTCGGCAGGGTACGGGCGGGGGCGGCGCGAGCAGGGCGGTCAGCCGGCATCGCGGCTGACCGGCTGCTCTGCCGAGGCGTCGTGTTCAGGGGCTTTACGCCAGCGGGCCTCGCAGAACGAGTAGAGGCCGAACAGCAGAAGGCCCACCGCCGCGGCGATCAGCAGCACCGGCCCGGCCGGCGTATCGGCGAACGAACGCAACGTCTCGTCCAGGCCCTTTGCCTCGCTGGCGTCGAAGCGCACCGCGGCCAGGAGAACGAACAGGCCGGTCGCCACCGCAACCACCCCGCACGCCACGCCGCCGATGATGCCCAGACCCGCGACGATGCGACGCGCCGTCCGGCTCATCCGGTCCGTACGGAGGTTCTTCTCGAACTTCCGCATCAGGCTGCGCACCACGATCACCACGCCCACGATGGCCAGCACGGCCCCGAACACGCCGACGAGTACCCGGCCATAGGGCCATTCCAGCACGCGCGCGGTGTAGTCCTTGACGCCTGGTCACCGGCGCGGGTGCCGCCGGACCCGCCGACCAGCGCGGTCTGCACCACGCCGATACAGATCACCAGGTAGAAGACGGCCAGCCCCAGGGAGCCCAGGCGCCGGGTCCACTTGTCACCGCCTTCCGTCGCCTGCCCGAAGGCGGCCTCGGAAAGGCACCACAGCGCCATAGCCGCCAACCCCACCACCAGCGCCCACAGCAGCACCTGGCCGTAGGGCTGCTCGCCGATGGTCCGCACCGCCCCGGACCGGTCGGCCTCCTTGCCACTGCCGCCGCCGAAACCGATCCGCACGGCGAACGTAGATCACTCCCCGCGCGCAGAGCCCGACCCGGGACGCAACCTCCATGGCGCGGCTGTCGGCCACACGCCGCCCCGGAGTCTTGGCCTGGGCGGCATCTTTCTCGGTCGCCATACCCGACACCTCCCCGTGCGCGGACGCAATGGCACCCAGTCACAGCCGCTACGCCCACCATGGCACCAAGCAGCGCACCCGACCAGCGCAGTCCGTCGCTTCCAGATAGGTGGAAGGTCATGACATCCGGGTGAACTCTGCTCGGGCAGTGCACGCGCCCGTACTCGCGCGACGTGACACTCGCCGACAGGGCCCCGTTGATCTTCACTGCGCGGCGAAGGCGTTCGCCCGGGGCCCGGCCGCGGCAATTCCCGTGGCTGGCAGTCAGTCCCGAGCCGGAGGTAGACCGCCCGTGGCGGTGAACGGAAACCCGACCGTCAGACGCCGGCTGGGCGCGGAGCTGCGCCGGCTCCGCCTGGCCTGTGGCCTGACCAGTACGCAGGTGGCTGAACGCCTGTTGATCTCCCAGCCCAAGATCAGCCATTTGGAGAACGGCCGCCGCGCCATCAAGCCCCGCGATGTGCGGGACCTGTGCGGGCTCTACGGAGTCACCGACCCGCAGGTCGTCGACGCGTTGATGCGGATGGCCACGGAATCCGAGCGGCAGGGCTGGTGGGTCGCCTGCGGGGAGATTCCGTACGCCCTCTACATCGGCCTGGAGACGGAAGCCTCCTCGGTCCGCTCCTACGAGCCCCTGGTGATCCCCGGCCTGCTGCAAACACCCGCCTACGCCCAGGCCGTCATCGAGGAAACGATCCCTCAGGCGACCCCTGAACAGATCGCCGTACGCCACGAGGTCCGGCTGCGCCGCCAGTCCCGGGCCCACCACCCGGCCCGCCCTTTCCGCTTATGGGTGCTACTGGACGAATCCGCCCTGCGCCGCGTCGTCGGCAGCCCGCAGATCATGCGCGAACAGCTCCAGTACCTGAACCGTCTCGGCGCGCAGCCGCACATCACCCTGCAGGTCCTCCCACACGCCGCGGGAGCCCACCCGGGCGTCTCGGGGCAGTTCTCCATCCTCGACTTCCCAGACGCCGCCACGGGGACGGTGTACCTGGAACGGTTCACCAGCGACCTCTACCTGGAGAAACGATCCGACGTGCAGCACTACAGCGTCATGTACGACCACCTCCAGGCCCAGGCCCTGAACCCGGAGCACACCCGCCACTTCATCACCCGCGCCGCCGACGAGCTGCCAGCCGCCCCATCGCCGCCCGGCCGGCCGTGACCACCGCAGCCGCAGGTCACTGCGTCGCGTACAGGCGCTCGCGCAGGTACAACAGGGCGGCGGTGTCCGCGGCGGCGGCCAGGTCGGCCAGCAGGGTGCGGATGGCTGCGTCGTTGCCGTCGCGGACCGCCCGCACGATCTGCTCGACCGTCTCGCGTGCGGACGGATCGATGCCGTCCGGACCGGCCGGGGCGGGGCCAAGGCCGGCCGGTCCGGTAGCCTCGCCCGGCCCGGCGCCCACCGGGGAGCTTGGCACTGCCCTCATGTCATCCCCTAACCGATAGCCCCCGCCTCAAGTCACTGCCCACACGACAGGCCAGCGAACCGGCACGCTCGCGTGCACCGGTAGCCCCGCCAGCCCGGAGAGCACGGTGCCAGATGCTGACGCGGGAGGGGGATCCGCGGGGCGGGTTCTCATGGAAGGGGCGGTGTCAGCGTCGGGCGTCAACGCTAGCCCCCGCGTTTCACACAGGATGCCGAACTCTGTGGTTGTGCTGCGGGGTGCTGGTCGGCCGCGGCTATGGTCGGGCGCAGTCCGCGCCGATAAGGCGTGCGCGGGCGAGGCCCGGTGACCAGAGCGCTCTGGCGGCAGTAGCACCGGGCCGCCCCACGCGACCGAGGTCCGGCAGGCGGACCGGGAGGAGCGGAACCCGCTCCCCGTGGCCTGGCTCGGCTGGTCGGCTGGCTGCACGAGCTGGCCCCGTCATGAGAACGGCCTCCCCTTGGAGGATGAGGGAAGGCCGTTCTACACCGGGCTGTGCGCTGCGGCTGGTTCAGATGACGGCGCTAGATGTGCCGGCGCGACGAGCGCGCCGGATCCAGGACTTGGTGCTGTCAGTACTTGCCGTGGTTGTCGGCCTTGTGGTGCCCGTCCGAGCCGCCGTTGTTGATGCAGGTGTTGCCGAAGGCGGGGTTGAGGAGGCCGACGATGTTGACGGTGTTGCCGCAGAGGTTGACCGGGATGTGGATGGGCACCTGGACGACGTTGCCGGACAGGACACCCGGGGAGCCGATGGCAGCGCCCTCTGCCGTGGCGTCGGCGGCGGCAATGCCGACCCCGCCAGCCAGGACGGCACCAGTGGCGGCGGTAACGGCTACGGCCTTGGCGAAACGGAACATCAAAATCTCCTTGAACTCACTCTGCCGCGGGGAGGTACGGCACGGACGACGTCCCCCACAACGGCCGGAGGCGCCCGCCCGTCACGGACGATGGGCCGAACCGGTGAGCTCGAGATACGTCCGCTCAGCCTGACCCAGGCCGCGACCGCCCGAGCCGGCATCCGCGCCGCCATCGCCCTGCGGGCCTGGCTGCGCGGGCAGGGCGTCGAACTCGCGCGATCCACCCACGGCTGGGCATCTATCCCGTCTAGTCCGGACCTCCGCCCTGATGGGACTCTCCACTCAACTGCATCAGCCTCCAGGAGTTGCGGACTCTCCTTCCCGCGAAAGGACAGAATCACAACTCGGCCGTCCCGCCCACGGCTCGGCGAGGTGTTCACCCACGTTCGGAACGCTCGTCTTAGGAAGTGCGAGCGGGCGGCATGGCGTCCGAGGCCACGGCTTCAGCGCGCCTGGCGCCAGCACGGGTGAGCGCCGGGCCAGGATGGGGGGCCCGCAGGCCTTGATACCTCCGGGGGAAGAAGATCACATGATCACCACGGACGTCCGTAACTGTGGCAGCTCGATCCTGATCAGCGCCGAAGGAAGACTCGACG
The DNA here is from genome assembly GCF_043201995.1 of Streptomyces sp. NPDC048258. Taxonomy (NCBI): domain Bacteria; kingdom Bacillati; phylum Actinomycetota; class Actinomycetes; order Kitasatosporales; family Streptomycetaceae; genus Streptomyces; species Streptomyces sp. NPDC048258. The sequence continues at coordinate 12,486 of NZ_JBICZH010000017.1, forward strand.
AACACGCAGGGGTGGTGCTGCAGCAGGCGCTGGACGACGTCGCCGTCGACGCACGGGACCTCATGGTCGATCTGCACGGCGTAGTGACCATGGACGCCTCCGGCCTGCTCCACCTCCTGGACCTGCACCGGCGCGCGGAGTGCCTCGGCCTGCGCGTCCTGGCCGTCGGCTGGCAGCCCCAGCCCCAGCAGCTCATGGAGAGCGACGACTCCTCGTCCGACGGTGTGTTCGCCAACTGGGCCATTTGGGCGACGTACGCAGGGGGCCGCGATGGTGAACAGGGTGCGCACAAGGTCGGCCCGTGTGTCGCCTGTCACGACCCGGACGAGTTCCAGGGCCGCAGGGCGCCCTGGATCCCGGACACATACTGGACACAAATCAGCCACGAGGTCTCAGTGGCGGTCCGGGCTCGGGCAGCAGCAGAGGCAGTGGACGACCAGCTCGCCCGAGTGAGACGGGAGAAGGAACGCGCCATCGACGAGCAGGAGTTCGAGGCGTATCCGTCGCTCCGGAACCAGGAAAAAAGACTGCTCCAGGACAGGCATGGGTTGGCTGACCTGGCGGCGCCGACCGGGCAGATGGCCGAACTGATGCCCTACCTTCCGGGAGACCCGGAGGAGGTCGCGGCACTAGTCATGGCCCACGGCGCGCAGCACTTCACACGCGCGTCGCTCGGCAGATTTCTGGCCCGCCTCGACGACCGGACCCGCAGCGACGTCTTGCGGGAACTTGCTGCACGGCTCCTGAAGGACCCAGAGCGAGCCGACCGGCGGGAGCTGCTCCACGCAATGGCGGCAGCCGGCCAGGTGGACCAGGTGCTGGTCTTCGTGGCGGACCACCCAGCCTTGCCCGGTCTGCTCGACGACCTCGGCGCCATCACCGATTACCTGGATGCCCACCAGGCCAGGACACTGTTGAACCTGTTGAGGACCGCCGGCGCCGAGCGGAGCGCACCGCCCATCGTCGAGGGCGCCGTCCTCGCCTCGATGGCCGCCAGCGGCGCCGAGGAAGCAGTGGAGGCCCTTGAGCTCGCTCGCGCCGGCAGCCCGTCAGGGGACGCGTCGACCGCACTGGTGAAGACCCTGTCGGCACCTCACGTACCGATCCCGGAGATCGCAGACGCTATCGGCGTGGACTCGCTGCGCTGCGCCGCGCTGATGGTGCTCCCTCCCTCACGCGCGATCTCGGCAGAGGAGATGCTGAGTGTCATCCGGATGTTCCGGAGCCATCACTTCGCGGTCGAAACGCTACGCGCACTGCTTCCCCGAATTCCCTTCGACCAGCTGGCGACGGCCGAACTCCGGGCGATCTCCGAGACGCTCGGCCTGCTCGGGGAGCATTGGGAGCTGGACGACATCCTGCTTCGCCATCTGACCAGGATCGCGACACGGGACGGTTTCGAGGGGGCGCGCACCGCGGCCCGGTCCCTCCATCCTTTGCCACCGGGTCTACCGGATGCGCTGGCGGCCGTAGCGACCTCACGTGCGGGCTGCCGGATCACCGGGAGTACGGAAACCGGGAACGACCTCGCTGACGCCGTGCTCCACGAACTGGCCTCGGAAGATGACCCTGAGCGGGTGCTGGAGGCCGACCACGTCCCGCGGGAGCTGTTGCAGGTCGACTCCCGTTTGGGCAGGCTGTTCCTGCTCGCAGTCCCCGAAGAAATGCGCCGCGCACATTTGGATGGCCTTCTGCCTGAGGAGTTGCTCAGGGGTGAGACGTTCTTCCGCAGGAGCGACCTGTGGGCGGGTGCGTTGGCCCGGCTGCTGACGGTCTTCGATTCCACGCACTTGGATCGGCTGTTCCCCATCGCTTCGCGCTCGCGCCACCGGCTCGGCGACGTGCGGCTGTCCGCCGTCGCACGCGGGCACCTCTTGGCGGCCGCGGCGGTGAGGTACGCCGAACTCGGTGAGGCAGACGCGGCGTACGCCCTGTTGCCCGGGATTCCCTTCGCAACCGAGCGGTCGCACGCCCTTGCCGCCATGGCCGAGTTCCTGCCCGCCACGAGCCTCGTCCGTTGGGCGGAGCACGTGACGGCCGACATGGGCAGCTCCGGCGCCTTTGGCCTGCGGGCGGTCGTATGGGCACGGGCGGCCGACCGCTGGGAAGAACTCGGCCTCTCCGAGCGCTGGCTGGTCGTCCGTACGTGGCTGCAGCAGGTGCAGCACAACGACCGCGAGGACCTAGCAGCCGACCTGCTGGGGCTGTCGCCGCTCCTACTCAGTGTGGGCGGGCCGGAAGCGGGTCCTGCCATGTTCGAGGAGTTCACCCACTCGCGGGCTGACGGCGAACCCGGCCCCGGGGCGGTCGACGGCCCTCAGAGCCCCTCTTCTCAGAAGTCGAAATCCATGTAGTCGATGTCGTTGATTTCGACGTCCGAGAGTCCCATAGCGCGGCCCCCGCCGTCCTGGAAATAGACGTCCTTAAACCCTTCGGCGATGATTCCACGCATTTCCTGGTCGCTGGCTCCGGCGTCGCGGGCGTCGAACAGGCGCTGCGCGTACGCCGGGGGGAGGTGCACGGTGAGTCGCCGGAAACGTCCGTCGTCGGTGGTGCCGACCGCCGCGGAATACCCGAACCGGGCGCGGGTCTCCACCGTGATGCCGGTGCTGGCGGCGGCCTGCTTCCGCCGGCGCTTGCGCACCTGGGGGTGCCACCGGGACCGTACGGCCGCATCGATCCTCGCGGCGATGTCCTTCGGCGGGTGCTTGCGCTCGCCCTTGCGGTAGCGCTCCACCGACCGCTGGCTGACCCCGAGCTCTTGGGCGACGGCTTTGGTCGTCTTGAGCTGCTTCATCAGGAAGTCGATGCGGCCCTGGAGGGTTTTGGGCGGCTCTCCTGGGTGAACGACTCCCGGTCTGCCCGCTCGATCGCGTCCTCGATCTCCCCCACCGGCTACTCCCCTTCGTCCAGGACGGCGTCGTGTAGGGTCTCGCCGCCGATGACGTGTCGATCTTCTGTGACCTGCTGGTTCTCTGTTGTCTCACCGCGATGTCACCCAAGATCAGTCTCAGATCGATGCCATTTCCTCGGCGGAACGATGAGTCTGCGGCTGAGCCACCGAGCACGAGGACTACATGTGAGCTCAGATCGCGCACCCCGCGCCGCGCCGGTCTGTACGCGTGAGACCGACTCACGAGAGGCTGGCGCCATGCGGAAACTGATCTACGGCATGAACCTGACCCTGGACGGCTACATCGCCGCGCCCGGCGACGACATCGGCTGGAGCGTGCCGAGCGACGAGCTGTTCCAGTTTTGGTCCGACCAGTTGCAGGCGACCGACCTGTCGCTGTACGGGCGCAAGCTGTGGCAGACGATGAGCTCCTACTGGCCGACCGGCGACCAGCAGCCCAACGCCACCCCGGCGGAGATCGAGTTCGCGCGCCGCTGGCGGGACATGTCGAAGGTGGTGTTCTCCTCGACGATCGACAAGGTCGACTGGAACACCCGTCTGGTCACCGGCGACGCGGTCGCCGAGATCACCCGGCTCAAGGCCGAGGACGGCGGCCCGATGGACATCGGCGGCGCGACGCTCGCCGGGGCGGCCATGCGGGCCGGGCTGATTGACGAGTACGTGCTGGCCACCGCGCCGGTCCTGGTGGGCGGCGGCACGCCGTTCTTCACCGCGCTGGACAACTGGGTGAACCTCAACCTGGTGGAGACGCGGACGCTTCCCTGCGGCGTGATCCTGACCAGGTACGAGACGAGGCGCTGAGCGCCCGTCCTGGGTGACCCGGACTACCGCCCGAGCCACCCAAACGAGTGAAGCCCCTGAACTGCTGTCCTGTTGCAGCGCATCTGTCAGATGGTGAGCCGTTGACCTGCTGGGATGCCAGGTTGTTCGAGAAGGCGGAGGCCCGGGGTTCTCGAACGACCTGGCATTCGCGGAAGTCGCGATCTCGATAGAGGAAGAACCTCCGTGAGAGGGGGTGCTGTGTTCCGAGGGCGGTGTAGATCCGTGCGAATCGTCGTCTGCCGCCCGCGGAGTAGAGGAGCGCGCGCAGCCTGCGCGGTCTCGGACCGCGGGCTCAGACGAGGGCGGTGGCCAGCAGGGCGAAGGCGGCGATGATGACGGCGACGCGGACATAGTGGAAGCGGTCCCAGCGATTCGCCTGCTCCTTCCAGTCCTCGGGCCGGTTCTCGGGGGTCCACGTCTTGCTCCGGTTGTTGATCGGGACGAGCAGCAAGACTGACATGAGCACGCTGAGGATCAGCAGCGCGGCGGCGGTCACGACGAGGCCGGTGCCGTGATGGTGCCATCCCGCGATGGCCCAGACCGCGGCGAGGACGAGCGAGCCGATGTACCAGACCGGCATCACGGCGCCGAGCATCCGGCCCCCGTGGGCGCGGCCGAGCTGGCCGTTGTCGCCGGGGAGTGCGTCGAAGATCCGGTTGATGACGAACGCGACGGAGAACTCCACCCCCACCATCACTCCGACGACCACGATGGTGACGACCTTGAGTGCGTCGAGCATGATGACCCCTCCTGGGATCTAGCGCCGCTAGATGATGAGACAACGCTAGTACTTCTGCCGCTCGCTTGTCTAGCGGTGCTAGGGTCGGGGTATGTCGGTACAGGAACGCAAGGAACGCGAACGGGCGGCCCGCGAGCGCCTCATCGTGGCAACGGCCCGCGAACTCGCCGAGCAGCAGGGCTGGGACGCGGTCACCACCCGCCGGCTCGCCGAGCGCATCGAATACAGCCAGCCCGTCCTCTACAGCCACTTCCGCGGCAAGCGCGAGATCATCGGCGCTGTCGCCCTGGAGGGTGCCGCCGAGATGGCCGCGGCGCTGCGGGCCGCGACCTCCGCCGCAAACGGCCCGCGCGCCCGGGTCACCGCTCTCGCCCGCACCTACCTCGACTTCGCCGAGCGCAACCCGGCGGTCTACGACGCCATGTTCCAGCTCGACGGCGGTCTGGCTTTCGCGGTTGAGGACACCCCGGAGCCGCTGAAGGACGGCTTCGCCGCCCTGCTGGAAAGCCTCGGCGAGGTCGCCGGGGACGGCGTCCACCCGGGGCTGTTCACCGAGGTGTTCTGGGCGGCCCTGCATGGGCTGGCCACCCTGACCCGGGCGGGACGGCTGCCGCCGGCGGCAGCCGAGCGGAGGGTGGAGCTGCTGGTGGACCGGCTCGCCGTGGTCTGACACACCGTCCGGGCGGACAGGCAGCCGGGGTCTTCCGGCCCGGCTGCCGGCCTACGGCACCGCCGCTCAAGAGCCGCCGCACTGAGAATCTGCCAGCACGAACGAGACTGAGTGGGAATCCGACAGCTTCAGTGCGACAGGACAACTGCAAGTCTCATGGCAGTGGCATTTCTGCCATCCATCTGCCAACTGCCGTGAGATTCTGCCAAGGCTTTTGAGACCCTACAGCGTCGCCGCCCTTGATGTGGCGGGCCGGGTTGAGGCCCTTCTTCCGTCAGGTCGACCGCCCACGCCTTCTCCTGGACGCCCTCCAGCTTGGCCAGGCCCGGGGTCGGCCCGAGACGGAACCCGCCGGGCTGGGGCTTGCCGGAGGCCGCGTACGGCAAGAAGTCGAGCGGGCTCGTGCTCGGGCTGGGGTAGACGACGCAGTCGGACAGCACGGCGAGCGGGTACAGGCCCGTCATCTTCGCCATGTTGTTGAGCTTGCGGTGCATGTTGACCCGCGCCTTGCTGATGACGGCGGCGCGGATGTCGGGGCGCCAGGTCGGGCGCTCCAGGGCCGGCCACCGCTCGCCGTCCTTGTGCTTGCGGCCCTGCGGGCGCTCGCGGAGCTTGCCGACGCCGCCCTTGACCGTGGCCTTGATGGCCGAGAGGACGGCGGCCAGGGCCGGGGCGGCCTGCTTGTGCCGCTCCATCGCCGCGAGGAACTGCTGGTCGTCCAGGTCCCGGGTGACGCCGAGGTCGGCGAGGGTGTCGACGTACGCGGTCTTGAGCCGGTCGTGCCACGGGTCCAGGTACGCGCCAGTCTCGCGGCGCAGGTACGCCTCGATCGGGTGGACGTCGTGGCCGAGCTCCTGGGCGTAGGCGACGGTGTGCGTCTGGTACCAGGCCGGGCCCGTCGGGCGGGTGCCGTCCGGGGTGAACGGCGACGGCAGGCGCGGGTCCAGCTCGATGTGGCTGAGGTCGACCAGCCAGGAGCCGGGGATCTTCGGGTTGAACTTCGGGGCGTTGAAGTGGTCCGGTCCGGACAGGCCGACGACCAGCCGGGCCGCGGCGGCGAGGAACGCGGTGTTGAGGTCCAGGCCGACGGCGAAGGGCAGCAGGCACTCCTGGTCGCTGAGCAGGTCCACCGACCGCACCCACTGGTACGCCTCCTCGTTGAGGAAGCCGCCCTTCCAGCCGCTGTTCACGACGACGGGGTGTTCGGTGGTGGCCTCCGGGGGCGCCGGGTCCATCGGCTCCGTCCCCAGCGAGCCGGGGTTGCTTCGACGCGGTCCTGGAAGCCCCCATCGCCGATCTGGCGGAGGCCATCGCGACGGCCCGCGTCTGGCGTGCGGCGGGCTATCGCGTCGAGGTGGTGGCGCTGGCCACGGCGGAGGCCGAGGCACAGCTCAGCGGGCTGGACCGCTACCTGACGCAGGTCGACGAGCAGGGCGTGGGCCGGTCCGTCTCCTGGGGTAACGTCTTCTTCGCCCAGCAGGCCGCCCACCTCAGCGTCGCCCCGGCCGCCTTGTACGCCTTCTGGCAGCTCGCCGGACTGCTCGGACTCGTCGGCGGCTTCTTCGGCAACGCCGGTGCCCGCATCACCTGGGTGCTCTTCGGATGCGGCAGCCTCGCGATGATCTGGTCCGCTTCCCCGGCCGGAGGCCGCGCCGCCGTCACCGGACTCGCCGCCCTCATGTGGGCCCTGGCCAGCATCTTCGCCTGCGCGGCCTGACCCTGCGGCCCATCGTCCACAACCACCCGCCGCAGTACCAGTTCAACCCCGCGCTGCACCTGCACGCCATCGTCCCCGCCCCCACCCCGGCGGGCGACGACTTCGGCGACGAACCCGACAACATCCACCCGCTCCAGCGCTGACCCCGCGCGCTCCACCTGGTCCAGTACCGCCCACCCGCTGGCGCGCGCCCGTGCAGCGCGCGCCCGAACCCGATGGGAATCCTATGAAGCTGCAGAACACCGAGTTCTGGGTCGGCTCCTTCCACGGGAGCCACGACGGCACCAAGGTCAAGGTCACCGCCACCCGCGACGACACCCGCCCCGAGCCGTACGTCTGGACGTGCACCTGCGGCGCGTCCCAGTCCTTCCCCACCGAGCACGGCGTGTTCCCCACCGCCTGGCGCCACACCCACCCCACGCGCTTCGACCAGCTGCGGCAGTGGGCCGCCCGCCGGCTCCGCACCCGCCGCGCCCGCTGACCTGACGCCCTGCCTGGCCCTCGCCCGCCCCGCCCAGGGGCCCGGCGAGGACCGGACAGCCCGCCCGGCCGCACGCACCACCCCAACCGCGAGCGAGAAGGAGACCCCGTTTTGGCGAAAGCCCCCACCGTCATAGGCGTGCTCACTGTGGGTTCAGCGGCTGGTGGTGATCCACCGCACGAGGGCTGCGTTGGTCGTGTCGTCGAGTGAGGACAGGGCGTGGATGGCTTCCAGGTCGCCGGGGAGCGGTGGAATGCCGACGGCGGTCAGTGCCGCGTGCAGATCCAACCGCCTCCGGTCCAAGGGCTTCAGGGACCAGGCGAGGCGGGGGTCGGATGCCGGCCAATGGGCCCGCGGATGCTCTTCGCCGCAGGGAGGCAGTTGCCAGTCCGTATCACCTGGGCGGCTCTGCGGCGAGGCCTCGCAGGCCGCGGGCTCGACGGTGTCAGCGCCGGGGAAGCGGTAGGGGTCGAGGTCCAGCTGAGGGACCGTGACCTCTGACGGGGAATACTGCCAGAACTCCACAAAGAACCTCCCGGGGTCGGATGTGCCGCTGCTTCCAAAGAGCTCGGGGACACCGCCCGCAGTTGCGGTGGGCCCGGGCGTGACCCGAACGCCTTCGAACCCATCTCCTCACACCACACCCCACGACGTGTGCCGCAGACGTGGGGTGCAGGCTTGGCGGGTCGGGCAGGTCAGGCGCCCAGGGTGGTCGGGGGTGTGGCGTGCCGCGGCTGGGTTGCCGTGGCACGCCGTCGCCGGTGGCCGGCAGTTCACTGTCCCCGATGGTGTGGCTGCCGGCCTGGGTTAGCGGCGGTGGTTGTCGTGGTGTCCGCGGCGGCCCCAGGACTCGGTGTCGATGACGTTGCCGCGGTTGTCGCGGAGGGTGGCGGTGTCGCGCTCGTCCCAGATCTGGTGGCGACGGTCCTGGTAGACGTCGCGGTGGGTGTCGCGGCCCTGGCCGGTGTGGACCTTGACGCTGGAGCGGCCGTCGAGGCGGAAGTCCCGGAAGCGGTAGCGGTTGCCGTCGCGGTCGGTGAGGGTGAAGCCGCGCAGGTCGACGGAGTGACGGCCGGTGTTCTTCACCTCGACCCATTCGCGGTTCAGGGCGCGGTCGTCGCGGCCGCGGTCGCGGTCGCGGCCGCGGCTGTCGTGCTGGACGTCGCCGATGACGATCGAGGAATTCCGGCCGCGGTGGTCACGCCGGTCGTCGTCGTGGGCGGCGGCCGGAATGGCGGCCGCGCCGACCAGGGCGCCGGCGGCCAGGACCGCGGCGAGAAGACGGCGGGTGGCGGGAGAAGCAGACATGCAGACGACTCCTTCGAAAAGTCAGCCCGGTCCGGCTTCGTGCGAGCCGGACGGGCTCCGTGCGGTTCCCGGCGTCCTGCCGGGAAGCCACACTCTGGCCCGCACCCACCATCAACCGCCATAACTCGGGACTCACGTTGCCTAATGCGGACATCTCCGTAACTCTCCCTTGCAAGATGCAAGCGTCAGGTCCAGTTGACACAGGCGGGGCGGAAGGTGCGGGCAGCCCGTCCAATGTCGAAGCAAGGGGGTTTCGGCCACATAAGCAGTTCATTCACGCCATGCCGTGCGCTGTGCGCCGAATGGGTTCAGGGCTCTGTAACGGAGCTTCTGCCGTTTCTTCGCACCGAGTACGCACCACCGCTCTGATGTGCGGGTGCGGGGACGGCTGACGCTTCGGCGGCCAGGCAGGACGCCGGCCAAGGGCCCCTGGGCGCAGCGCGCCCGGGGCCGTGGCGAAGGCGACCCAGTACAACGTCAGCGACCACAGCACCTACGCCGACCGACCCGTACGAGACCGACGCCACTGTGCTCCTGGCGGTCGCCATCGACCGGGAGGTCGCCGCGTTACCTTCGCCCTGATTGACGGCCTCGGCGCCCTGACTGCCGGAGCGAGCCGGCAGCTCCCCTGGGCTGATCTTCATCTACTTGGGATCGTCGCTGTCCCAGGGATAGACGAAGAGGTCCGGCCGGACGCCCCATGCGTCGAGCACGGTAATCAGCTCAGACTCGTCCGTGGCGTCAGTGGACTCGATGAGGGCTGCGTCGATGTCGTAGTCGAAGCCATCGATGCGCCCGCGCTCGTACTCCCAGTGTTCAAGCCGGAAACTACGTTCAACCTCGCTGCGAACCCATCCCTCGTCCCGCGCCTGGACATCAGGCTCGCTCTGCTCGGGACGGATGTCCACGAATGCGCGGCACTTCGGCCGCGATGCCGGGACTTCCGCAACCAGCCTCCTGCCGAGGCGGAGCGCGGTCAGTTTGTCCGTCGGCCACCCGTGGCTGACGGGCTGTCACTGCCAACACACCACTGACACCAAACCGGCGCATCGCACCCCTGCACCGGGCTTCTTCTGCAGGGCTGGCGCTTCGGCCCGGCGCTTCTTGCAGAGGGGGCGGACCGCGGGGGTAACGCACGAGCGTCCTGATCGCAGGTGAGATGTCTTGGTGATCACGGCTGTTGGAAGGTGCAACCTGCGCGCCGAGGGCCGGGCCGTGCGCACGCGCACATACGCGAACCCCTACCCTGGTGTGCCCGCCACGTGGCGGATTTCGAACAGTGCGACGAACGGGATGTGACAGGTGACGGGGGCGAACGGCGCGGATCTGGTCGGCGAGGTTCTGGGCGGGCGATACCGCGTGACCGCCACGATCGGCCGCGGTGGCATGGGCGTGGTCGCCCGGGCGGTGGACCAGTTGCTGAACCGCGAGGTCGCCGTCAAGGTCCTGCGGGCCTACACCGACGCCTCCCCGGCCGAACTGGCCGATCTGCGGGTCCGGATGCAGAGGGAGGCGCAGGCCGCCGCCCGTATCCGGCACAGCGGTGTGGTCACCGTGCACGACGTGGTCGAGGAGCAGGGGCTGCCGGTCATCGTCATGGAGCTGGTCGACGGGCCCTCCCTCGACGCTGTGCTGGCGGAGCGCGGCTCACTGGATCCGCGCGAAGCGGCCGCGATCGGCGCCAAGCTGATGGACGCGCTCGACGCGGCACACCGGGCCGGGGTCCTCCACCGGGACGTCAAGCCCGGCAACGTACTGCTTGAGCGCAGCGGCCGGGTCGTGCTCACCGACTTCGGCATCGCCAGCATGGAGACCTCCGGCGACGAGGCCCTGGCCAAGCTGACCCAGAGCGGTCAGATCGTCGGCTCTCTCGACTATCTGCCACCGGAGCGCGCACAGGGCCAGGTACCGGGTGCCGCGTCGGACATCTGGGCGCTCGGCATGACGCTGTACGCGGCCGTGGAGGGCGCTTCGCCCTTCCGCCGTACGTCGGTGTGGTCCACGCTGGCGGCGATCGTCGGCGAACCACTGCCGGAGCCCCAGCGCGCCGGACCGCTCACCCCGGTGTTGCAGGCGCTGATGGCCAAGGACCCGCTGCAGCGGCCCGACGCCGGGCAGGCGCGCGAAATGCTGGAGGCGGTCGCCGGGGGCAGGAGTGCGGACCTCGCGGCGGCACCGGCGCCCCAGCCCGTCACTCCGCCGGGCTTCGGTCCCGCCCTCGCCGTGCCGCTCTCCCCGCCCGCCCCCCAGCCCGTCGCTCCCTACTCGGCCGGCGCGTACGCTGCCCCTCCGCCGGCGGGCGCCGCGCAGCCGGGCGTGGCGCCCGGCATACCCGCCGGTCACAACAGCCGTTCCGAGACCCGTGCCACGACGGTCCACGCGCGGCGCCGCCGCACCCGTACCATCGTCGCGGTGGCGGCCGCCACCGTCCTCACCTGCGGCGGAGTCGCCTACGCTCTGATGGACATGCGAGGCGAGGGCAGCGGCGGGTCGAACACGGCGCTGCCCACGGCACGCACGACCGACGGCCCAGCCGCCCCGGGTGATCTGACGTCCATCAGCCCCGGCGAGAAGTCGTCCAGCACCCCCTCGAAGAAGGAAGAGGACCGAGGGGCAGGTCCCACGTCAGCGCCCGGCAACGGAGGTGACAAGCCGGCAGGGGACCCGTCAGCCTCTCCGAAGGCAACGCCCAGTTCCACGGTGAAGCAGCCCACCCCGGTGTCGACGGCGTGCACCGGCTGGGCCCACTCGAACCGCAGCGATGGCTACGGCCACGCGGCCCAGACCACCCACCTCTACACCGGGCCGTACGCGGAGTGCTCCTCTGTGACCGAGGTCAAGTCCGGGGCGAAGGTCTACTACCACTGCTATGTCACCAATGCCCATGCCAACAAGTGGGTCTACGCCCGTATCGCGGGCACGGAAACCGAAGGCTGGGTGTTCGGCGACAAATCCACCCTGGACAGCGGCACACTCGCCCGCTGTTAAGGCTGCTCCACAATTCTCCGGAGGGTGAGTTGCGGGTTGCGGCCGGCGCGGCGTCCGGGCGCTGCAGACTCTCCTCGGCCGCCGAGTCCATGAGGGCGGCGGCCGAAGGATCAGTTGCAAGCGTGATGTTCATCCACGGCACGATCGATGAGCGCCACCGCGCGGTCGCCACGCGGTACGACAAGCTTGCGGTCCGCTACGAGGCGACCGTGCTGATCGCCCCACACACACGAATGGCTCTGACCGGCAGATGGCCTTCCGGTCCTCGCTCACCAGTCCCGGCCGGCGATCAGCTCCTCTACATCCGCGTCCGTGAACCCGTATACCGACGCGACAAACCAGAAGTCCTCGGCGATCCACTCACGCGCGACCGTCTCGATCCCACTCCCGGCGGCCTCGAACTCCGCCTCCAGAAGGTTGAACTCCTCCGTCGCGGCCTGCGTGAGCGCATACAGGGCCTCCGGATCCGACGGCTGCTCAGCCTCAATCCGCTCGCACAGCCGCAGCAGGATCGCCCTGCCCTGGTCGACGACGTGATCGGGGAAGTACGAGTCCTCGTACATCTGCCGCAGAAACGCGTGCCCTGCTACCTGCTGGTTTGTGATCGGCATGCGCTTCCCCATCCCCGTAGAAGAACAGACGCGCCGATCATGCACGACACCACTGACAACGACGCCGCCCAAGCGAGCAATTGTCAAGAGTTGTGGACGATGAGAGCCACTGCGGCGGCGGCCGCAGTTGACGGGGACGTGTTCGGTCAGTCGCAAATCCCGAAATGCAGGATGGTGGCCCAGTCGCTGGTGACCAACAGCAAGTTGCGCCACCCTATGTCGCCCGCGTGCGGGCCGCTGACGTCGCCGGAGCTTCGGACGGGCCCCAGATGTGCCTCGATGAGGTCGACGACGCCATCGGCGAGTTCGCCTGCCTGCCGGATCTCAACGGGCGTGCGCAGGTTGGGGTCCGAGTACCTCTGGGCGGGCTGCATGAACCCTTCGGTCACCTGTCGGCGGAAAATGTCCCGCCAGGCTTGTGGTGACTCGAACGGGTCGACCGACGTTCTTACCTGGTGTCCACTGGCCCCCGCGTCGTACACGGCTTGAGCGAGACCCTTCATCCAGTCATGACCGGGTGTCATCCCAGCCAATGGGACTACATGGAATAGGTATATGGACGGCATATGGTTGCAGTCGTCGAGCAGGTCCTCGAGCGGTTCAGCAGCGGCTGACACCGCGTCTGGAGCGTCGAGTGGGTTCAGCATGGGCGTCTGGGTCCTCTGTGCGGTTCTGCGCTTCGGCCTCAGTGTGTCAGCTGAGCACGTTCATGCTGCGAGGTTTTCGGGGCGTTCGACGAGCTGACCGCGTTCGAAGCGGGCCCCGGCGCGGACCAGCGGGACGAGGTGGGCGCCGGTGATCGCGCGCCATCGGGCCTGGGCGGTCTCGACGAGCTTGAACACCATCGCGAGCGCCGCTGCCGGGCTGCCGGCGCCGCGGTGAGCTCGGCGGCCGGATACGCAAAGACGCTCGGCCGGGGAGTCCCGGCCGAGCGTTTTCGTGCATCTGCTGTCCGCTGGTGGCTTAGTACCAGTGGTTGGCGGACCAGAAGTTCCAGGCGCCGACGGGGCTGCCGTAGCGCTCGTTCATGTAGTCCAGGCCCCACTTGATCTGGGTGGCCGGGTTGGTCTTCCAGTCCGAGCCCGCGGAGGCCATCTTCGACGCCGGCAGGGCCTGGGCCAGGCCGTACGCGCCGGAGGAGGGGTTGGTCGCCGTGTGGTCCCAGCCGCTCTCATGCGAGATGATCTTGTCGAACGCAGCGAACTGGGCCGGGTCCTTGATCATCTGCTGCGCGATCGCCTTGGCACTCGTCGGGGCGGCCTGCGCGGGAACGGCGGCCAGCATGGAACCGGCGACACCCAGGGCGAGGACGGTACCCGTGAGGGTCTTCTTGGAAGCGGCGATGCGGCGGATGACGGGGTTGGACACGGATTGACCTTCCGAAGGGGACAAGGGCGGTCGCGGGCATGCCGAGGACATGCGTGAGCCACTCACGCAAAGGAGAGGGGTTCGTCGGCGGCGGGTGAAGTACCCCTGCCGCCCTGCGACTCATCCAGTTCTACAGACGCCCCGCCCCCCTGGCAACGAGCCCGCTTACTAGCGCCCCTCGGAGCGGGGGTGGAGCCGCCCTTCGTGGGGGTGACCCGTATCCGTGCAGGTGGGATGGGTTGCGGGAGGGTGCATATGTCCAGTTTAGAGGCTACTATTCCGTTTCGTTTGTGACCTGGGCCCTATGGGGCGGCTCACCTCCAGGGCGCCCGAATATCACCGAATGTCATCAGATGTACTTCTTTGAGAGTCCTGGCCGGATGCCCGAATTACTCAGGAATCGAAGGAAACAGGTCGATCGAAGGCTGCCTTCCGCGTGGCCCGGCGTCGAGGACCGCCAGGGAGGCGAGCGGCGGCCCGCCCCGGGGGTGGCCACCGCCCGCCAGTCCACCCCAGGCCGGACGATCCGGCGGTATTCCGGTGTCAGACTCTCGCCTACGTTGCGCGTCCGTCAGCATGCGCGATGGATGCGTGAGGTCTCCACTCGATGACCCGATGGCCATCTTGACCGCTCAGGTGGAACTGGTCGATCGTGCACCACGGTTGCCCGTGCTGAGGCGCTGCCCGGGCCCGGCTAAGTGTTGACCGCCGAGCTGCGGGCCGGGGTGATGTGCGTGAGCGCCTCGGCGTCGACCTCGCGGCCGGCGTTGCGCAGTTCGTCGACGGCCAGGCCTCCATGTACGGAGGGACAGGAACTAGCCGCAGCCCTACATCAACAGCGCCGGAAGACGGTCCTGACCTGCCGAAACGCAGTTGCCACCCACAACATCAGGCAAATCTCGCGAGCCGACTCAGCCAGACATCGGCTGCCTGACAGCCACACGCCCTCAGGGTGCGGTGAGTACCCGTTTCTGATCCTCTGCTCAGACCGTGGTTGAGGCGGGCCAAACGGGGAGCTTGGTCTTGCGGAACCGGGCGAAGTCGGCGCTGCCGTCGTCGGCACGGACGGTGGCCAGCATGTCCTGAGGGTGGGTGCCGACGTTCACCGGATCGGACTTGAGGTACTCGATCTGCTGGATGGTGCAGTTCGCACCTGGGGGGGCGGGCCGGTCAGTCGTCGGCGATCTGCAGGGCCAGCGCGAAGTGCTCACCGTCCGTCCCTGCGAGCAGGCTGTCGAACAGCGGGGTCAGCCCGTTCACGGCGCCGCATTCGGCGTCGTGATTGGACCACCAGCTGCCCTCCGGTCCGAGCAGGGACACCACCCGCTCCGCCGCGCGCTCGGCGGCCTCGGCGGGCAGGTGCTGGTGGCTTGGCCAGACCAGGTCGACAGCCGCGACCTGGGCCAGGAACGCAGCGGCCGCGTGCGTCTCCACCGGTTCCAGAGCCGCGCAGATCTCCGGGACGGACGGCGGGGCGTACGCGGGCAGAAAGCGCCGCCAGGCCTCGTCGGCGGCGCCCTCGGCCAGCAGGGCGCGGATCCGGGCCGCCAGCTCTGGCAGGTCGGGTTCCGGCTCGGTGAACCGTCCGACCGCCACGAACACCCGCATCGGCGTGGACAGCTCCGCCATGTGCGCTTCCAGATCGGCAAGGATTCCCACGGACTTCACAGCGGGATTCTGCCGTACGCCCCCCGCTCTGGGAGGCGATCGGGGAGCAGCCTGCGAGGCGTGACTGCGCCGTGTACCCGACGAGCGTGCGGCATCGTCGCGTCGCTCTCGTACGCGACGATGCCCGTCGTCGTGTAGCCGGTCCAGGAAACCGGGCGCCTTCCGCACGGTCACGCAAGCATGGGGGCGGTCGGCGCCGAAGTGGCTGGGCACTAGCGGCAGAAGGGTGGCGGCCGGGCCGGCAGGCGGGGCCGAGGGCAGCAGCTCCGCGGCCCCACCAGGTCGGATGGGCCGTGACCAGCGCCCCACACCGGGACTGCCCCAGCACGCCCGCCCGGCCCGGCCGGAGGACGGTGTGTCAGGAGGCGCTCTTGGACGCGCTGGAGACGACGCACTCCTTGTACTCGCTTCCGTCGCCCTTGCCGGTGTACGGCGTTGTGGCTTCGGCCTGCTGGGATCCACCGGCCTTGACCGTCAGGTTGGTGACCTTGGCCGTGGCGGTGAGGGCGTTCGACCCGGGCGCGCCTTCGAACTTCATGGTGATGTTGTAGGTGTAGCTCAACGAGCTGCTGTTGGTGACGGTGAGTCGGGCGACGAGGTTCTTGCCCGAGTCGTCCAGGCGGCACTTGTCGATCTTGATGTCGCGCTCGGCCTTGTTGGCGCTGCTCGAACCGCCCGTAACGGAGGTGTTGCCGGACGTGCTGCCGCTGCTGCTGTCGCTGCCGCCGGTGGTACCGCTGCTGGAGCTGCCCGAGCTGCTGGAGTGCGAGGAGCTGGAGCCGTGGCTGCCGCCACAGCTGGCGCCGTGGGAGCCACGGGCTCCGGTGAGCGCGACGACGGCGACACCGAAGACGGCTATTGCGCGGACATGACGAAGCTTCACATTCAATCCCGTTGCAAAGAGTGATGAACAGGTACGCACCTTGGCAGGCGCACGTCACCTTAATATCGTCTTTATGTCGCCTGGTTGCGCCCATCCGGGCGGGCCCACCGGATCGTGACACGATCACGACATGCTGATCACAGGCGGGGACGCGAGCCGCCAACCTCTGCGGCCCCGACCTGCACTGCTACCGGCACCGCTTCGGTGACTCCCGGTCCGACAGCGCTGAGCCTTGCCGGCACTTTCCTGGCGCGTCCGGGTCGGCAAGGTGGGCCTGTTACGAAAGCGTTGCTGGAGTCTCTGCGCGAAATTTGGTGGCGGACCGGGCGATGCTCGGGGCAGGCTCACGTGCATGGTCTCAGTGGTGCAGAACGTAGCGATCGACTGTGCGGATGCCTATGAGCTGGCCCGATTCTGGAGCGAGGTGGTCGGTTGTCCGCTGCATCCGGAGGACAGACCGGGTGCCCGGGAGACTGAGGTGCTGCTGCCGGAGGGGCCGTTGCTGTACTTCAACCAGGTGCCGGAACCGAAGACGATCAAGAACAGGATCCACCTGTGTCTGCGCCCGGAGACATCGCGCGAGGAGGAGGTCGAGCGGCTGCTGGGCCTCGGTGCCACCCTCGTCACCGATCGCCGGGAGCCCGACGGCGCAGGCTGGGCCGTCCTCGCGGACCCTGAAGGCAATGAATTCTGTGTTCTCCGCAGTGAGGCCGAGCGGGCCGCGATGTCCTCTTGAAGCATGCGCTCAACGGCCGGTGCCCTGCGGTGCGACGGCCCGGTGGCTTGTGAGCCGGTTGATGCCGCACTCCGCGGTGTGGGCGGCCTCGGCACCGCTCCTCTGGCGCGGCGACCGATCGGCGGTAGGGTGCCGCCCGTGTCCGAGCATCAGCGCGACCTCGTCGGCTACGGCGCCGAGCCGCCGCATGCCGCCTGGCCCGGCGGCGCCCGCGTCGCCGTCAGCCTCGTTCTCAACTACGAAGAGGGCGGTGAGCAGAACGTCCTCGAAGGCGACCCCGCCTCCGAGGGCTTCCTCCACGAGCTCGTCGGCGCGCCACCCGTGGTGGGCGGACGCGAGCTGAACGTCGAGTCGATGTTCGCCTACGGCTCGCGCGCCGGGTTCTGGCGCATCCATCGCACGCTCGCAGCCCACGACGCACCGCTCACCGTCCACGCCGTCGGGCAGGCACTGGAGCGCAACCCGGACGCGGCGCGAGCGATGGGCGCCGCCGGCTGGGAAGTCGCCGGCCACGGTTGGCGCTGGATCGACTACCGTCACGTGCCCGAGGACGCAGAGCGCGGCGACATCGCCCGCTCGATCGCGACGATCGAGCGGCTCGTCGGACGTCGGCCCGTCGGCTGGTACACCGGCCGGACGAGCCCGAACACTCGGCGCCTCGTCGTCGAGGAGGGCGGTTTCCTCTACGACTCCGACGACTACTCGGACGACCTGCCGTTCTACGTCCAGGAGGGCGGCCGCTCGCACCTCGTGGTGCCGTACAGCCTCGATGCGAACGACTTCAAGTTCCTGATCGTCCACGGCTTTACGACCGCTGACGACATGCTTTCGTACCTCGTCGACACGTTCGACGCGCTCCACGCCGAGGGCGCTGAGCGCCCGCGCATGATGAGCGTCGGCATGCACTGCCGGATCATCGGCCGGCCAGGCCGCATCCGCGCGCTCGACGGCTTCTTGAGACACGCCGCGCAGCGCGGCGGGGCGTGGGTCGCCACACGCGAACAGATCGCGCGCCACTGGCTCGCCGCGCACCCGCCGCTGCGCTGAACCCCGACCGGCACCTGCGCGGACAGTGCCGACGGCCGGGTTGTCGAGGCCGAGACCAGCTCCCTGTCAGCCGCGGCCCCGGCGGCGCAGAGGATCACTGCCGCCCAGCGGGGTCCAAACGGGTAATCAAGACCAGCCGGCCAGTTCACGGCACCGGGCGGGGCGTGGTGCTCCAACTCGGCGCTTGTCGGCCTTCGCTGCGGTATCGGCGGCCGTGGCCGTGGCCCGCCGGCCGTCCTGGACCTGCTCCAGGCGCTTGAGCGTGGCGGCGAGCATGTCCTGGGCGCCGGTCGTGTCCCCTGCGGATCCCTGGATTTTCACCTTGGTGGTGCGCGTGCGTGACATGAACACGCCTTACGAGGTCATGATCCAACAGCGCACATGTGCTGGTTCGGTCACCAATGCCTGACTGCTGGACATAAACTGACGGTATGCCCGAATAGTGCTCGCGCAGTCCGCATACCGTGGCGCCATGCTGACTGAATTCCTGCAGGTGGGCGCATTCGTGGCCGCCCTCTGGTGCTGCGTTGCGGCCGTCAGGCGCGCGGCCCGCGGCGACCGGTGGGCACTCTGGACCATGCTGCTGGCCGTCCTGACCGGCGTCCACTACCTGGTGGGCCTGACCCACCTCCTGGTCCTGGACATCCGCGAAATGTGCGAACTCACCCTGCACACCCGCTTCGACCCCGACGAACACGTCGAGACGCTGCTCCCGCTGTCGAACACCTGCAACACCGACGACGACCTGGTCCCCGCCTACGTGAACCCCGTCCTCGCCGTCCTCGCCTCCGCAACCCTGGCAGCCGGCACCGGAACCGTCACACGCGCACTGCGCACACCGCGCCTTCGCGGATGACGATGACCGCCAGGCAGCCATCCCGCGTCCGGATGTGCGGACTCGGCGAGGGCGGGCGGCGCTGGATCCGGTCAGCGCGCTGATGGCGGATCCCCGCAAGGGTGCCCCTGGGTCGCACGCGCCGGGGGCACCCTTGCGTTCGCCGCTACGGCGCCCGGCGGCCATGCACCCCCAGCAGGTGGAGGCGGTCGTCAGCAGCATGGTGCGGGCCGCCCGCTGGATCGCCGGCGACGACTGGGCGCCACGGGCCGTGTCGTTCGCCCACCCCCGTGCGGGCACGGCCGAGCCATACGCCCGCGTCCTGGGCTGCCCCGTCACCTTCGACGCCCCGGAGAACGCGATCACGGTCGCCAACGAGGACCTCGACAGGCGCCGCCCCCTGTACGACCCGGCGCTCAACGCCCTCCACCGGGCCTACGCCGACCGGCTCCTGGACCGGCTGTCCACTGCCGCGACCGCGGCCGAGCGCGTGCGGCAGTGGCTGGAGCACGCCGCGCTCGAGGACGCTGGACCCGAGGGCCCCGCCAAGGAACTCAATCTGAGCGTCCGGAGCCTGCGCAGGGCCCTGCACGCGGAGGGCACCTCGTGGCGCGCGCTCCTCGACGCCGCCCGCCACGGCCGGGCCAGGCAGCTGCTGGAGACCACGGCCCTGCCGCTGGACCGGATCGCCCCCCTCGTCGGCCTGAGCGGTGCGACGGCCGTGGTCCGTGCCTTCACCCGGTGGGAGGGCATGCCTCCCGGGGCGTACCGCAGCCGGCACCGGCCCGCGTCCCCGGATCGCGACGGGGCCGGCAGCGGGTGAGGAACTTCACCGCGGGCGAAGCCCCGGCCGGCTGCCTCCGTTGCTAGATTGTCCGGCGGCCGGATCCAAGGCCCCGGACGAGATGCGCCGTACCCGGTCACGCACGACGACGCGCGAGGTGCTGCACGAGCAGCGCCGTCCGCTGTCCGCACCCGGGCAGCGTCCTCGTCGAGCAAGATGGGCCGAACGCCATGACCGTGCCACTCACCCGCAGCCTGTACCGGACGACCGCGCATGCCGCCGGGGGACGTACCGGATCCGTCCACACGGACGACGGGCGCCTGGACGTCCGCCTCGCCCCGCCGCGCAAGAAGGTGCCCGGCACCACCAACCCCGAGCAGCTGTTCGCGGCCGGTTTCGCCGCCTGCTTCACCTCCGCGCTCGCGGAGGTCGCCGCCGAGTTCGGGGCGGATGCCTCCGCCGCGCGCGTGGCCTGCGAAGTGCAGCTCGGCACCACGGACACGCCCGCGGGCTACGGCCTCGCGGTGGCCCTCACCGTCAGCCTGCCGGGGTGGCGGGCGGCGGACCTCCAGCCCCTGCTGCACCGGGCGGACGCGGTCTGCCCGTACTCGCAGGCAGTACGCGGCAACGTACCGCTGACGCTCGTGGCCGTGGACGACGTGGACGACGTGGACAACGTGGATGTCGTGGACGCCGTGGACGACCCCGCTACCGATGACGAGGCCTGAGCCCGAACCGGCGGGCCGCGTCCCGGGCGGCCCCGGGGTCCCGGTGCCCGAGCCCGGCGCCTGGCTGCGGCGCGGCATCAGCCGCAACGGCGGACCCCTTCTCGAGGATCGCGAAGGGGTGTGGCTGCAGGCCGGACCGTACTACGCCGACAGCCGGGGCTTCGCCGGCACGACCGCCTTCGACGGCTCCCAGGTGCACTTCCACCACCTCACGGGCGAGCCCGGCGAAGACGCCGGCACCTTCCGGTGGCAGGGCGCGAACCTCGTCGAGCGGGGCACCAACCCGGACGGCAGCACCTTCCTGGAGATCTGGACCCCGCTGTCCGGCGCCGACGGTGCCACCGGCTCCTGGTCCGGTCCGGACCACCACGTGGTGCGCGTCGGCCGGCACGTGGTGCACGTCGACTCCCGTGCGGGTACGTACTGGCGGCTGTGACCTCCCTGCGGTGGGGGACTCGGTCAGGGGATGCGCGGCGTGCGGGCAGGAGACGAACGGGTCAGCCTTCCACCTGAAAGCCCACGTACAAGCGGCCGTTCTCCAGCTCGCGCGCTGGTCGGGAGCCGGGGACACCAGCCCCGCAGGCCCGTACGAGGCGTCTTGTGACGGCCGTCAGCGGGTGCGTCGGGGGCCGCCGCGGTGCGGGCGGCGGCGGGAGACAGCTTCGGGAGCGGCCTCGGGGGACGAAAAGCCGCCGGCCACAGCCGCGCGTGCCGGGGCGGGTGCGGCGGGGACTGCTGGCGAAGCGGGGGCCGATGCCGCGGCGGGACGAGAAGCCGTCGGCCGCTGGGCGCGGCCGAGGACGGCGGTGTGGGAGATCAGGGGTGCGCAGGCCTGGCAGATCTCGGCGAGGGTCCAGACCTGGCCGACGGCCGGGTTGTGGATGAGGAGGAGCAGCGGGGCACCGGTGCAGGAGGCTCTGGTGTCCTCGTGGAATCCGCATTCGGCGGCCTGGCAGGCGCACGCCGCGTTGGGGCGGACGGTGGCGAGGCGGGCGTGCGCGCGGGCGTGCTCGGCGGCGAACCGTCGCATGGCCGCCGTGTCCTTGGACCGGGGCGGCATGCGGCATGCCTCGGTGCTGCAGGTGACGGAGACGGTGTGGTCGCCGTGGCCGGTCAGACGGATCGTCCAGGTCCGCCCCGGGACACGGGATCCGGGAATCGTGGTCAAAGGAGAGTTGTCCGTTCACGTATGCGGTGGTGTGCCCACTGTTCGACAGTCTCGCGTGTGGCGACAGTGAATTTTCACGCGGCCCCGGCGTCGGCACGGGCACGTACTGGCAGCCCGGTCACAAGAAGAACCGCACCTCAGACGAGGAGACAGTGACCGAACGCGCCCTGCAGCCTTTCTCGCACGCCGTTCGGCAGGTGTCAACGGCATGCCGCCGTACGCGACGGCAGCCGCCACCATCGGCAGGTATGGATCATCCGATAATCGCAAGGAGTGAGGAACCATGATCGGGTGAAGCGTGTCTGTTCTGCTGTGACCTTTGTGGCGGCGTGCTCAGCGCGCTGCCTTCTCTCATGTGCAAGGAATTTCCCTGATGACTGTCAGTTCCTCGTCCGCTCAGCCAGGCGGGCCGTGGCCGGCCGATCCGGCCACGGGCCAGACCCCACCCGGCTTCGGTCCCCAACCGCCCACGGGGTGGCCCGTGTCCGGTCCCGGCCCGGCGTATCCGGGAGCGGGTCCCGCCTCGGCCCCGGCAGCGGCGCTGATGTGTCGCCACTGCGGGGCGTTCCCGGCGGCCCCGGTGACCTTCCGCCTCCACCAGGGCGTGCTGGTGCTGATGCGATTCCACAAGGTGGAGGGCCCCTTCTGCCGCGGGTGCGGGACGACGTACTTCCGTGAGCTCACCGCGCGGACGCTGTGGCAGGGATGGTGGTCGCCGCTGTCGCTGGTGCTGTTCACACCGGGCACGCTCATCGCCAACCGGCTGGCGCTGGCGAAGGTGAACCGGCTGCCCGAGCCGTCCGGGGGCCATGCGCGGCCGCAGACCGGGGCACCAGTGCTGCGCCGTGCGACGAGCCTGGCCGTGCTGCTGCCCGTGGCATGGGTGATCTGGGTGATCGCAAACATCATCAACGACGTCACCTCCTGAACCGGCCGGCCCCCGGAGCGGTGGGGCCGGTGCCTCCTGGCTGATCGGCGCTATGACCCGGGGTGGCCGGGCGGCGGAGCCGCGGTGTCGGTCATCTGTCGGGGGCTGTCGGGGGCTGTCGGTCCGATGTCGGCGGCTCGTCGGCGGGGCCTGGCACCTTTTCGGAGACGGCCGGCCGGAGCTCACCGGCCGGCCCGATCCCGAAGGAGCCACCATGCACACGCCCGTCACGATCATCGGCGCAGGACTCGGCGGACTCACGCTGGCCCGCGTCCTTCACGTCCACGGAATCCCGGTCACGGTCTACGAGGCGGAGTCCTCCCCGTCGGCGCGCACGCAGGGCGGGATGCTCGACATCCACGACTACAACGGGCAGCTCGCCCTCGAGGCGACCGGCCTGATGGACGAGTTCCACGCCATCGTCCTGGAGGGCCGCCAGGCGATGCGGGTCCTCGACCGGGACGGGACCGTCCTGCTCGACAAAGCCGACGACGGCACGGGCGGACGCCCCGAGGTGCAGCGCGGTGAACTGCGGCAGATCCTGCTCGACTCACTCCCGGCCGGCACCGTCCGGTGGGGGCACAAGGCCAGCAGCGTCCGCGCCCTCGGCGAGGGCCGCCACGAGGTGACGTTCGCCGACGGCAGCACCGTCGTCACGAGCCTGCTGGTCGGCGCGGACGGCGCGTGGTCACGGGTCCGGCCGCTGCTCTCCACCGCCACACCCGTGTACGCCGGCACGTCGTTCGTCGAGACGTACCTGTTCGACGCCGACACCCGGCATGCAGCCGCCGCGAAGGCGGTCGGCGGCGGGATGCTGATCGCGCCCGCGCCGGGCAGGGAGATCTTCGCCCACCGGGAAAGCGGCGACACCCTGCACACCTACGTGGCGCTGGCCAGGCCGCAGGACTGGTTCGCCGCCATCGACTTCACCGACGCCGCTGCGGCCACCGCGCGGATAGCGCGGGAGTTCGAGGGCTGGGCACCGGAACTCACCGCCCTGATCACGGACGGCGACACCGCGCCGGTCCTGCGTCCCCACTACGCTCTGCCGACCGGGCACCGGTGGGACCGGGTGCCGGGGGTGACCTTGCTCGGCGACGCCGCCCACCTCGCGGCCCCGAACGGCGAAGGCGCCAACCTGGCCATGCTCGACGGCGCCGAACTCGGCAAGGCCCTCGCCGCGCACCCCGACGACGTCGAGGCCGCGTTCACCGAGTACGAGCAGGCCATGTTCCTCCGCAGCACCGAGGACGCCACTTTTGAAGGCGCCGAGCTCTCCGAGATCTTCTCGGGCGACAACACAGCCCACGGCCTGATCGACATGATCACCGAGAAGGGCCGATGAGCCGCCGGCCGAGGTCACGACGGTGGCTGTCACCTCTTGCTCAGTCAGGTGCCTCACCCACTCCATGACTTCCGTTCGTGGAACGGTCACCGTGACCGTTCCACGAACGGTTTCGCACACACCATCAACAGCCGCTCTTCAAGGGCGGATGGCAAACGGGTGGCCTTGAGGCCGCCCGCTATCCGTCGCCCGGCCGGGTCACCGGGAAGCGGCCGGGACGTTGATGTCCACGGTCGGCTCGTCCGTGGCCTTCGCCGACGGGTGCGCCTTGGTGAGGGTGCAGACGCCGTCCGCACACTGGCGCTCCAGACGGCCGCGGGAGACGGTCTGCGCCAGGCCGACCATCCAGCAGGTGGGGCAGCCGCGGAAGGCGATCAGGGCCAACGGGGCCGCCAGCAGGGTGGCCGGGCCGGCGACGGGCACCAGGGCGATCGAGCCGATGATCAGCCCGAAGCCGATGGCGCCGCGCGCCAGGTGGCGCGGGACGGACTTGCTGGCGAAGTTCATCTCGGGCGCCGCGGACTGTGCGGTGGCCCGGGCCTTCGCGCCCTGCTCGGGCTTCACGGTGTTCACGGTGTTCACGGTGTTCACGGTCGTGAGTCTCCTCCGGCTGGTTGGTCGATGGTTTGATCGGGTGCTCGGTCGGTCGCCGCCAGCGAGTGGCGCAGTGCTGCGCGTGCTCTGTGCAGCCGCGATTTCATCGCGGCGTTGCTCAGACCGAGCGCATGGGCGACGGTCTTGCCGGGCAGGCCCTGTACGTCCCGCATGATCAGGACCTGCCGCAGGTCACGGGGAAGGGCGCTGACCGCAGCGGCGACCCGCTCCGCTTCCAGCCTGTGCAGCACCGCGTCCTCGGCGGACGGTTCCGCAGACGCCTCCGGTTCGGCCGACTTCTCGTCGCCCCGCGAGACGAACAGCCGTACCTGCCGGAGGCATTCGTTGCGCACGATCCGGAACATCCATGAGGCCAGCGCGCCGGCGGCCCGCAAGGTGCCGATCTTCCGGTAGAGGATGATCAGCGCCTCCTGCGCCGCGTCCTCCGCGTCCTGCGGCGAGGCGCACAGCGATATGGCGAACTTGCGCACATGGGGCTGCGATTCCATGACGACGGTGGTGAGTGAAGTGACGTCGCCGTCCTGAGCGGCCCTGATCAGCCGCTCGTCCGGCCAGGCAAAGCGTTGGTTCATCTGCTACTCATATCCGGAAGGCTCCCCGCGCGTGGCCGCTGCTCAGCTTCGGCTCTTGTAGCGCCGCATCAGGTGCCAGCTGCACGCGCCCACGAGCAGGGCTCCGATCACTACGAGGCCAGTGACCATCATTGGTGTTTCCTCCCGGTTCTGCCGGCCCGTTCGGCCGGTACACAGACAAGAGGCGGGGAGGTCCGGAAAGGATTCACCTCCGGCCGAAGTTTTTCTTCGAACCGTGCATGGCCCCGCACGCGCAGCCGCGGCACGTGTTCCGCAGCGCCCCGGAAACGACGGCGCGCGCCGCCCGTTCGGCCCGCCTCCGCGAAGGGGGGCATGCCTTTGGCTGCGAGCGTCGCGGCGGCGGAGATCAGCGGACAAGCGCGCCTGCGTCTTCGGAGGACCGAAGCCTTCGCTTCTCGCGCCAGTTGACGAAAGACGTCCCTTCCGGCAGGACGACGCTGATCGTCCGGCGGGTGGAGTCCGCGTAGCGGATGGCGGTCTCCCGGTTCGCCACCCGTCCGGTGGGTCCGGGGAGGCGGTCACGACACGGGTTTCCGTGACGTGACCTGGCGCCGCCCGTGGGTCAGGCCGGGACGCCCGGCAGGTGGTGCCAGCCGTGCCGGCCGGCCTCCGCCAGCAAGTCCGGGTGGTCGCCGACGACGACCGGGTGGCCGACGAGGCGGAGAAGCCCCAGGTCGGAGACGTGGTCGCCGTAGGCGTGGCACTGTTCAGGGGCGATGCCGCGCTCGGACAGGAGCTCTCGGGCGGCCCGAGCCTTGGCGTCGCCGATCATCGTCGTCAGCACCTCCCCGGTGTACACCCCGTCCTGGATCTCCGGGCGCGTGCACAGCACGACGTCGGCACCGACGTGGGCGGCCACCGGATCCAGAGCGGCGGCGAAGGAACCGGAGACGAGGACGGTGGCCAGCCCCCGCTCCTGGTGGGCCGTGAGCTCTTCGAGGACGTCCTGGTGGAAGAAGCCGCCCTGCCGCAGGTGCTGTGCGAACCACGCCCGGCCGGCGGCTTCCGTCTCCTCGGCCCGGTAGCCGGCGAATCGCCGGTAGAAGAGCCGGTTGCCCTGTTCCCGGGGCGTGCCGGGGCGCAGCAGGTCGCGGGCGTCCTGGCGGAGCCGTTGCTGTTCCTGCGGAGTGTGCCCGACGGCTTTCAGGAAGAAGTCGTAGAAGTCGAACATGGTCTTGACGGTGGTGAGCGTCTCGTCGACGTCGAAGAACGCGACGGCGTGCGTGGTCGTCGGCAGTGCCGTGGTCACGGAGAACTCCGGAGGCGAGAAGGGAGAAGGGAGAGGGGAAAGGGGAAAGGGGAAGGTGGAGGTGGAGGGGACGGTCTGGCGGGCAGGCGGAGGGTCAGCCCAGCGCCACGTGTACCTCGGCCACCGTCTCGTCCTGCTGGACGGCGCTCATGCGGAAGGCTTCCTGGCTGCCGTCTTCCTCGCGTGCGGCGGTCAGGTGCACCTGGTCGTCCAGTTCGGCGAACTTCAGGAAGCGACCGTGCAGCCGCAGCACGCGTGCGGCGTCGGTCTCCGGCGTGGCGGTGCCCTCCGGGCACAGCAGCAGGGCGCACTGGCGGGCCGCCTCGCTGAAGACCATGGCCGGGACGTGGTCGTAGGGGTGGTCGTACATGCTGCGGTTGAGGTACGTACGGGGGCTGAGACGGGCGGTGAGGGTGGCCGGGCCCAGGCGTACGGCGTCGAGCACGGTGTTCACCGGGTCGAGCCGGCGCACCCGGGCCGGGTCGACCGGTGCTCCGGCGGGCTCGGCGGGCAGGGTGAACGCCGTGGGGACGGTGGTGCCGCGCTGCATGCGGCGCAGTGCGTGGTACTGGTCGGTGGGGGTGCAGTTGGTGTCCATGGTGAGCCGGCCCAGGGTGCGGCCGTCGAGCGTGAGGTCCATGGCGAAGGCCAGCCGGCGCAGCCGTCCGCCGCGCCGGGCGCGTTGGGTGACCTCTGCGTCCATGCGCAGTTCCCCGGGCCGTTCGCCGCATCGGAGCGCCTCCGGCTCGGTGATGTCGAGCGTCCAGGACGTGACCATGAACGTGGTGTCGCGGGGCACCGCCTCGTAGAGGTGCGCGCCGTAGGTGACCGCCTGGCGGCAGCTCTCCAGCACGAGCAGCGGGTCGTGGAAGCTCCGCCCCGGTATGTGGTCGCGGAAGTACGCGTGAGAGAGGGGCAGTTGCGCGGCGGCGGTGAAGGTGCCCTCGCCGGTGGCGACGGAATCGGTGAGGAACACCTCGGACAGGGCCCAGCGGTGGACGAGCGAGCGGGACACGGTCCGGTCGTAGGCGGGGGCGGTGGGGCTGCGGGGCGCGTCGAGGACGGGGGCTTCCACGGTGGCTTCCTTTCGTATCGATGGCGTTCAGTGCGCGGCGGCGCTGCCGCTCGGTGAGGTGACGGCGGGCGTGGCGGCGCGCTCCTTGCGCTCCGCTGCCACGCCGAGGCCGGCGAGGAGAAGTCCGGCGAGGGTGACGAGGGCCCCGGCCCAGTTGAGGGCGGGGTAGCCGAGGCCGGCGTCGATGATCCTGCCGCCGAGGAGCGGGCCGGCGGCGTTGGCGAGGTTGAAGGCGGCGATGTTCGACGCCGAGGCGAGCGTGGGGGCGCCGTCGGCCTTGGCCATGATCCGCATCTGGAGCGGGGAGATGGTGGCGAAGGTGGCCGCGCCGAAGAGGAAGACGGTCACGCAGGTGGCCGCCTTGTCGTGCACCGTGAAGGTGAACGCCCCGAGGACGAGTGTGAGCAGCGCCAGCGCACCGCACATGGTGCTCTTGGGGGCGCGGTCCGCGAACCGGCCGCTGACCAGGTTGCCGACGAACATGCCGACGCCGAAGAGCACCATGATCAGGGTGACGGCGTCGTCGGTGAAGCCGGTGACGTGGGTGACCATTTCCGCGATGTAGGTGTACGAGGTCATGACGCCGCCGAAGCCGAGCACGGTGGTGAGCAGGACCAGCAGTACTTGCGGACGGCGCAGCACCTTCAGTTCGGAGCGCAGCCCGGTGCCCTCGGGCGCCGGGGTCCGGGGCACGAGCGAGGCGATGCCCGCCAGGCCCACCGCGGCGAAGAGGGCGACCATCCAGAATGCCCAGCGCCAGCCGAAGTGCTGGCCGATGAACGTGCCCGCCGGGACGCCGAGGATCGTGGAGAGGGTGAGACCCGCGGCGACCATCGACACGGCGCGGCCCTTGCGGTCTTCGGGGACGAGATCGGAGGCGACCACCATCGCGACGCCGAAGAACGCGCCGTGGGCGAGGGCGGAGAGCACCCGGCCCGCCATGAGCAGCCCGTAGGTGGGGGCGAGGGCGGACAGGACCGTTCCGGCGAGGAAGAGCAGCATGAGCCGGATCAGCAGGCTCCTGCGTTCGGTGCGGGCGCACAGAACGGTGAGGCCGGGGGCGCCGATGACGACGCCTAGCGCGTACCCGGACACCAGGAGTCCCGCGGTGGGGATGGAGACGGAGAGGTCGGCTCCGATGTCGGGGAGGATCCCCGCGATGATGAACTCGGCGACTCCGATGGCGAAACCGCTGAGGGACAGGGCGATGACGGCAATGGGCACGGCTGTGCTCCTGGGTTGGGCTTCGGCTGAACTGTGGGGGTGGACGCGGCCGCGGTCAGGGCTGGATGTCTCCGGGCAGGTTCCGGTCGCCGGCGATCGCGCGCATGTGCCAGTACGGGTAGGGCGCGGGCCGGTCGCTCGCCGCGTCCAGGCGCTGCCGCTCCTCGGTGGTGAGCTCCCACTCGACGGTGCCGAGGTTGTCCTGGAGCTGGCCGGGGCGGCTGGCGCCGAAGACCACGGACGTCACGGCGGGCTTGCTCAGCACCCAGTTGAGGGCGACCTGGGCGATCGAGACGTCGCGCTCGCGGGCGATGCCGTCGAGCACCTCCACCACGTCGTAGGCCTGCTCGCGATCGGTGAGCGGGGCGATGGAGGCGGGGCCCTCGTGTGCCAGGCGGAAGTCCGCGGAGACGTCCTGCCCGCGCCGGTACTTCCCGCTGAAGAAGCCGCCCGCCAGCGGGCTCCAGACGGTGATGCCCACGCCCCGGTCGGCGGCGGCGGGCACGATCTCGTGCTCCAGTTCGCGGGCTCCCAGGTTGTAGTAGCCCTGGTAGGCGGCGAAGCGGGCGAGGTTGCGGTGGTCGGAGATGTCGAGTGCCTTCATCAGCTGCCAGCCGGGGAAGTTCGAGCAGCCGATGTAGCGCAGCTTTCCGGCGCGCACCAGGTCGTCTAGGGCCCCGAGGGTCTCCTCCAGGGAGGTCCGCGGGTCGGTGCCGTGGAGGTAGAGCACGTCGATGTAGTCGGTGCCGAGGCGGCGGAGACTGGCCTCGACGGCGCGCACCAGGTGGTGCCGGGAGGAGCCGGCCGCGTTGACGTCGTCGGGGTCGGTGCGGAAGCGGGCCTTGGTGGCGATGACGGCCTTGTCCCGGCGGTCCTTCAGTGCCAGGCCGAGCAGTTCCTCGCACTCGCCGTCCCGGTAGACGTCGGCGGTGTCGAAGAAGTTGACGCCCGCGTCGTGGCAGGCGTGGACGAGGCGGACGGCGTCGTCGCCCGCGTTGACGCCGAACTGGGACCAGTTCGCACCGGGCAGCCCGCCGAACGCGCCGGGGGTGCCGAGCGTGGCCGCCCCGAAGGACAGCTCGGAGACCTGGAGGCCGGTTCGGCCGAGATAGCGGTAACGCATGGGGAGGGGATGTCCTTACGTGGTGGTGGATCGGTGGATCGGTGGATCGGTGGGATCGGTGGGATCGGTGGGATCGGTCGGGCGGGGGCGGGGGCGGGGAGGTTCAGGCGCCCGCGTGCGGGTGCAGCAGGACGGCGCAGCCGACCGAGCCGTCCGGGCCGACGGAGGTGACGAGGGCGGCCCGCTCGCCGCGGGTGTCGAGGTGGGGGTCGTGCCAGCGGGCGACGACGGCGGCGACCTGGAGGGCGACGCCCGCTCCGTGGGTCTCGCCGAGCACCTCCTGCACGCGCAGCAGGTGCCGGCCGTCGGGGGCGTCGAGCGCCGCGCGCAGGGCGCGTTCCTCCACGGCCGCCCAGCCTCGCCGGCCGGCGGCACCGGGTGCGACCACGGCGACGTCGGCGGCGCCGACACCGCTGCGGGCGAGGGCGTCCCGTACGCAGGTGGTGAGGCGGCGGGCGACGGCGAGGGGCCCGCCCGCGGCGAACCCGGTCTCGACGGCCATGACGAGGGCGAGGGGGCTCTCGCCGGTGGCGCCGTCCGGGACCGTCCGCAGGGCGAACACCGCGGCGCCTTCGCCGAGTGCGGTGCCCGGTGCGAGCGATCCGGCCCGGTGCCAGGCCCAGGCGCTCTGGGGCGACAGCTCCTCCACGCCTCCGGTCAGCATCCGGCGTGCGTGGCCGGCCACCAGGGTGTTCCGGGCGAAACGCAGTGCGTGCAGCGAGGCCAGGGGTCCGCCGGAGACGGTGGCGTTCGCGTCGGTGAGCCCGTGGCGGATGGCCGTGCGGCCTGCCGCCGCGTTCATCAGGGTGCCCGGGAAGGCCGACGGGTTCACCATGTCGGGGCGTTCCTGGACGAAGGTGTCCCGGGTGAAGCGGCCGGCACCGCCGCTGCTGCCGACGGCGCTGCCGAGGACCACGCCGGTCCCGGAGCGGTCGGCGACCGGTTCGAGCGCCAGGGTGCAGGCAGCCATGCCCAGTTGTTCGGCCCGCGTCAGCCGGTTCAGTCCCTTGACGCCGAGGAGGTCGGCGGCCGGGAAGTCCGCCGGGCGCAGGGTGAGGGGCGGGTAGCTCTCCGCCTCGTGGGCGGCGGGCGGCTGTCCGCCGCCCGCCGCGCCCCGCCGCAGGGCGTCGGCGAGGGGTCGCAGTCCCACGCCGGCGGCGCTGACCACGCCGGCGGTGTCCAGTGCCAAGGGGACCACCGTCCGCGATGTGACGGCCGGACGCTGCTGGTCGTCCACGATGCTCATACGGTGAACTCTCCGAAGATCGTGACGGCGTTGTTCCCGCCGAAGGCGAAGCCGTGGTTCTGTACGATGCGCGGCCGGGCGGCCCGGGCCCGTCCCTGGACGCAGTCGAGTCCCGGTCCCAGCGCCGGATCCACCTGGCGGAGCGTGGCGCTCGGCGGGAGGAAGCCTTCGGACAGGGCGGCGCAGCACACCAGGGCCCCGAAGCCGGCCGCCGCTCCCATCGTGTGCCCGAGCATGGACTTGATCGAGCTGATCGGCGGGGGGCCGTCGGTGAACACCTCGCGCACGGCGGCCGTCTCCGTGGAGTCGTTCGCCCTGGTGCCGGTTCCGTGTGCGCAGATGTAGTCCACGTCGCCGGGCTTGATGCCGGCGTGGTGGTGGGCGCGCCGGATGCACTCGGCGATCGACGCGGCGTCCGGGTTGGTCATGTGGCGGGCGTCGCAGGTCATGCCGTACCCGAGGACCTCGGCGTAGATCCGGGCCCCGCGTGCCAGCGCCGTGTCGAGGGGTTCCAGGAGCAGCGCCGCACTGCCCTCCGCGGTGACGATGCCGTCGCGGTGTTCGTCGAAGGGGCGGGGGACGTCGGCGGCGAGGGCCCCGAGGCGGTGGAAGCCGGCGTGGGTGGCCCGGTTGGAGGCGTCGGCTCCGCCGCACAGTGCGGCGTCCGCCTCTCCCGTACGGACCAGGTCGAAGCCGTAGCCGATGGCGTAGTTGCCGGCGGCGCAGGCGGTGCCGAGGGTGATGGACTCGCCGCTCAGGTCGAGTTCGGCGCTGACGGCGGCGGCGATCCGGCCGGCGTCGGCCTGACCGGCGAGCACCGGGTCGAGCGCGTCAAGGCCGTCGTCGACCCATTGCCGGGTCAGTCCCTCCAGCACCTGTGACTCACCGTTGGTCGTTCCGAAGCAGCTCGCGGTGCTTCCCGCGGACAGCGCGGCGGGATTCACTCCGGCGTCCGTGACCGCCATCCGCGCTGCGGCGGCGGCGAAGCGGCCGCTGCGCCCCCACCGTGCGGGATCGGTTCCCCGCAGGTGCATCTCCGCGTGGAAGCCGCGCACTTCACCGGCGAGGGCGCGCTCGAAGCCCGTACCGTCGAACTGTCCGATCGGGCCGATGCCGCTGCGCCCGGCCCGGATCGCCGCGGTGAGCGCGCGGGCGCCGAGCCCGAGGCTGCTCACCGCGCCGAGCCCGGTGACGACGACCCGGCGCCCGGTGGCGGAGGCCTCGTCAGACACCCAGCGCCTCCGGGGTGCTGTGCTTCTCGACGAGGAGGTAGGCGCTCGGCAGTTCGTCGAGCTCGGTGAGGTCCTCCTGCGGAATCCGGATGCCGAGGTCGCGCTCGAAGCGCGAGAAGATCTCGATGATCAGCAGCGAGTCCGCCTCGAAGTCGTCGGCGAAGCTGCTCTCGTCGGTCAGGGCGTCCACGTCCACTTCGAGGACGTCCGCGACGATGGCCCGCACCTGTGCGCGCCGGTCCTCGGATATCGCGATGTCACTCATCTGATTGCCCTTCGATTCACTGGTTGTGGGAGCCGGAGCGGGGACGTCTGCGTGTCCCCGGTGCGGCCTGAACCAGCCAATCCCAGGTCCGGAGGCAGCGGCAAGCACTCCGAAAGTGACATGGGTGGTGTCTCCGCCGGGTCCGTGCCGTCTGCCCTTGGGGGTGATCCGCACCGGGAGCGGAGGTTTCCGGCCGGTTTTTGCCCGCACTTTCATCGGGGCGCCCGAGCATTCCGGCGATGAAGACGATCCGATGTGCGGACAGGTGGTGCGGGGGATGAGACCGACCGAGCCGGTGGGCATAGTGACGGCCGGGCTGTGGCTGCCCGAGGGGCGGTCCCGCGCCTCGGACGCGGTCGCCGCGGGGCGGTTGCGCGAGCGCGACGCGGTGGCCCTGGGCCACGAGAGCGTTCCGGACGCGGGGGCGGTCGCCCCGCCCGACGCCGCGGTCCGCGCGGCCCGCGGGGTGCTGGACGCGGCGGGCCTGGAAGCGGACGGGCTGGATGTGCTGGCGCATGCGTGGATGTACTACCAGGGGCACGACCTGTGGTCGCCCGCCCACTACGT
This sequence comes from Streptomyces sp. NPDC048258, assembly GCF_043201995.1. Lineage (NCBI taxonomy): Bacteria > Bacillati > Actinomycetota > Actinomycetes > Kitasatosporales > Streptomycetaceae > Streptomyces > Streptomyces sp. NPDC048258. Next base: position 45,415 of record NZ_JBICZH010000017.1, read on the forward strand.
CGCCCGCCGTCTCGACGCCCTGCGGGCCCTGCCGGTCGGCATCCAGCAGGTGTGCAACGGCGGCGCGGCCGCCATGGGGCTGGTGATGGCGTGGCTCGCCTCCTCGGACCCGGCCCCCTCGGCGCGGCCGCGGCTGGGCATGGTGACAACGGGAGACCGCTTCGCCGAGCCCGGCTTCGACCGCTGGGCGGGCGACTTCGGGGTGGCGTACGGCGACGCGGGTACGGCCGTGCTGCTCCGCCGTCCTGCCGCGGACGGCGACGTGTTGCTGCTGCGGTCGGTCGCGACGGTCGCAGACCCCCTGCTGGAGGAGATGCACCGCGGCACGGATCCCTTCTCGCCGGTCGCCCGCGGGCATCGCGACCAGGTCGACATGCGCGCCACCAAGCGGGCCTACCTGCGCACCCACGGAACGCTGCCGTTCGCCTCCTCCAACCGCCGGGCCATCCGCACGGTCGTCTCGCAGGCGCTGGCCGACGGTGGCATGGACGGACGCGACCCTCGTCTGACCCATGTCGTGCTGCCCCGGTTCGGTGCCAAGACGCTGGCCGAGTCGTGGATCCCGGTCCTGGCGGAGGAGGTGGGCGGGGCGCGACTGCTCGACCTCGGCCGGGAGACCGGGCATCTGGGCGCGGGCGACGCGGTCGCGGGGCTCGCCGACCTGGTGGCGCGGGGCCTGCCCGCGCCCGGGTCCAGCGCCCTCGTCTTCAGCGCGGGGGCCGGCTTCACCTGGTCGTGCCTGCTGGTGGAGTCCCCGGCGCGATGACCTTCGCGCCGTTCACGAGACCGGGCGGGTGCCCGGTGTCCCAGAAGGAGAGAAAAACATGTCACGTTCCGTCTTCGTCACCGGCGGCAACAGGGGGATCGGTCTGGCCGTGGCGCGGGCCCTGGCCGCCGACGGCGACCGGGTGGCGGTCGGCCACCGGACCGGGACGCCCCCGGACGGACTCCTGGGGGTGCGCTGCGACGTGACGGACGACGCCTCGGTCAGGGCCGCGTTCGCCGCCGTCGCGGAGGAACAGGGTCCCGTGGAGGTGCTGGTGGCCAATGCGGGCATCACCCGGGACACACTGCTGCTGCGGATGGACGACGCCACGTTCGACGAGGTGCTGGAGACGAACCTGAAGGGCGTGTTCCGTACCGTGCGGGCCGCGGCGGGCGGCATGCTCGCCGCCCGCCGGGGCCGGATCGTGCTGGTGTCGTCCGCGCTGGGGTTCCTGGGCTCCCCGGGGCAGACCAACTACGCCGCGGCGAAGACCGCGCTGCTGGGCTTCGCCCGCTCACTCGCCTGGGAACTGGGCTCCCGTGGCATCACCGTGAACCTGGTCGCGCCGGGGATCATCGACACGGACATGACGAGCGGGCTGACCGAGCGGCGCATGAAGGAGGTCATGGGGATGACTCCGCTGGGCCGGCCCGGTACGGCCGAGGAGGTCGCCGCGGCGGTCCGCTTCCTCGCCTCGGAGCAGGCCGGGTACGTGACCGGCGCGGTGCTGCCCGTGGGCGGCGGCATCGGCATGGGCATCTGACCGTCCGTCGGCGCTGACGTGTGCTGCCGGCGCCCGGCCCGGATCTACCACAGGACGGTGTCCGGCAGGCTGTGCGGGCCCCGGAGTACGACGTCCGGCAGGCTGCGGGGGTCCCGTACCCCGCGAGGGGCGGTCACGGGAGGAGCGATCAGACCGCGCTGCACCGCCTTGTTGGCCGCCTCCACCCGGGATCCCGCGTCCAGCTTGTCGAAGATGTTGCGCATATGGCGTTTCACGGTCCCCTCGGCGATGTCGAGTCGGCGTGCGATGCGGTAGTTGCTCAGTCCGCTGGCGGCGAGCTCCATGACCTGCGTCTCGCGGACCGAGAGCGGCGCGATGTCCGCGGGTGCGGGAGCGGCCAGGCTCCGGGCGGAGAGCGAGATGGTGACCCGGCTGCCACCGGCGCACACGTCGCGCACCGTGCCGGCCAGCGACTGGTGGCTCACGGTCTTGTGCAGGAACCCCCGGATGCCGAGCGGCAGCAGCGCCTGGACCAGCCCGGGGTCGTCATGCATGGTCAGCACCATGACCTGGGTCTCCGGCGCGGCCCGGCGCAGGTGCCGGACGGTGGTGGCCGGGTCCTGGTTGCCGGGCATCTCGATGTCCAGGAGGAGTACGTGGGGCCGGAGTTCGGCGGCCAGGCGCACGGTCTCGGCGGCGGTGCCGGCCACGGCCACCACCTCGAAGTCCTCCTCTGCGTCGAGGAGTTCCGCCAGCGCGTCACGCAGCAGGGTGTGATCGTCGGCTATCAGGATGCGAATGAGTTCCATGTCTCCCCCGGGTGCGGCCCGTGGCCGCTGGTCAGCGGCACCCACAGCAGCAGCCGGGTGCCCTTCTGCGGAGCGCTGAGCAGCAGGCAGCGTCCGCCCATCTGGGTCACCCGCTCGCGCATGGCCGTCAGCCCGCCCCGGTGTTCGCGGAGGGTGTCGTAGTGGAAGCCCCGCCCGTCGTCGGTGGCCTGCACCTCGACGCGGTGGTGTGAGATCCGTACACCGATCGTGACGGCCTGCGGATCGGCGTGGGTGAAGGAGTTGCGCAGGAATTCCCCGACGACGAGGACGATCTCCCGGCGGTGGGCGGGCGGCACCCGCGACGCGTCGCCCTCCACCGTCAGCCGCACGGGAAGTCCGGCCAGGTTGAGCCGGTCCGCGTGGCGGCGCAGCGATTCCTCGAGGCCGTCCCGCACGGTGCTGCGGGTCTCGCGCAGTCCGGTCACCAGGCCGCGCGTGAGGGCGGTGGCCTCCTGCAGCGCGTCGTGGATCGCCGCGAGGTGCCGCTCCGTTCCCGGATCGTCCGCGCCCGCGGTCCGGGTCTTGAGCCGGTGGAGTTCCAGGTGGCGGAAGGCCAGGGCGAGGCTGCCGCCCAGGTGGTCGTGGACGTCGCGGGCCATGCGGCCGCAGCAGTCGTCGCCCGGGGCCGGTCGGTGCGCCCGCAGCTGGGTCTCGTAGCCGTGGGCCGCGGCCCGGGTGTGGCGGGCGGACACCCGGCGCACGACGTCCGCCGCATGGTCGGCGCCCGGCTCCCTGCCCGCCGCGTCCACCGTCGCGACGAGGGCGTCCGTGAGCCGGTCCATGGCGGACAGGCAGTCGGCGAGCCCGAGGTCCGCGGCGGCCCACCGGGCGCCGAGCTCGCGGAAGGACGCCTCCGCGGGCCGTACGCGGTCCAGGTGTCCGCGCGTCCGGGACCGGTCGGTTGCGTCAAGGGCGCGGGCGCACTCCTCGAGGACCAGGGCGGCCCGGGCGCGGGTGTCCCGCCACAGTTCCGGGAGCTCCACGAGCGGATGGCCCTCGGCCGTCAGGGCGTCCGCGTAGCGGGCCAGCGCGTCGGCGGCGGCCTTCCTCAGCCGTGGGCCGGGCCGGTCCGGCGCTCGGTCCGCGCAGCCCGCGCAGCCCGCGCAGCCCGCGCAGCCCGCGCAGCCCGCGCAGCCCGCCGCACGGTGCGCGTCGGCATGTTCCGGCACAGAGATGTTTCCCACCCAAGCCTCCCCGAATCGGGCCCCCGTACCGGCCGTCCGATTGTTGACGGCTGCCGGCATACACCCGCTTGTTCATCTCAGCTAACGATCCGACCGTAGGTGCGGGCCTGCGGGCTGTCAACTACGATGGGCGCCATCGCCCTGCTGGTTCACGCTGGCGGACAGAAGGAGTGTTGATGCCCCCCTTGGCCGACAAGGTCGACAAACTCTTCCGGACCATCCGCACCAACGGCCGGGAGTACACCTACGAAGAGGTCGCTCGTGGCTGCAGCGAACTGAGCGGCGGCACGTTCTCCAAGACGTACGTCTGGCAGCTGCGCACCGGACAGCGCGACAACCCCACCAAGCGGCATCTGGAGGCGCTGGCGGCGTTCTTCCGTGTGCCTGCCGCGTACTTCTTCGACGACGACACCACCGAGCGGGTCGACGCACAGCTCGCCATCGCCTCGGCGATGGGCAACGCCGAAGTCCGTGACATCGCCCTGCGGGCCATGAGCATGGACGACTCCGGCCGCAAGCACCTGGCGCGCATCATCCGCGAGGTCAGCCTGCTGCACTCGGCGGCCTCCTCCCGCGGGCAGGCGGGCCGCGGCAACGGGACGGCCGACGACCCGGAGGGCAGAGACACCGGCGGCACTGCGGGTGCCGGGGAATAGACCGCCGATGCGATTCCTACAGCGGCACCGGCGCCGGTCCGACCTCCAGGCGCTGCGCCGGGAGAGCCGGCAGCGGCTGGCCACCTTCGGGCTGCCCGAGTCCTACGACCTCATGACCCTGTGCGACCACCTCAGCGGCTCCCGGGGCCGGCCCATCCATCTGCTGCCCATGCCCCTGGACGCGTCCGGTCCGTGCGGGCTGTGGCTGGCCTTCTCGGACGCCGACTACGTCGTCTACGAGCAGCACACCAGCCGGCACCACCAGGAGCACATCATCGCCCACGAGCTGGCGCACATGCTGTGCGGCCACCGCAGCGGGACCGCCGGCTCGCCGGCCGTCGCCGCGCTCTTCCCGGACCTCGACCCGTCCCTGGTGCAGGACCTGCTGTGCCGGGACAACTACTCCGACACCCAGGAGCGGGAGGCGGAGGTGATGGCGTTCCTCCTCGGTGAAGGCCTGCGCTCGCAGCCCGGCACGGCCGCCGCCGAGACGGACGGGGTACTCGGCCGCATCCAGGGCTCCCTCGACTGGCGCCGCCGGGACCGGACATGAACAGTGTCCGCTACCCGCTGGGCGCACTGGTCTGCTGGCTGGCGTTCGCCCGCACCCTCCCGCCGGTCCTGCGGCGCGGACCGGAACCGGCGCTCGTCGCCCTGTGCGCGTCCTTCGGCTGCCAGGGCATGTACCTCGCCATGTCCGCCCCCACCCGCCTGACCGGGAAGCTCTTCGGCACGGTCACCTGGTACAACGTCTCCGTCCAGATGTGGATCATCGCGGCGATCGCCTGCCAGCAGGTGCTGCTCATCCACTGGCTGCACCCGCGGGAAGAGGCCCGCGTCCGCGCGCGCCGCCGGCTGGCCCTGCTGGCCTGTGTGCCGTTGGCGATGGCCGTCCTCTTCGAGCTCGCCGTGCTGCACGGACACCCCCGGAACACTTTCGTACACCCGCGGGAACAGCCGTACTTCGTGGCTTACCAGGTCGTCTACCTCACGGCCTTCGCCCTCGGGAAGGCCGTGGTGGCGAAGGCATGCTGGTTCTACGCCCGGCTGACCGAGGACGTCTGGGTACGGCGCGGACTGCGGACCGCGGCGGTCGGCTCGTGCCTCGACCTCGTCTACTCCCTGGGGCGGTTCGCGGACGTGTTCCTCGTGCACCGCGGATGGGACCCGTCCGCCTGGGCGGACGTCACGCGGACCTGTCTGACCGTGGGGCTGACCCTGAACACCATCGGGTGGACGGCGCCGTTGTGGGGCTCGCGGGTGCAGGCGGTTCAGGCCTGGTGGGCCGACTACCGCCGCTTCCGCCTGCTGCGCCCGCTCTGGTACGCCCTGTACCGGGCCCACCCCGAGACGTCCCTGCAGCCCGCTCCCCGCAGCGACCTCTTCGCCCTGTGGGACCTGCGTTTCCGCCTGCACCGGCGGGTGATCGAGATCAGGGACGGCTGCCTGGCCCTGGGCGGGCAGGTCTCCCCCGGGCTGGCTCCCGCCCCGGGGCCGGACGGGAGCGAGGAGGAGCGGGCGCGGTGGGAGGCGGCGCGCATCGCGGCCGCCCTTGCGGCGCGGCCCGGGCGGGACGCGAGGGACGGGCGGGACGGCACGGAGGACCGGGTGGACGACGCCGGACCCGTGTCGGTGATGAGCCCGGACGACCTGGACTTCTCCGCCGATGTGCGGTGGCTGGTCCGGGTCTCCCAGGCCTTCGCCTCCTCCCCCGTCGCGCGGCCGGAGCCCGACCGCGCGGCCGCCCCGTGAAACGTCCTCAGCCGGCGAACGCCGTGGGAGCGAGGCCCTGGCCCGCACCGGGCACGACGAAGACGCTGCCCGCGAGCGGTTCGTCGTGTTCGGGCGCACGCCGTGCCGTGGTGACGTAGAGGTCGGTCAGGTCCGTCCCGCCGAAGCCGCACGCCGTGGTGAGCGCGGCGGGGAAACGGATCTCCCGGTCGAGCGTGCCCCGGGGCGTGTAGCGGCGGACCGCGCCGCCACGGAAGAGGGCGACCCACACGCCCCCGTCGGTGTCGACGCACAGACCGTCGGGCACGCCGGCCGTGCCGGTCAGTTCGGCGAACGGACGCGGGCCGGAGGCCTCCCCCGTGGACAGGTCGTAGTCGAGCACGTCGATACGGCACGTGGGGGTGTCGACGAAGTACATCCGCCGGCCGTCCGGGCTCCAGGCGATGCCGTTGCTCAGGCGGGTGCCCGAGAGCGCGCGGTGCGTCAGGCCCTGGGGGGAGACACGGCCCAGCCAGCCCGGGGCGGACGGGCCGGCCATGGTGCCGACCCAGAGGCGGCCCCGCCCGTCGACGCCCACGTCGTTGCCCCGTACGCCTTCGGCCGACCAGTCGGCGAGCGGGCGCAGCGACCCGTCGGGCTCGCACACCGCCACACCGTCGCGCATGCTGAGCACCAGGCCGCCGTCGGCCCGGGGCTTGGCGGCGGCGACGGGCTGTTCGAAGCGGAGGACCGTGTCGGTGCCGTCCGGGGGGCACAGCCGGTGCACCTCGCTGCGGTTCATGTCGACCCACAGCAGCGTTCCGTCGGCCGTGTCCCAGGTCGGGCATTCGGCGAAGGCGGCCACCGCGCGCAGCACCACCTCCACGCTCACCGCCCGGCCCCCGCCCGGCCGTCGTCCCGCGCCGCGGACCACACGGCCTCGGCCGCGTCGAGCAGGACCGCCGCACCGTCACCGTCGAGGACGTCGGCGACCGGGAGTCCCAGATGGCGGAGCCGGCGCACGTTGTCCCGGCCGCGGGTGGCGATGGCCGCGACGGGGGCGCCGCCGAGCGCTTCGACCATGCGGATCTCCGTCTCCAGGTCGGCGAGGGGCAGATGGTCCCAGTGGTAGCGCGAGACGCGCTCGGCGTCGTGCGCGAAGACGACCGCGTCGGGCTGCGAACCCTGAAGGATCGCGCTGGCCAGGCCGCCGAACGCCGGGTGCATGACGGACGCCTGACCCTTGATGATCAGCAGATCGTGGCGGGCGTCGGCCTGCTGGACCAGGTGCTCGACGAGGCCGGCCGCCTGGAACACCGGTGTCCGGTCGATGATCGCGCCTTCGGTGCATCCGGCGAGCAGACAGGTCTGGCCGGTTCCCACGTAGCCAGAGTCGATCTTGCGGGAAAGGGCTTCCCGGTGCATCTGGAGAGCGGTGGTGCGCTTTCCGACGACACAGTCGCTGCCGGCGACGTGAATCAGCTTGGCGCGTCTCCTGGGAACCCGTCCGGAATACTTGGGCAGCACCTCGTGCGGACGCCTTACGTCGACAATGCGCTGCCCTTCCGAGAGCATCCCGGCAAATTCCGTGTCGAGCAGCTGCACATGGAGACAGGAAATGACGTGGAGGCCACCGCGAACGGCGGTGCGTATCTCGTCCCACCAGAGGTCCGGCAGGTCGCCCGGATCTCTCGGCGTGTGGAGGAACTTGCCGTCCAGCGACTCACCGAAATCGGACTCGGTCAGCGCCACCACCAACGCCTCGGGGCCGTATTTCATGGCCTCGGCGACGGACCCGACGACGGGGACGTCGGTTCCCGGCAGTACGGATGCCGAGGTCGGGTGGGGGTGGGAGCGGTCGACGACCGCCACGGGGCGGAGCACCGTACTGTGCCGGATCACCCCCTGGACGGTCTTTCCCTCAGGATGGGCGAATACTCCGTCGGCGAACAGAACAGCAGGGATCGGAAATTGCGAAAATTCTGAAAGAAGCACCGTGTCATCCTAACTACCGCACCGGGGCGGTTTGCCCGGCCAAATCTCGTACCGCCGAGTGGAGTTCGTCACGAAACGGGTTGCTCAGCGCGGCAACCGTCCCGTCGGGCCGTACGAGAACGGCACACGGACGGCTCAGCCTCAGCAAGGAGTGGCCGATATTGTTCGCATCGGAAATCACTGTGACGCGGATGCTCTCGTGGGCCTTCCGAAAGATATCGGCCACGCCCTCGACGTCCCTGCGGTGCCTGCCCGTTCCGGGGAACAGCAGCAGCAGCGGGGCCGGGGCGCCGAGCTCGTCCCGCAGCCAGCGCCCGCGCTCCGCGTCGAGCGGTACGTCCGGCAGCCGCATCCCGGTCCGCAGATGGCCGGCCTGCTGCCGCGGCCCCGGATGGGCGAATGACAACTGCGCCTGGCGCGGCACGACGACGCGGTTCAGGACACCGCTGCGTCCCGCGGCCCCCAGCGCCGCGTCGCGGGCCCGCGCACGCCAGCCGCTCATCGTCCACATCCGCGTCTGCAGGTCGGTGTCGCCGACCACGGCCCGCGCGACCCTGAGCCGCTCCTCCTCCCACTGCGCGAGCGCCTCGTCGCCCCACCGGCCCTCGCGCACCCCGGCGAGGCGCCAGGCCAGCGAAGCCGCGTCCTCGATACCGGTGTTCAGCCCCTGACCGCCCGCCGGGCTGTGGATGTGCGCGGCGTCGCCCGCCAGCAGCACCCGGCCGACCCGCAGCCGGTCGGCCACCTTGCGGTGCACCCGGAACACCCCGGTGCGCTGCTCGCCGATCAGCTCGATCGGCACCGGGCACCGCTCCGAGGCCGCGCGCTGCACGGCGTCCCGGGCGTCGTCCACCGCCAGGTCGGGCGCCGCGCTCACGAACGTCCGGTACATGCCGCCCGGCAGCCCCACCACCACCAGCACTCCGGCGGCCGACATGAAGTAGTGGACCTCGTCATGGGCCAGCGAGGTACGGACCGGACCGTCCGTCAGCAGGAACTGCTGCGGATACGAACTGCCCAGGAAGGGCACTCCCAGCACCTCGCGGACCCTGCTGTGCGCGCCGTCGCAGCCGACGAGCCAGCCGACGCGTTCCGTCACCCGGCCCCGCGCCGTCTCCAGCTCGGCGCTCACCCCGGCGCCGTCCTGGGTGAACGAGGTCAGGGACGTCCCGAACTCGATCGTCCCGCCCAGCCCCCGGAAGGTGTCCCGCAGGACCGCCTCCGTCTCCTGCTGCGGAATCGACAGGGCGTACGGGTAGCGCGTGCGGCGCATTCCGCCGAACGCCAGACGGGCGACACGCTCCCCCTGCGAGTGGTAGTTCTGTGCGCGCAGCACCACGCCGCGCCGGTGCAGTTCGTCCGCGGCACCGAACCGGGCCAGGGCCTCGATGCCCCGCGGCCACAGGGCGATCGCCTTGGAGTGGGGGTTGGGACGCTCGGAGCGGTCGACGACGCGCACCGGCACGCCGCGCCTGAGGAGTTCGATCCCCGTGACGAGCCCCACCGGGCCCGCTCCGACGATAAGCACCTGCGACGATTCGGTCATGATTCCACCTTCTGTGCGGATGTCTCTTTAGGCGCAGCCGTGCGCTTCTTGCGGGGCAGAGCCGCCGGACACGGCCCACCTGCGTGCTTGTATTCCAGCCGGTGAACGGCGATGCGCACGGTGTCGCCGGCGGACTGACGGAGGTGCTGGCAGCAGTGGCCGGCCAGATCTGTTTCTCGGTGCTCGGCGCTCTCGGCGTCTCCACGGGCACCACCCCCCACACCCTGCGCGGCCCGATGGTGAACAAGGTGATGGCCCTGCTCCTGCTGCGAGCGGGCCAGGTGGTGGAGGTCGACACCTTCGTCGACGAGCTGTGGGAGGAGCGGCCCCCGCGCTGGGCGCTCAGCACCCTGCGCACGCACGTCTACCATCTGCGCCGCCAGCTCGACGAGGTCCTGGAGCTCCCGGCCCAACAGCTGGTGCACACCCGCCGGTCCGGCTATCTCCTGGACATCGACCCCGAGCAGTTGGATGCCACACGGTTCACGCGGCTCCTCCGGGACAGCGAGCGGCTGCTCGCCCGGGACCGGCCGGACGAGGCCGTCGCCGCCTGCCGTGAGGGGCTGGCGCTGTGGCAGGGCCGCGCCCTGTCCACGGTGCGCCCGGGGCGGGTCCTCACCGGTCACGTCCAGTACCTGGAGGAGCTGCGCGTACGGGCCCACCAGGTGCGCGTCGAGGCGGAGATGCGCCGCGGCCGCCACATCCACCTCGTACCCGAACTGCGCGACCTGGTCGCCACGCACCCCTTCAACGAGTGGTTCCACCACTCCTTGATCGAGTCCCTGCGGGAGTCGGGCCGACGCGGTGAGGCGCTCAGCGCCTTCCAGGCGCTCAGGACCATGCTCCGGGACGAGCTGGGTCTCGAACCCGCCGACGGTCCGTCGTGGAGCGTGCCCGCGTGACGGGATCGTGCACCCTCTGGACATGGACCTCCTCCTCGCTCTGCCGGGAGTCCTGATGGTGGGGCGCCGCCATGAAAGCCCGATAAAAGCGAGGGGAAGGACTGCCGGATGGACGGAATCTGTCACCTTGGAGACACGGGCGGCCCCTCCTTGAGAGGCACAGCGACCCCGGTCCTGGCCGTGCGCCCCGCGCGGGACGTGATCGCCGTCCTGCGCCTGGCGGACGGGTACGGAGATGGGTACGGGGACGCGGACGGGGCCGGCATGCATCCGGCGGAGCGGGCCCTGATGCGGGGAAGCTCACCGGGCCGCCGACGCGACTTCGCCGCGGGGCGCGCCGCGGCCGCCGACGCCCTGCGGCTGCTGGGCCGGTCGGGGCCGGTCCTGCGCGAGGCCCGGCGCCCCCGATTCCCGACGGGGGTGCGGGGATCCATCAGCCACTGCCGGGGCGCGGTCGCCACCTGTCTGGCCACCACCCGGACGGACGTGTCCGCCGTGGGCGTCGACGTCGAACGCGTCGGCCGGCTCTCACCGGAGACCGCCGGCCTCGTCTGCACACCACAGGAGCGCGCCCTGGTGGCCGGCGGCGACGGGGGCGGAGTCGGAGGCGGAGGCGGACGGCTCCTCACGGTGATGTTCTCGGCGAAGGAGGCCTTCTACAAGGCGGCCACCGCCCTGGACCTCCCCCGCGAGCCGGTCTTCCACGACCTGGAGGTCGTCCCGGATCCCGGCCACGAGAACGGCATCGGCATCGGCATCGGCAACGGGCTGTGCCTGACGCCCGCCGCAGGGCTCCTCCCCGACGGATACACCGTCCGGGGCCAGGTCCGGTCCGTGGGCCCGTACGTCTGGACGACAGTCCTGCTCCACGTCGGCGACGGCCCCACGTGAGCCGGTGGGCACCCCACGGACGACCGTCCGGACGCCCACCCGACGCTACAGCCGGGTCGTCACCCTGTTCGCGATCAGATCCACGCCGGAAGGTCCCGCAGGAGAAGCCGACGGACCGTGACGAAGGATCGAGGTCATTCCCAGTTGCACCCGTGGAACGCCACGAACAGAGGGTTCATGGCGTAGTCCCAGGAAACATCGGGCCGCCGGGATTCGAGATTCCACTCTTCGCCACCGGCATGAGTGCCATCGGAGTTCTTGGTGGCGTACTTGGCATGGCAGGCGAGTTGCTTGTACAGCGACGAGCCCTGCGCGTCGGTCAGCCATGCCTTCGGGTAGGGAACCGAAAGCCACGCCTGGTTCCAGACCTTGTCGTAGTCGGTTTCGTTCTTCGCGTCCTCGAACCCGGCCTCAGTGGGAATCACCTCGACTGTGATCTGGCCGTTGCTCACGAGCCGGTCAACAGATGTCTTCTGCACCCACGTCGCCGAAGACGGGGCCTGGTACCCCACGCACTCGGTCCTGCACTGATTCTTGTCGGCGTTCTCGCCGACCCCGGGGCTCCACGTCATCGCGATCTGCTGCCTGCCCGAGAACGTTTGACGAACGCCGTGGAACGACGAGTCCCAGACCTCATCGCTGGTCGGGTAGCCGAACTCGCCGCCCTCCCACCCAAACACGCCCCACTGCTTGCCGATCTCGCCCCAGACCGGGTGCGCGCCCCTGGACCAGACCGGATGCCAGTAGACGGTGCCGCCCTCAAACTCCTGACGTTTGCCCAGGTTGTCGGGGTTGGTGAGCTCGTCGCCGACCGGAAAGCCCAGCTTCCCCTCCTCCCAGCGCAGCTCCCCCCACTTGTCGCGGATCGCGCCCCAGACGGGGTGGGCGCCAGTCGTCGGGGTCCAGTAGATCGAGCCGCCGTCGAAGGTGTTGTACTTGCCGCGCCCGTTGGGGGTGGTCAGCTCGTCCGAGGTGGGGCAGCCCAGGGGCGAGGTCTCGCCGCCGATCCCCTGGTACTTCGCCCGGATTTCCCCGCCGATCTGGTAGCCGCAGATGGGCGGCTCGTCGTCGGCGGCGGCCGGACCGGCCTGGATGGTCAGGGCGGCGAGCGCGGCCAGGGCGACGGTCGCCGCCTTGAGCGGGGTCCTTCGCCGTAACAGCCAAGTACGTGTCGTCACGCGGTGCCTCTCTTCGGTTGTGTGCCCGTACGGGCGAGCGTCAACTGTAGGCCGCCGACCTATCCCCGAAGGAGGGGGTCATCAAGGTCCGGCCGAAGGTGATGCCGACGCTGGCGCGTGGAGCGGCCGACAGCGTGGAGTTGTCGCAGACCGCGACGGCGGACATCGGTGTGTCCCGAGGCCGCCTTCCTGACGCGGACTGCTGCGAAGCCACCCCGGCCTCGTGCAGAGCGGCGGGGGCCAGGGGCTGGGCGGGGTGGGCGCGGCCATCGCCAACAGGCAACCGGTTATTTGTTCGCTGAGCTGCCAGGCTTCAAGAAGCCTTCCACTGATGGTGGATGCAATGTCCGGCATGGTCACCCAGGTGCGCCCGCCACGGCGGGATGAGATGAACGCGTACCACCGGGCCTCGCCACTCTGCGATCCGGGCAAACTGCAACCGAATCATCAGACAGGAGACGCCCACGCATGAATACGCCACCATCGCCACCTGGAGCGGGGCGGACTGACGGGTCATCCGTCCAGATCGGCGCTCTCGTTCCGCTGACTCGGCCTGGCTGGGTCGAGGCAGGGCAACACTTGCTCGCTGGACTCGAGCTGGCCGTTCGCGAAGTCAATGAAGCCGGCGGGATCGTCGGAAGACCACTCGAGCTGGTGGTCCGAGACACCGCGGCCGATCCACAGAGGGCCACGGCGGCCGTGGACGAATTGGCTCGCCTGGGCGTGTCCGCCTTGGCCGGGGAGTACCACAGCGTCGTCGCGCGCGCCGCTGCCGCCAGGGCCGACGCCCTCGGCCTGCCGTTCCTCTGCTCGTCAGCGGTTCTCGACGCGCTCACCGAACAGCCCACGGAATGGGTCGCGCGCCTCGCCCCGGCGCAGTCCCGCGGCTGGCAGATCTACGCGGACTTCCTCCTCGGCGCGGGCCACAGCCGCATCGCCGTAGCAGTCGAGTCGAGCGTCTACTGGGCATCCGGGGCCCGCATTCTGCGGGAGTACCTCGCTCCACGCGGCGGCACCGTCATCGAACTCGACATGCGCGCGCTCGCCCCCGCGGCCCTGTGCGACGAGCTCGTCGACAGTCGCGCGACAGCCCTCCTTCTTCTGGTCGGCAACCCGGAGCCGGCAGTGTCGATCGTCAAGTCCGTCCGCCGCGACCAGCGCCTCGCCGAGATCATGATGGGTGCTCCGGCCGGGCAACCGGAGTTCGCCGAATGGGCGACGTTGCTGGGCGACGACGGCGCCGCGATCCCGTTCTTGCGCTACCTGCCCGAGCGCCTCGGTCCACTCGGTGCACGGGTCGAGACGGCCCTCCGTGAGCGGCTGGGCGAAGCGCCCTCCTTCGTCGCCTTCGAGGGCTACGACACGGTCGCCGTCCTCGCCGATGTGCTGCGTTCTCACGGCGCGGACCGGGCGCGCACTGCCGAATCCTGGCCGCGCGTCGCAGTCGAAGGCACCCGCGGCCAGATCCGGTTCTCCCGCACGCCGGGCATCAGCGTGTGGCAATGGCCATGGACGCCCATCCAAGTCGTTGATCGAGATCCGGCGGAACCCGATCGCTTTCGGATCCTCCACGCCGGCTGAGAGAGCACGGAGGTCCGACTGCCCAGGTCTTCTCAAACCGTCGCGCGGCAGCCGGCGCCGGCCTGGGGCAGCCCGGGGCAGCCCGACCGTGCAGCGGGAACCACGACGGCCGCCCGTCCCTGGAGGGGCGGGCGGCCGGTGCGTGGCGCCGCACGGTGCGGGCGGGCGTCAGTTCTTGTCGTACATGCCGAACAGGTCGACGATCAGGTCGGTCGGCTGCCAGCCCCGGTTCCAGAAGTCGACGACATCGGTGCTGCCGGTGCTCGCCTGCACCAGGTTCGCGACGGTGGCGTCCTTCGTCCAGTTCAGGACGGACGAGTCCGGCGGGGTCGGCCGGACCGCCTTGCCGGCGATGTAGTCATCCATGCTGTTCGGGTCCGGAGCGACCGAGAGGTGCCCGCTGCCCTGCGGGTTGGTCACCGTCGTGTTCAGGACGAGGGCCTCGAGCGCCATACCGTACGTCCACAGGGTCTCGTGGTGGTAGGCCTGGCCGGCGAGCGGCCAGTCGGAGGTCCGCGAGTCGTGCATGCGCCTGGGCTCCACCGGCAGGTAGGCGGCCTCGCCGTCGGCGCTGTAGTAGCCGGTGACGTCCACGATCACGTCGGTCGGGCTCCAGGCGCCGTTGCGGACGTTGATCCTGCCGTCCGGTCCGACCGGCACGATCACCGCGTTGGCGACCGTCTGCCCGGCGGCGAAGTTCACGCTCGACGTGGACGGCGCCTGCTGACCGCTCGGGAACACGGTCAGGTGGCCGGAGCTCTTCGGCCCGGTCACCGTGACGTTGAGGGCCACGGCCGTAACGCCCTTGGCCGGCAGCCCGCCCTGACCGGCGATCTGGACACCGAAGGTGCTCTGAGCGGCGACCTGGCCCCTGGCCGTACCCAGTCCCTCCCGGGTGTCGACGAGCCGGGACGGCTTCACGGAGGTGTATCCGCTGGCGGCGGAGCGGGTGAAGTAGCCCGTCACGTCAGCGATCAGGTCCACCGGGCCCTCGCTGCGGTTGGCCAGCTCGACGTACCCGTCCTCGCCGACCGGCACGATCGCCAGGTTCGGCACGGTCTGGCCCGCCGCGAAGTTGACGTTCGAGGTGGTCGGCTGCGGCTTGCCGGAGGCGTACGCGATGACGTGCCCGCCCGCCGAGGTGTTCGTGGCAGTGATGTTCAGGGCCACGGCGGTCACCCCGGCCGGGATGCCGGCGTTGCCGGCGACCTTCACCCGGGTCGTGGCGTACGGGGCGACGGGGCGGCCGGCCGAGGTGCCGGTGCCTGTGCCGGTACCGGTGCCGGTGCCGTCGCGGGTGTCCAGCAGCCGGGTCGGCGCGTGCGGGGTGAACTCGGAGCCGTCCACGACGACGTCCTTGGTGGTGGTGGAGGTCTCCTTGGTGAGCAGGTCGGTCGCCGTGATCGTGATCGTGTGGGAGCCGACCTCGGCGTACTTGTGCTTGAAGTACACGAACGCGCCGGCGTTGCCGAAGTCCTGGTCGGTGGTGCTGTCACCCCAGTCGACATCGAACTGGACGAAGCTGTTGGTCAGGTCGGTGCTGACGGAGGTGGCCAGTCCGATGGTGTGCGCGTAGGAGGTGGACGTACCCATCCCCACCTCGAACCACTCGCTCTGCTGCCCGCGTGCCGACGCGCCGGATCCGGTCGTTGCCGCCGGCGCCCCGGCCCTGGCCCCAGCCTTGGCCTTGGCCTTGGCGACCTTTGCGGCAGTGTCCTTCGCGGCGGCCTCCTTGGCCGCCTCCCGCGCGGAGGCGTCCTGTGCGGTGGCGTCCTGCGCCGTGGCGTCCTTCGCGGAACCGGCCTTGGGGGCCGGGGAGGTGGCGGTCGCGGCGCGGCCGGGGTCGGCGGACGGACCCGCTGCCTGCGCCGTGGCGGGTACGAAGCCGACGGCTGCCGCGACGACGGCGGCGGAGATCATGACGCGGTGACGGTACACCGGCCCCCCAATTCCTGAACTTGTTCACAAAGGTCTTGATCAGACTATATGCAGACAGGTCCGCGCCCGATCGGGGCTGTGATCCTCTCGATGAACCTCTCGATCACGCGTCAGGATCCGGCTACGCACGACACGTTCATGTCAGCGATCGATTCACACCATGAAACGGTCCTTTCGCCCTGCGGTGCAGCCACCGTTCTTGGCGTCAAGCATTGACGTGACGGACGGGCCGGACCGAACTCCCGGCTCCGGGCTGGTCGGTAGCCCTCGTCACCTCCCGTCCGCCGGGATGCCGGAGCGGCCGCCCTGACCGTGGTGAGGTATCAACGATCGTTTCAGTTGTGGAATCGATCGTCGCTCTGATCTAGTGGTTTCGCAGGTGGGTGGGCTATCCTCCGGCCGCCGCACAGTCACCAGACCCCGCCAGGAGAATCCGTGACCCATGAGGGTGACCCGCACCTGAAGAGCCTCGGTCTCCTGGAAGAGCTGATCGAGGAAGCCGATCTCGACTGGGCCACGGTCCTCGACCCGGAACCGCTGTCGATGAGTACGGGCCTCCCGGTGAGCGTCGTGCGGGCGGGGCTGACCCGTCGCCCCATGCCCCAGACCGACTTCCAGCAACAGGTGGCGCAGCGGCTGGCTTTCCTCCGGGAAACCCGCCTGCGCCCGGACGGCGGCCAGTACACACAGGCCGAGATCGCCGAGGAAGCCGAGGTGACTCCCCAGTGGGTCGGTGAACTCCTCAAGGGCCGCAAGGTACCCAGCCTCGAGCTCGCTTCCCGGATCGAGGACCTCTTCAAGGTCCCCCGCGGCTTCTTGACCGCGACGCCCTCCCAGGCGCTCAACCGCGCGCTGGAGGAGAGGCTCGCGCACGAGCAGGCGCAGCAGCTCACCGGCTTGCGCGAGCTCAAGGAGCGGTTCCAGCTGCGGTCGATCGCTTTCCGGGGTGCCCCCGAGACCCTGGCCGCGATGCAGGATCTCCTGAACCTCATCCTGGACGACCAGCCGAGATCGACATGAGTTACGTGTCCACGGTGGCAGGGACGCAAGGGGATCACGCATCAGCGCTGCACGGCACGCGGTGCGCAGGCGAGGAGTCAAGGGTGGGGATCGTGCGCAACCGGCGACGGGACCGGCAGCTGGAAGAGGAGATGGTCCGGCTGTGCGACGAGTTGTACGCCGGCCTCGGCGAGCCCGCGCCCAGCGACATCGATGACCTGATCGACCGAATCGCCGTGTACCTCACCGATCACCGCGGGGCCTCCACACGCCCCGTACGCCCCGCAGGCCCTGCACGCCCCGTACGCATCGTGCGCCGGGACTTCCCCCAGGGCCTCGGCCCCGTTTCGGGACTCTGGCTCGACCGCGAGACCGAGGACGTCATCGTCGTCGCGAAGAGCACCAGCCCCTTCCACGCCCTTGTCATCCTGGGCCACGAGATCTGGCACATGGTCCGGGGTCACCGCGGCAGGCACGTCCTGGGGGTGGAGGTCGCCACGCGCCTGCTCGGCGATGACGTCCTGAGCGCCGAAGACCTCGACGAAACGCTGCGCCTGGTCGCCGCGCGGGCCCACGCCGTGCCCGGCGACGAAGCCGAGGCCGAGCGGTACGGCCAGATGCTGGGCCGGCGGTTTCGTCACCTGGTCGAATTCGACCCCGCGCAGCGGGTCCTTGAGGGACCGGCAGCCAGGATCCAGGCCTCCCTCGGCGACGGCTGATGAACGGATCGGACCACTGCATACCGGCGGCCGCCTGCGGTCTTCAGACGATGACGGCACGTCACGATCGGGCGCTCGACGACGGAGTGAGCCCGGAGGACGCGTGGGCCGCGGCCGCGGCCACGATGATCGCGTTCGCCATCGCGGCCAAGGAATCCGCTGCCGAGACGGGCGAGGATTGCTTGGAGACAGGCACTGCAGCCCTCGGCGCTGTGCTTGGCTCCGGAACCCGGGGGATCGCCCGGATTTCCCGCCAGTACGGCACTCTTCGCCGCCACACCGTGGCTGCCTAGTGAGAAAGACTCCGCTTATGAATGGCCCTCGGCTCCACCAAGCCCGGCAGGTCGCTTCGTGACCACTCCCAACGGTGTCGCGTTCTACATACCGGGCGCCCTTCTGCTGCTGGCCGGCTGCCTGAAGCTGCCTGCTCTGTGGCGTAGCCCCAAGGACGAACTGCTGAGGTCCGTCTGTGTGCTGCTCTTCGTCGCCGCCGGCGTCTTCGCCGTCGCCGCGGTGCCGTCCATCGCGGCCATCAACCGGGTCACCGGCATCCCGAACGCGGCCGCCCCGGTCGTGTACTCGATCCTGACCGCCTTTTCGGGCTCCAACTTGGTGCTCATCATCCGATGGAGCAGCGGCCCCGATGAGGCGGAGCAGGCAGCCCGGTGGTCCCGCCGCTGCAATGGGGCCACGATCACGGTCATCACCGCGATCATCGGGCTCTTCGCGCTGGGAAACGCCCCGGTGGAGCGGCTGGTCGACCTCGACACGTACTACGCGAACACGCCGTTCATCCGCGAGATGATCGTGCTCTACCTGGTCGCGCACACCATCGCCGCGGTCACGATGACTTTCCTGTGCACCCGCTGGGCGAGGGTGGTCCACGGTCCCCTGCGCGCCGGGCTGGTCCTGATCGTCATCGGCTACATCCTCAACCTGGTCTACGACGCCCTGAAATTCACGGCGGTCGGCGCCCGCTGGAGCGGCCACGACCTGGACCGCCTGAGCTGGCCGATCGCCCCGCCGATCGCGGCGGTGTCCGCGCTGCTGATCGGTATCGGCTTCGTGCTGCCCCTGCTGTCCCAGCGGCTCATGAACCTGGTGAGCCCGTGGCGCCGGTACTACCAGCTGCAGCCCGCGTGGAAGGAGCTGCGGGTGGCCACGCAGCACAGCATCAACCTGACGCGCGGCCTGTGGACCCCGATCGACGTGCGGGTGTGCCAGCTGGAATCCGACATCTACGACGGGATCCTCACCGTCCACCCGTTCCTGGACCCCGAAGTACACGCCTGCTCACTCCTCGAGGCCCGCAAGACGGCCCGGACCGACGAAGACGCGGCCGTCATCGCGGACGCCGCCGCCCTGGCCCATGCCGTCATCGTGTGGACCAGGAGGACCGGCAACCAAGAAGCCGTTCCCGAGGAGCAGTCCAACGGCGGTCCCCTGCTCTCCTCCGCCGTCAACGCCGCCGGCCTCGTACTCCTGTCCCAGGCCCTGTCGAAGTCGCCCATCGTCCGAGCCACCCGCGAAGCCGCCGTCCTAGAGAGCAGTACACGATGACCCATCAGCCCACCGGCCACACCCGCGCCGTCATCCTCGGGGGCAGCCTGGCCGGCACCCTCGCGGCCGCTGCACTGGCACCGCACGTCGCGGAAGTCCTCGTCCTCGAACGCGACAGAACGCTCCCCGAAACCGCCGCGCCCCGGCCCAGACTCCCCCAGGCGGCCCACGCCCACATGCTGTGGTCGGGCGGTGCCGACGCCATCGAGGACCTGCTCCCCGGAACGACCGACCGGTGGCTGGGGGCCGGCGCGCACCGCATACCGATCCCCAACGGGATGGTCTCCTACTCGGCCGCGGGCTGGTACCGGCGATGGAGCGAGACCCACTACCTCATCGGGGCCAGCCGAGACCTCATCGACTGGGGCGTGCGCACCGCCGCCCTGGCGATCCCCAACGTCCGCGTGCGCACGGGCATGACGGTCACCTCCCTGGTGGGCGACGCCTCCAAGGTGACCGGCGTACGCGTCCGCGGCGAGGGGAAGGAGGGGAAGGAGGAGAGCGTGATAGACGCCGACCTCGTCGTCGACACCACCGGCCGTGGCTCCAAGGTGCTGGAGTGGCTCGCGCAGATCGGCGGCCCCGTGGTGGAGGAGACCGTCGTGGACGCCGGCGTACGGTACGCCAGCCGCCGCTACCGCGCCCCGGAAGGTGCCGAAGCGGACTGGCCCGTCATCCACATCCAGGCGGACCCGCGGGAAGGAAAGCCCGGCCAGGTCGTCTCCATCATCTCGATCGAAGACGGCCAGTGGCACGTGAGCCTCTCCGGCACCCGCGGCGGCGAGCCCACGGCCGACGAAGCCCTCTTCGAGGAGTTCGCCCGAGCAGTCCGCCACCCGTTGGCCGCCGAATTCCTGGCCCGCGCGGAGCCGATCAGCGACGTCGTCGTCTACGGCCGCACCGCCAACCGCCAGCGCCGGTTCGAGAAGGCCGCGATGCCCGCGGGGTTCGTCGTCCTCGGCGACGCCGCCACCAGCCTCAACCCGGTCTACGGCCACGGCATGTCCGCCGCCGCGCTCGGCGCCGTCGCCCTGCGCGACACGGCCGCCAAGACGCCCGTGAACGCACCGGAATTCGCCGCCCAGGCCCAGAAGGCCGTCGTCCGCCCCGCCGATGCGGCCTGGCTCCTCGCCGTCGGCCAGGACCGGTTCTATCCGGGCACCATCGGCAAAGCCCCCAGCCTGGCCGACAAACTCGCGGCCCGCTACGTACACCGGCTCAGTCGCACCGCCATCGGCAACTTCCACGTCGTCAAGGCGCTGACGGACGTCATGACGATGAAGAAGCCCGCCTCGGTCCTCGGCAAGCCCGGCGTCCTGTTCGCCGCGGCACGCGGCCTGCGCCGGCCACTGCTCAAGGGACCTGAACTCACCGAGCGGGAGCAGAGCATCCTGGACCGCGAGCCCCTGCTCAGAGGTCCCCACGAAGACGCCGGACGTGTCGGTCGGTGATGAGGCGGGCGGCTGCGGGGCGAGGAGGGCTGCGTGGTGGTCGTAGCGTCGTTCCCACCGGATCCGTAGTCGGCCGAAGCCGTGGAGCCGGGCGATGGTCCGCTGGACGACCCAGCGGTGCACTCCGAGTCCGGATCCGTGAGGACGCCGGGGCGACCGATCACTGGTGCGACCCCGATCGCCCGGACCAGGCGTCCGTATTCATCGTGGTCGTAGCCGCGGTCCGCCGGCAGGGTGCCAGGCCGCTTTACCTGCCCGATCGCGAAAACGGTGCGACCACGGCCGCTGCCGGATCCCCTCGGCTGCCCTCCCGCCACAAGCATCACGCACTATCGTGGAGGGCGCCGACCGGAAGAGGAGCACGATGCCCACCGCCCCTGGGCCCTCCCAAGGCGTCCCGCCGATGCCCGAGCGCAGCATTCCCGCGCTTCGGGCTGCGATCGCCGCGCACACGCCACAGCTGCTGGCCGACTTCGAGGCCAACTGGCGGGCGAAGATCGCCGATACCTACGACATCGGCGCGGCCCCCGCATTTCTGGCGCGATGGTGGGGCGAATACGCCCTCGCCCGGGACCCCGAGCTCGACCACCACGTCCGTGATCTTGAGCAGCGGGCCGCCGAGTGCGCCGATCCGGACAAGGCCAAGGACCTCCTGGAAGAGGCGTCCCGAATCCACCACCGGGTGGCTTCGCTCGGGCCCGGCGAGTGAGCGCAGAGCTCACCGGACCGCCCTGGGCCGCAGACTGGACCAAGCTGGCCGCCGAGTACCGCGACGCTTTGCCCGCTCGAGTGCGAGACCTGATCATCGACGCGGTCACCGAACTGAAGACCTCCCGCCACCCCTACCGTGACGACCACCTCGACACGGCGAACCTCAGCATCGAGCCCGTCCGCTCCACCGAACCCCGCGGCGCCCACATCCTCTGCTTCGACCACGGTCACGGCTGGCTTCGCTACACCTTTGTCCACCGCACCGCCGAACCACAGATCGTCATCGAGCAGTTCTTCTGGCAGTGACACCCCACGCCTGAAGCGGGTCTACACCCACGCAGCCCGGCTTCGTCGGGGCCGCCAGTAAGAAAACGCCGGTGAACGGCGGTATGCCACTGAGAGAATCCCGGACATGCCCAGCCATACCGCGGAAGAGCTCCTTGCCAGCTTTCAAGGACTGACCCCTGAACGCGCACAACAGATCGGCGATCAGATCGACGAATGCAGACGGCTACTGAACGCGAACCCCGACATGGACGCCGTCCAGCAGCACCTGAAAGACGAAGGCGTCGGCATAATCCAAGCGATCCTGATCACCACCAGGCTGCTGGCGGTGGAGGAACACCCGAGCACACTGCGTGCAGCACGAGAGATCGTGGAGTGCAGCCCAGCCCGAACACGCAACACGGCGTGAGCGTGCGTGACCTCGGGGCAGCTGAATCGTTTATCCGACTGTCGCGTGATGCACATACCGCTCCCCCCTGTTGCGGTTCCGCGACACCCGCGGTGCCCTGGGAGACCCGCCGCTTCCCAGGGCGCCGCGCATGCGGTCGGAGAGCCTGACCCCGGCTCGGTCACACCGTCGGCGAAACACCTTCCGTGAGCTGCTGGTACGCGGCCATGACGTCGGCCGCGTGCAGCGTGGTGATCTCGTCCTGCGACGGCACCCCCGAGGTGCCGTGGAGGTCGTAGATCCGCAGGTCTCGTACGGCGGAGACCTTCCGGGAGAGTTCGCGTGCGAAACGGCCGTTGCCCAGCGTGTCGATCAACCCGTCGCTGACGGCGCGCTCGCACGAGGCTCGCAACGCGGCCTCCGCTTCCTCCGTGAGGACATCGCCCTGTGCGCCGAGGAAGGAGTGGGCGATGAGTACGAGTTCGTCCGGGGAGTAGGCGGGGAAGTCCACCCGGGTGGTGAACCGGGACGCGAGACCGGGGTTCGTGGACAGCAGCTCCGCGATCTCGTCGGAGTACCCCGCGAGAACGACGACCAGGCGGTGCCGGTCGTCCTCGGCTCGCTTGAGGAGGACCTGGAGGGCCTCCTGGCCGAAGGCGTCGCCCCCCGAGTAGCCGGAGTTGGACAGCGCGTACGCCTCGTCGATGAAGAGGACCCCGTCGACGGCGTTGTCGACGGCCTTGCTCGTCTTGATCGCGGTTTCTCCCAGGTGCTGTCCCACCAGATCGACGCGCTGCGCCTCGATGACGTGTCCGCGTTCCAGCAACCCGAGTCCGGCGAAGATCTTTCCGACGATCCGGGCGACTGTCGTCTTGCCGGTACCCGGCGGCCCGGCGAAGACGAAGTGCTGCGGCGCGGAGGTCGCCGCCAGCCCCTGGCTCCGGCGGACGGCGGCCATCCGCAGCTGCGCCGACATGGTGCGCACCTGCCGCTTCACCGGCCCCAGGCCCACCATGGCGTCGAGCTCGGCCATCGCCTCGTCCAACAGCGCCCCACGCGACTCGTCGGTGTGCGAGGGCTCGCCGGGTGTGCCCTCGGAAGGCGCCGGACCCACCCGGGAGTCGGGGACCGCCTGAGCGGGTACGGCTGCAGATGCCGGCGCCGAGACCACCTTCGCCCGCTCGGCCACATCGGCGAGGCGGGGGCTGTAGCGGTAGGCGGCCTGGAACTGCTTCAGCCCTTCCACGGCGTCGCCGAGCCCTTCGTACGCGCACCCGCGCAGGTAGGCGACCTCACCGAGGAACTTGGTCTCGCCTCCCAGAGCGTGCGGCAGGGGCCTCAGTACGTTGAGGGCCTCGTGGAAGACTCCCTGCACGACCAGCGCGGAGGCGACGTACAGCTGCGACTCGTCGCGCAGGAACCGATCGCTGATCCCCTCGGCGAAGGTCAGGACGAGTGGCCAGTCCTTCTTCAGGAAGGCGTAGCGCGTACAGACGAACCGGGTCTCGTCACAGTCGAGCAGCGCGGACGACAGCATGCGCCACGCCTCGTCGAGCCGGCCGTCGTCGAGCAGCTTGGCCGCCGACGCGAGCCACAGGTCGCGGGGCCACTCCAGGCGGAAGCGTACGTAGCCACCGATCTGGAACTGGGACGCCAAACGCATCTGGAACTGCGTGCGCAGGGCTCCGAAGGAGCCCTGGTACCGGTTCATGGCGTCGACCGCCTCGCCCTGGAGGCGGCCCGTCGCGTGGAGTCCCAGCCAGGCGTCGGCGGCGAGCGGATTGTGCGTGACGGCTGCGTGGAAGACATCGGCCGCCGCCGCCCGATCCCCCCGTCCGATCAGTGCGACACCATGGAGCCACGCTTCTTCACACTTCTTGATCGAATGTCGCGAAACCGACGGCTCCGGCACTGCGGGTCTCCTCTTGTCGTGTCTGGTGTGCGTACGCGTGCCGTCGGCAGGCGGGCGGGCGGGCGGCGCGGCCGGCCGGGCGGGCGGGAGGGCGGGCGGGCGGGAATCCCTAGCTCCACCCGTGGAGAGATACCTGAGCTGTTCCGTCCAGGTACGCACGCAGGGCGCCGTCCGTGGAGGGTACGAAGGCTTCGGGGATGGTGTCGGCGTCGGTCCAGCGGACCTGGGAATGCTTGCCGGGTTCGCGGTTCTCGGGTTCGCCCGTCCATTCGTGGGTGGCGAAGACGACGGTGAGGAAGCCGTTGGGGGACTCGACGCCCCACGCGCCGTGGATGACGTGGGCAACCTTGAGGGCCTCCGGCTTCACGGTGAGGCCGGTCTCCTCGTAGAGCTCGCGCACCGCGGTTCGCGTGATCGGCTCCCCCGGCTCGCTCTTGCCTGCGGGCAGGTCCCACAGCCCTTGGCCGAACTTGGCGTTCTCGCCGCGCTGGAGGAGCACGACACGATGGGCGGCCCTGTCGTGCACGATGACGGCCGCGACCAGCAGGGTCATCGATTCGAGCGCCGGCGCGAGCGCTGGGGAACGGCGGTGGCCGATGGGCTGGCTCACGGGACTTCCTTCGTCTGACGGCTTGTTGGGAATGTTAAGCGAGAGCCTCCCGGTCACGACCGCCCGAATCAGCCGAGCCCGGCCGGCCCGCGGCGGCGGCACGATGGGTTCTGCGGCGTAGTCGATCCGCTCGGTGTGACCGACCTGCCGGCCGAGGACGAGCTGCCCGAGGAGCTCCTTGCGCAGGCGGAGGCCTGGGCGGAGGCCCACGGCACGGAGTACCACCGCGGTCTTGCCTGTCGCGAGGGGTGGAAGGCCGGGGGGTGGCTCAGCTGGCACCTGACGGACCTCGTGCCGATGGACTGCGTCGCCTGCGGTACGGGGGCCCGGCTGCTGCTCACCGTGAACAGCGGTCGGGACCCGGGCCTCAACGTCGGCCGGTACGGTGAACTCCGCATGTTCACATGCCCCGTCGACGCTTCGCACCCGCTCCGTCTGAACATCCAGTAGCGCGACGCTCCCGAAGCCCTTGCTCCAGCCGTCGGCTCCCGGGACTACCGTCAACCGCATGAACGACGACAAGGACTGGCAGGAACGTCTCGCCGCGGCCGGGCTGGTGGTGAAGAAGGGAGGTGCCGATCCGACGGGATTCGTGCCGCCCGTCGTAGCAGGCCAGATGGTGAGCTGCCCGCCGGGGGACGGCCGCAGCGAAGCCTGGGTCGACATCGAAGACCGACTGCTCCACGAGAAGGCGAATGCCGACTGGTACCGGCTCTCGGTGGAAGGAGGCCTCTTCCCCGAGAGCGATCCCTCGTTCTTCATCGGGCTCGCGCCCGAGGAAGAAGGCCCTGGACAGTGGATCCGCGTCGAACTGCAGACCTCGTGGGACATCATGGGGAAGGGCGCATCCGGTCTGCTCGGCAGCGCACACGGGCGCCCGGAGTTCCTCGCGCTGTCGTGTGACGGGACCGTGCTGTGCTGCGGCACCACATCACAGTTCTCGATCGGCACGGTGGTGGTCACCTCACCCGACCACTCGGAGGTTCTCCGCAGATTCGCCCGCTACGTGGCCACCTCCGAGATCGGCCATCCGGACGAGCGCACGGCAGCGCGCCGCTGGCTGGACAGCAACCCTGCACACACCTGGAACCAGTGAGTTCAGGCTCTCTCAGCCCGTGAGGCGCTCCCACCACCTCGGGCCCCACCCGGCCGGCGCGCCACCAGGCCACGCCCCGGGGTTTCGGCAGCGGCAGCGCCGGAGCGGCTCGTCGGGGGACACGGACGTCGTGTGCGGCGCAATCCAGCTGTCCGGACCCGGGGAGGGGCGGATATAGTGAGAGCACCAACTGTTACTCAGGCGCAGAAGGCCCTCCACCTCGGTGGGGGGCCTTCTGTCTTGTCCGGCTCCCGCCGGCCCCGGTCAGGCGACCTGGAGCTTCGGGCGGCCCGTCGGGGCGGGCGGCGCCTGGTGGTAGGTCGGGAGCTTCAGGTTGGGCAGGTCGCCCGCCTGGATGCGGACGAGGGCGGTGCGGAACGCGGCCTCCATGGCCTCGGGGCCCTCGTACTTCGCCGCGAGCGGGTGCAGCCGGTACGAGTTGCCGGTGCGCTCCTCGCTGCGCGGCCTGAGCACGATGTTCAGGTCGCACAGAGGCGCCATGAGTCCACTGACAGCCTGGGGTGTGACCCCGTACTCGGCCGCCATGTCCTTCTGGCGTACCGGCAGCGCTCCCCCGAAGTCGCTCCGGGAGACGAGGTACTGGAGGAACTTGACGGCGGACCCTGACAGCGGCAGGGCCCAGATGCGCTCCGCGACGATCGGAGACATGACGTTAGCCATGGGACAGCCTTCCTCGTGAGCGGTCGCCCGTGCACGGGCCTGGCAGCAGCACTATCACCCGGTACGTTTCCTTCCACGAAAGTCGGCCTCGGCCCCGAAGTCGAGGTCGAGCTCCTCCTGATGGGCGCCTTCGGGGCCCACCGCGTACGGGAACACCTCGGTGTCGTGGTCGTGCCGGTCGGCGATCTCGGCGAGTACCTCGTGCTGGGCCGTGCTGTTGCCGTGGAACCACAGTCGCACGTTGATCTGGATCCGGCCGTTGCCGGCCTTCTCCACCCAGTTGTAGCCGCACAGTGCCTGGACGGCGCGGTTCACCGTCGAACGCGTGATCATCTTGCCGCCCTTCTGGGCGGCGATCTTGTTCAGTCCGTCCGTGATCTCCTGCTGCGTGTACTGGGCGATACCGGTCCCCGGCACCTGCCCGCCGGCCACGAAGAGGAAGACGCAGAGCTGGGACTTGGTGATGCTGTTCGCGACGGCCAGCTGCGCCAGCAGCTGCGTGAACCAGTTGCTGGCCAGGCTGTATCCGGCGCCGCCGGCCATGTCGTGGACGGCTCGCGGATCCGCCGCGTACTCGAAGTGGACGCCCTTGAGCCGACGTCGTCCGCCGGGGTCGGCGGCCTGGGCCACCTTCTCCCCGAGTTGCTGGCCGAGGACGGCCAGGATGTCTCCGTACTCGGCTTCGTTCCCTGTCGCCGCGGGGACGGGAACAGGCCGGGGCCCGCGCCGACGACGGGCGGGCGGATCAGATGTCACAGGACCTCCTTGTTACTCAGGCGGTCCGAGACTATCCAAAAAATCAACGTGGGCTTGTCTTTTGGTGCGTCGGCGCGCCGACGGATGCGCCCGATCGACACCCCACCCAGCAGGTGCGCCAAAAGTACACGGTACGTGAAGTAATTTTGCGCTCTAGCGCCGAAAGTACACGGCTGCTTGATTTCGGTTGTCGTGATGACGTCACATCTCGCGGAGCCCGAAACGTGCGCGGCGGTCCGGGCGGGCCTTTGCTCGACGCTCTGACCTGCGGTGATATCAGGCCGGTTGGCGCTCTCAGAAAATCAACGGGTGCTTTAGTTTCCGGCCAAATGTGCCCGCTGGGGCTACACTTCGAGGGACCAAATGTGTCCGGGGGGACACATGGCCTCCGCCAAAACCGCAGGTCAGCGGCGTGCCACGGCGGCGCCCTCTTACTAAAGAGCAACCTGGCAACGGGCATCGGCATGCGCCGGGCCTCGGTAGGCCGAGCCATCAACCAGCTGTGGATGTCGGCTGCTTCATGACCCCCGACCCCCGACCCCTGATCCCTGACACACCTACAGCGGACGTGCTTGCTTCCACTCCCCCATCGACATCCTCGACATCCTCAACACCATCGACGCCAGCCACACCACGGTCATTTCAACCGGCCTGTTCCCTGTCGTTCGACCTAGGCACCCCCTCCTCAGCCCCATCTTCGTCAGCCACTCTTGGCTTCGGCCCTCATGCCCAGTGAGGGCGCCCAGCGCCCGAGGGGTGCACCGCCGACCGTCAGGGAGGCGGTGCAGGGCGTGAGGGTGAGCGGGTCCAGGGCGCCCGAGCGCCTGGCGAGGGGGTCTGGGGGGCGAGTAGCCCCCCATGCCAAGGCCGGTCCAGCGCGGCCTAGGCGCTGGCGGGGTCCAGGGGCTGGCCCCTGGGATTCACGGTCCGCGGACGAGGGCGGACAAGAACCTTGAACACGTCGACCTCGTCCGCGGTGGTCGAGTCCGACCGACAGCAGTCCAGGAGCACGGATGGCTGCCTCAAGTGAAGCGATCCGGAATTTTCCGGCACACCGGACAAAAATCGACCTACAGAACGGCCCCTCAGAGGGCCGATCCCATCCCTCCCGGTGCGATGTGACCTTCCCTCACACAAAAGGCCGCCAGAAGAGCGCACAGCGCTTTCAGGTCGCTGTCGACCAGCTCCAAGGCTCTCGAGGGACACCTCAACGGCTCAATCGAGAGCGTGCGTTCCACTTGGCGAACCTGGTCAGGCCTGTCATCGCCAGCAGCGTGACCGGTCGGTCATGCATCGAGGCGCGGTCGGCAAGGGAAGCCACACTCAACTCTTGATCCCCCGACATGGCGGTGAGCACCTGGGCAGGCGTGGATCCCGCCCACCTCGTAGCTGAAGGCACCCACACTGCCGGTTGGCGGGCGGAGTTTCGGGGCAATGCCTGCCATACACGCGCAACATGTTCGGTGTGCCTCTTCGCCTTCCGGCCTGAAGGTTAGTAAGGTACCCGCATGACCGCTCCATACGATCCGGAAGTCAGGGAAAAGGTAGTCGCCAAGCTGCCCGCGTCCCTGCGGCAGGAACTCAAGGTCCGCGCAGCCCAGTTGGGCGTGGACATCCAGGACGCCGTCACCGAGGGCATCCACGCCTGGCGTGCCGACGCGTCCGCGGCCACTCCCGTGGACACCTCTGGTGCCTCCTCCTTCTCCACCTACCTCCCCACCGGCCTGTACGGGGACTTCAAGGAGGACTGCCGGGTACGGGAGGTCCCCTACAACCAGGGGGTCGCCCAGTCGATCCGGCTGTGGCTCGACACCCACCCCTCCCCCATGGGCCGACGCCGACCCTCCAACGAGGGTGCCCGCCGGATCGTGGTCTGCAACCAGAAGGGCGGCGTGGGCAAGAGCGCCATCAGCAACGGGCTCTCCCAGGCCCTAGCCGAGACCGGCGCCCGCGTCTGCGTCATCGACTTCGACCCCCAGGGACACCTCACCCGGCACCTGGGCGCCGACATGCTCGGCATCAAGGAACCCAGCCTCGCCAAGCACATGCTCGGGGAGATCGACGGCCGCATCCGCGACCTCCTCGTACCCATCGAGCACGGCGTCTTCGCGGGCCGTCTCTTCCTCCTGCCGTCCTGCAAGGACGCCTTCCTCCTCGACGCCCGACTGGCCACCACCCGCCACGTCCGGACGAAGGAAACCGCCCTGGAGAAGGCCCTGGAGGACCTGGAGAAGGAGTTCGACTACATCGTCGTCGACTGCCCGCCGAGCCTCGGCTACACCATGGACACCGCGCTCTACTACGCGCGGACCCGCGAAGGCGAAGCCACCAAGACCTCCGGCATCATCGTCCCGGTCCAGGCCGAGGACACCTCCGCCGACGCCTACGACATGCTCAGCGAGCAGCTCGAGGACCTCATCGACGACCTCGACATCGAGATCGCCCAGCTCGGTTTCGTCGTCAACCTCTACGACAGCCGCAAGGGCTACGTCGTCACCTCCTCCCTCAACAGCTGGAAGGAGTTCGGCGACCCGCCCGTCATCACGGTCATCGCCGACCTGAAGGAACAGCGCGAGGCCGTGCGCGTCAAACTGCCGCTGCTGCACTACGCACCGGACTGCGAGCAGTCCGAGGCCATGCGCGAGATCGCCCGGAGGATTGCGGCATGAGCAAGAGCGACCTCCTCGGCACCGGCGCCGCCTTCAGCAACGCCCGCCGCACGGGTGGCCGGAGCGAGCGCGGCCGGGCCAAGGCCATCGCCCAGGGCGACGTGCCGGCGTACGAACTCATCCGCGTCCCCCTCGACCAGGTCGCGCCGACCCCCCTCAACCCGCGCCGGAACTTCGGTACGGACGAGGAGAAGACCCGCTTCGGTGAGGAGCTCCGCCAGGCGCAGCTCTCCGCGTGTGTTGTGGTCAGCCGGAGCTCGTACCTCGCCCTGTGGCCCGACCACGACTCGCGGATCGGCGCGTCCTCGTACGTCCTCATCAACGGCGAGCGCCGCTTCCGCAGCGCCCTGCACGTGGGGCTGGAGTCGCTGGACTTCGTCGTACGCGACGACCTCGCCGCCTCCCGTGCGGACTTCATCGACCACCTCCTCGCCGAGAACCTGGAGCGCGAGGACTTCGACGTGATCGAGCGCGCCCGCGGCGTGCAGCAGCTGGTCAACACCTGCGCGGAGGAGGGCCGGGAGCACGGCGCCAAGTCGCGCGCCGCGGAGCGGCTGGGCCGCTCGCCGTCGTGGGTCACCCACCAGCTGGTCCTGCTGGAACTCCCCCAGGAGCTCCAGAGCATGCTCAGCTCGGGGGACCTGCCCGAGCGGGACGGCAGGCTCCTGGCGCGAGCGGCGAAGGACCGGCCCGGAGCGGACGCGGCCGAGCTGCTGGGCTTTCTGAAGGAGAGCAAGGAGCAGGAGGCCCAGGTCAAGGCGGCGCAGCGGGAGATACTGCGCGGCGCGCAGGAGTCCGTACCGGTACGACAGCCGGCCGAGGAAACGCCGGCCGGGGGAGTGCCGGAGGCCGCGGAACAGGAACCGCAGCCGGCCCGACTTTTGACCGCGGTCAAAAGTCCGGAGGCCTCGGAACAAGACCCGGAGCGGGCCCGGCCTTTGACCGCGGTCAAAAGTCCGGAGCCCGAAACGCTGCCTGCGGAGGCGCCTGCGGAGACGCCGACCCCGGTCGCCGCACCGAACCGGGTCAGCCCCGCTCCGGTGCCGGTGGCTCCGAGTGCACCGGAAACCGCAGCGGCGGAGTCGGCTCACGAGCGCGAACCGGAGGGTGTCATCCCGCCCCAGGGCAGGGGGACGGACACGGCCCCGGTTTCGTGGCAGGACCCGAAGGCCGTGTACGACGCGATCTGGTCGAACATGTCCGCCAAGCACCGGGCCGAACTGACGATGCTCCTGATCGAGAACAACCGTTAGCCGGCGCTGATCCGTGCCGAGGGCCGAGGGCCCCACCGCGTTCGTTCGCGGTGGGGCCCTCGGCGTTCCGTCAGAGCTGGTCCCGTCAGAGCTGATCCCGACGCAGCTCGACGTACGTGCGCTCGCCGTGCGCATCCGTGATGTCGATGACGACGCTCTCCCACTCCTCGTCGGGCTCTTCCGCCGGCCACTTACGTGCCCTAGGGGCGGGGCACGGTGAGGTAGGTTGCGCCGCTGAGAGCCGGCTTGATCGTTACCGTGAGAACCGCTCCGTACCGGGCACGGAGGACCGATACGGTGTCGTGCCGCTCCGGGTGGAAGAGGCACCGGGAGTAGATCGGCGAGTCCGGCAGGCACACGGACGCGTCCATGGCCTCGACCTGGCTCGACTCCGCCGGGTCTCCGGGCCGGGGCGGATAATCCCACAGGATGCTGATGTCCTTGATCTCGGAGCTGAGGAACGGTGTGGGCATCAGCTGTCCGTCCGGGAACACACCTCGCAGCCGGTGGTACTCCAGCGCGTAGTCGAGCGTGCCCGAGGACGCACTCCCGGGGCCGTTGATGTTGGGACTCCCCTGAACGATGCCCGCAGCATCGATGCGCCGCAGCACGTCGGTGACGTCACCCTCCACCCCGAATACGGCGCTCACACTCATCGAACAGGTCATCAGATGAACGGTGGCCTGCTTCTTGAAGCCCCCGTCACTGGGGCCGGTGCACTCGTCCTGGAGCACGGTGTACCCCTGCCGCAACCCCTCGACTTCGTTGAAGCGCTCAAGAAGCCCGCGGATACGTGCCTCCT
Source organism: Streptomyces sp. NPDC048258 (assembly GCF_043201995.1). Lineage (NCBI taxonomy): Bacteria > Bacillati > Actinomycetota > Actinomycetes > Kitasatosporales > Streptomycetaceae > Streptomyces > Streptomyces sp. NPDC048258. Next base: position 77,208 of record NZ_JBICZH010000017.1, read on the forward strand.
CCGAGTCCCGCTTCAGCCGTGCGCCATCCGTGGTGGCCATGGCCCGCAGCTCTTCAACGTCCGGCAACTGCGAGCACCCGCTGGTCATGGCCACCGTCACGGCGCCCACGACGGCCAGCACTCCGGCGCGCAGGCCACGCCTCGCCCGCATTCCCCACCCCCACCTACTCGCTCCTCCCCCCACTTTCGAGGCACCGGCACGTGGACGCATGAGTACGCGTACTCAGGGCACCGGGCCATCCGGCGTGCGGCGAACCGGTCCGTCCCAGGTAGCCCCTGTGGCGCAGGCAGTCGATTCTCCGCCCTCTCCCGCCATGCGGCCGTCGCCGGAGATCGCCGAACCTTTGACCGCGGTCAAAAGTCTGGCCCTCCAGGGCCCAGTTCCTGACGCACCCCAGGCAGGCCCTGTCCCCGCGGCAGACGAGGCATCCAGTCCCCCGGCAGGCCGCCACGTCACAGACCCTGGGCACCGACCAGCCCGGCCGAGCCTTCGTGGGGGTCAGACTTTTGACCGCGGTCAAAAGTCTGGCCCCCACGCTCGGCTTGCCTCCGGAGCAGGGGTGTGACTCCGGGGCTGTGGGTCAGTGCGGGATGCCGTCGATGAGTTCGCGGGCACCCTGCCGCAGGAGCGCGACCGCGACAGAGGTGCCGAGCGTGGCGGGGTCGAGCCGGCCAGCCCACTCGTGCGCGTTCAGGACGGTCTTGCCGTCCGGGGTGAAGACGCAGGCACGCAGCGACAGGTCTCCCCCGCGTTCGGCACGGGCGTAGCCGGCAATGGGACTGTTGCAGTGACCCTGCAGGACGTGGAGCAGCATCCGCTCGGCTGTCGCCTCGCGGTGGGTGCCGGGGTGGCCGAGGCCGCTGATGAGGTCGATGAGGTGGGCGTCGTCCTGGCGGCACTGGAGGGCGAGAATGCCTGCGCCGATGGGCGGCATCATCGTTTCCGTGGACAGCACCTGGGTGATCACGTCGGTACGGCCGATGCGCTCGAGGCCGGAGACGGCGAGGAGGGCGGCGTCGACCTCGCCCGCGTAGAGCTTCTCCAGGCGCCGGTTGGCGTTGCCGCGGAACGGCACGCACTCCAGGTGGGAATGGCCGGCCGCGAGCTGTGCGACACGGCGGACGGATGAGGTGCCGATGCGGGTCCCGGGCGGCAGCTGATCCAGGGGGAGACCGCCCGGGTGGATGAGCGCGTCGCGGATGTCGTCGCGCTTGAGGAACGCGGCGAACATGGTCCCGGCAGGCAGGGGCCGGTCGCACGGAATGTCTTTGAGGCAGTGGACGGCCAGGTCTGCGTCATCGTTCAGCAGCGCGGCGTCGACCTCTTTGGTGAACGCCCCCTTTCCTTCGACCTGGGAGAGATCGCCCATCCACTTGTCGCCGGTCGTGACGACCGGGACGACTTCGGTGCGGATGTGAGGGTGGAGCGCGGCCAGTTCGCTACGGACGCGCTCCACCTGGGCCAGGGCCATGGGGGAGTTCCGGGAGACGATACGGATGAGCTCAGGGGCGGACATGCCGCCCACGATATTCCTGTCAGGTGCGGGTCCCGACCGTGTAGCCCGGGCCTCTCTTCGGCGATCTGGTCCGATTCGCTTTGACCTCGGGCGATCGGCTTCAGCGGCAGAGCTCCATGATGGTGTCGTCGAAGTCGGGGAACTCTCGGGCGGCCTGCTCGATCACGGCAGTTGCCGGCGCGCGGAGGTGTGGTGCGCAATCTTCCGCGATGGCCGTCAGATTCGTCCCAGAAGCAGTGAACTCAGCGTGTCACTGGCTCACCGCGTCGAAGGGCTCGTCATGCCAGCGCCAGCCGGCTGTCCCGTCGTAGTGGATGTGCAGCATGAACTCAGCGACCGGGCTGCCGTCGGGGAACGTCATGGTGAGCGCACTGCGGATCTGGGTGTAGCAGGCGTCGGCCCGCTCCCAGTCCTCCTCGTCGACAGCCCGCTCTTGCTCAGTGAAGACAGGGCGGAACTCTTCGAAGCCAGGAAGTGTCTCGGCTTCGGCGTGGGTCCACGGCATGTCGGCGCCGGTCACGGTGAGCCGGGCAATCTCCTGGTCGCCGTGGTGGAGCCGCCAGATACTGCCGGCGGTCAGGTTTGCGTTGGCCATGGCTCCATGATGGCGATCGCCACTGACAGGCAGATCGCTGATGGTGGTCGCCGCCGACGAGGAGGCCGGCAGGTGCCTGCGGCCAACTGACCTGAGTATCGGATGACGGTGGCAGCCAGGTGCGTGACCGGTCATGGTGGCCTCGAACGCTGTGGGCGTGCGCACCCGGATTTCCGCGCCGTGGTGGGCCCTGCCGGCAGTGGGTCTGCTCGCGGCCGGATACGCCGTACCGATTTCCCTCGTTGTCGGCACCTCGTACGCCGCCACGTTCGGCTGGATCGCGGCCGCCGGGTTGCTGCCCGTGGGGGTGGCGGTGTTCGCGCGGATGCGGGAGGTGCCGAAGGTCAAGGTGCGGCGGTGGGCGCTGGGGCCGATCGTGGTCGCGGTGATCGCCACTTTCTTCGTCGGGGCCGCCTCGCCGATGTACCAGCCGCCGGTCCTTGAGCGCGCCGACTACGTCGGCGAGTGGGCGGGCGACGGGGTCCGCCTGGAACTCGGCGCGCAGGGCGAGGCAATGGCGGAGAAGCTGCCGGTCCACGACCGGTCCGACGTCGTGGACCGCTGTTCGGGGCACGGGACGTGGGAGCCGGAGGAGGAGACCTACGGCAGCCGAGCGGGGGTGGCCCTGACCATCCTCGACTGCGAGGGTGCGCAGCTGAGGTGGGAGGTGGCGGGGACGGACGAGCGGCCGGAGCTGTTCGTGCTCAGGGGTGATCCGGATGCCGGGGACGTGGCCGTGCTGCGGAAGCGGGTGGGGTAGCCCGCGGTGGCGTCCGGTCTGCTGGGGCAGCAACTTTTGACCGCGGTCAAAAGTTGCTGGCTCTCAGGCGAGCACCGTGCCAGTAACACGGCATTTGTCCCGTCTCATCAGACCCTGACCGGTCTCACCGATGGACACCGGCAAGTCCACGTATCAGATTGCTGGAGCGGCGACTTTTGACCGCGGTCAAAAGTCGCGGCTTTCGCCGCTCGGTCTTCCGCGCCGTTCAGCAGGCGGAGCACACTGGTGCTGATGCCCGCCGAGTCCTCGGGGAATGGGTCTGGCGGGCACCAGAGGGGATCAGTAGCAGTTGCGGATCGACCAGACCGGCGACCAGTCGTAGCTACCGCCGACGCCGACCTGAACATCCTTCAGCTTGTTGCCGGCCTGGCCGTAGAGCGTCGCGGTGGCACGGTCACCGGTTTGGTTGTTGGCGTAGTACCCGACGCCGTCCCAGTTCGACACCGAGTACCTGGCACACGGGTCGAAGGTGAACACCTCCCAGTCGCCCGAGGAGTAGTCCCACACGGCGGTGCAGAAGCTTCCCGTCGGGCAGGGGACACCGGTAGTGCCTCCCGGATAGTGCTTGGACGGCGCGTACGGCGACACCGACGGCGAGGCTGCCGCCACGGCTCGCGGCCCCGTGTCGACCGGGGCTGCGGGCATGTTCATGGTCCGACCGCTGCCGGAAGCCGCCGGGGCCTGGGCGGCTCCGGCGGTGGTGGTGAGGCCTGCGACCAGCAGGACCGCCGTGGCGGCGGTGCCGAGAAGCGAACGTAAACGCATGAGTGTGAACTCCCCCTGTTTGACGTGGTGTTTCTTCGACCCGACCCACCCTGGCGGCTTGTCCGGTCCAGGGCAAGGCTTCCGATCCTCGTTGGACAGAGGGTCCGGCCAAGGCAATCACCTGCTACGTCAAGGGCGACGTACTGGACGACGCAGGCAGGGCCGGAGCTGGGAATTTGCTGTCTTGGGAACCCCTGCGGCGGGCAGGTCCCGCCAGGGCGAACCGGCCCACGCTCCGGCGGAGGTCGGGCTCATGGGGGAGGGGCAGGTCCTGGTTGAATGCCTGGGTGGATCTTGAGACGTTCCGGGCGCTGCTGACGAACGAGGGCCAGGCCCTGCTGGCCGACCTGCAGGACGCCGACCCGGCGCAGGGGCCGGTGACGTCGGCCGGGTGATGCTTGCGCCCATGTTCATCCTGAACTGCGCGGACATCACGACGTTCGACAGCCAGGGCGAGGCCGTCTTCATCGACCTGATGCGACGTGTCGGGCCGGACCAGGGGCGCGACCCCGAGGCGTACGATCCACCGCTCTCCTGGGCGCTGGACCGCGTGCGTAAGACCGGGGCGGGCTGGATCGGGCTTGCACCGGGCCTCCTGGACGAGGCCGTACCCGACCTCGGACGGGCCGACGAGGCGGAGTGGATCTCCTAGGACGGGGAGATCCAGGAAGCCGGGCCGGCGCCGGTGCCACACGCCGAGAACGACGGCACGTACCGCCCGCACGGCGCCTGGACCGGGTCCTGAGGCAACACCGGTCCCAGTGGGGCGCGGCATCACCACCCGGTGCGCGATCAACGAGAACATCTACCCATGCCAAGGCTCGCTGCCCGAAACCGCCGACGATCTCGTCCATCACCGGTCCGCCACCCGCCCGTCCGCCACCCGCCCGTCCGGCATCCCTCCCTGCCGCGAGCACGGTGCGCGGCTGCGCTGCGTGCACCGCACCACAGTGCCGCCCGTCAGGACCGCCCCAGGTGAGTGGACAGGACACTCCCCGCCCGTTCGAGCCGCAGCACGGTCATGTGGTCGCCGGTGAGGCCCGCTGGCCCATGGCCGTTGCCGTCGTGGCCGCGATCGTGCTGACGTTGCTGCTGCCCGACGACCTGCGTCTGGCACCGCGCTGGGTGCTCCCTGTCGTCGAGGGGATGCTTCTTCTGGCGCTCATCGCGGGCGATCCCGGCCGGATCGACCGCCGCTCGACCGTCCTGCGCGCCGCCTCGATCGCGCTGGTCGGTGTTCTGGCGTGCAGTGCCGTGTGGTCGACGATCCGGCTGGTCGACGATCTCGTCCACGGCGGGAAGGAGACCAGTTCCGCCGCCAGTCTGCTGCAGGCGGGCGGGACGGTCTGGGCCGGCACCGTTCTCGCGTTCTCCCTGCTGTACTTCGAGCTCGACAGCGGCGGAGCCGCCGCCCGTGCCCACCACATGCCCCACACCCCCCAGCTCGCCTTCCCCCAGCATCTCAACCCCGAGCTGGACACCCCGTACTGGCGGCCGCGCTACATCGACTACCTCTACCTCGCGCTCACCAACGCCACCGCCTTCAGCCCCACCGACGTCATGCCGCTGGCGCCCTGGGCCAAGATCGCCATGAGCCTCCAGGCCCTGGTCTCGCTGCTCATCCTCGGCCTCGTCATCGCCCGCGCCGTCAACGTCCTCGCCTAGCGCTCGACCACCGCCACTGAGGCCATCGCCTGGTTTCTAGGCTGGGGGCCTCATGGGTAACTCGCAGTCGAAGGCCGAGCTGTACGCCGCGATTCGCCGGGATCATCGGCCGGGGATGTCTCTGAGGTCGCTGCAGCGGGTCCATGACGTGACGTGACGTGGCGGGACGGTGCGGCGGGCCCTGGACGGAAGTGGCCCGAGCCGCGGAAGAAGCCGCGGCGCAAGGCGTACGGGTCCGAGGGGCTCAGCCCGTCGGCTGAGTCGGCTCCGCCGCCTCGTCAGCCGATCCGTCCTGCCCGCCGCCGAACACCGCCTCGACGAGCCTCTCCTGCGCCTTCTGGAACGCCGCGGCCAAGGACATCGCGGCGTCATCGACATAGTTCAGCGAGGCGGTCAGGGTCTTGCTGCCGTCGGGCGTGCTGTACATCAACGCCGCGTGGCCGCCGTGTCCGCCGTTGTGGAAGAGGATGGTGCCGCCGTTTTCGCCCAGGTCCTGCACGCGCAACCCCAGGCCGAAGCCGCTCTTGGCATGCGGCGTGCGCATCTCGGCCAGCAGCGGGGCCGGCAGGAGCTTGCCGGACGCGAGCGCGGAGATGAACGTGTGGAGGTCCTGGGTGGTCGAGATCATGTCACCACCGGCGGAGATCCAGGAGGGGTTGTGGCGGGTGACGTCGACCGTCTTCTGCCGGCCGGCGTCCTCGTACCGGTAGTAGGCGTGGGCATACGGCTCGGGGATCTCCGGCGAGGTGTCCGGCACCACGGTGCCCGACAGGCCGAGCGGCCCCAGGATCCGCTCCTGCGTCTCCTCGGCGCACGAGCGGCCGGTGACCTTCTCGATCAGCAGCCTGGCCAGCACGTAGTTGGTGTTGGAGTAGCTCCAGCCCGTCCCCGGCTCAAACCGCGCCGGCTTCGACAACGACAGCCGTACCAGCTCCTCGGGCCGGTAGGTCTTGAACCGGTTGTCCACCCACTCCCGGCCCGCGATCGTGGAGGGGATCCCGTGCGCGACCGTCCCGTCCTCCAAGAGCTCGCCGGTGTGGTTGAACACCCCGCTGGTGTGCTGCAGCAGCATCCGCACCGTGATCCGCCGGTCCAGCCCGAACGCGGGCAGGTAGTCGGCCGCCGGGGTGTCCAGTCCGATCTTGCCTTCGGCCACCAGTTGCAGCACCAGGGTTGCGGTGAAGGTCTTGGTGTTGCTGCCGATCCGGAAGTGCCCGTCGACCGGCGGCTCGGCGGTCTCGCCCAGCTCGGCCACCCCGGCGCTGCCGACCCACTCGCCCTGCTCATCGTGCACGCGCAGCTGCACTCCGGTGAGACCGGAATCGACGATCTCCTGGATGGCCTTCTGCAGCTCCGGGCGATCCGGTACGGCAGCGGAGTTCTTCGTGGTGCGGAGGGACTCGCTCATGGTCATTCCTCAATCTCGCGATAGGCAGGTGTTGGCACAGCTCGAAAGCGCAACGTGGCCCTGATGGCCACCAGCCCTTTGGAGGCGGCCATGCGATGAGCGTGCACCCTGACCCAAGGTCAAGGTCAACCTCCATCGCGACCATGGGCTGCCGGCTTCGGCGCCGACGGTGATGCGCTGGAACGGATGCGCGCTACCCTCGCCCCTGTGATCGCCCGCAACCCGTACACCGCAGCCGCCCACGATCCGGAGGTGTGCTGAGCCGATGGCAGACGGGCTCACGATCGGTCAGGCGGCGGCGTTCGTCCGCGTCACGATCAAGACCGTGCGGCACTATCACCGGCTCGGCCTGGTCGCCGAGCCGGAACGTGACGGTTCCGGTTACCGGCGTTACGGGTCGGCCGACCTGCTCCGGCTGGTCCAGGTCCGGACCCTGGCCGGGGCCGGCGTGCCGCTGGCCGAGATCGGTGACCTGCTCGACGCCGACCCCGAGCGGTTCGCCGGCGCCCTGGACGACGTCCATCATCGGCTCACCGAACAGATCGAGGACCTGATCGCGCGCCGCGACACGCTGCACCGGCTCGCCCATGGCGACCGGGCCCTGCTGCCCGACCGGGCCTGCGCGGTCTTGGACCGACTCGCCGATCTCGGCTTCGGTCCCGACTACGTGGCCGGTCAACGGGAGGGTCTGGTGCTGGCCCGGGCGCTGGTTCCGGAGATCTTCGACAGCTTCCTGACCCAGCTCGAACACTCGCTCGACGACCCCGAGTTCGTCGAGCTGACCAAGCGCGGTTGCGATGCGATGTCCTGGGATCCGGACGACCCGCGGATCGAGGAGCTGGCGTCCGCGCTGGCCGACAAACTGCTGGCCAACCGCGCGCTGCTGACGATGCCGACCGGGTTTCAGAACCGGTCCGACGCCGCCTCCCGGTACGGACTGGTCAACCACCACCGGGAAGACCGGGCACCGTCCATCGGCCGGTTGAACGCGCTGGTCGAGGCGAAGCTGCGCGCGGCCGGCATCGACGTCCCGCATCAGTGACGGCCGCCCAGCAGACCCGGTGCTGCGGCGGGGACGCCCGCCTCATCCCGCCGCGTCCGGACCGGAATCTGCCCGGCTCGGCGGGGCGGACGGGCCGCGCGTACAGCCATTGACCTGCATGGCCGTCGCAGACGACGTCGTATGGCAGTTCCCGTTCGCGGCCACTCAGTCGAGACAGAACTCGTTGCCCTCGATGTCCTGCATCAGGAGGCACGACTCGTTGACTCCATCGGCAAGCAGTAGTTGCCCGCGTACCGCGCCGAGCGGGACCAGTCGTGCGCACTCGGCCTCAAGTGCGGCCAGGCGCTCTTCGCCCACGAGCCCGGTGCCGACCCGCACGTCAAGATGCAGCCGATTCTTGACGGCCTTGCCTTCGGGAACGCGCTGGAAGAACATTCGCGGGCCCACACCTGAGGGATCGATGCAGGCGAACGCCGAACCCTGACGCTCGGCCGGCAGAGAGCGATCGAAATCGTCCCAAGTGGCAAACCCCTCCGGTGGCGGCGGTACGACGTAGCCCAACACCTCGCACCAGAAACGGGCGACGCGCTCAGGTTCTGCGCAGTCGAAGGTGATTTGGATCTTCTTGATCGACGTCATCGGTCCATCGTAGAGGCGGGTCTTCGTCGTCTCCACGGGCCCGCCCTAGCTGGATTGGGGCGCACGCGGCCGACTCTTGGCGATGAGTGGGACCTTGAACCGTGCGATGACGATCCTGACAGCTGGTGGCACAGGCACTATTCGGTCAGCCTGGATGGACGTTCGATGAAGCGCACGCAGCCGACAGCAGGTCAACGCCCCGCGTACGGCTGTCCCGCAGGCTGCCACCGTCCGTTTGGGCGTGATCGCGAAGGGCACACCCCCGGCCCGAGCTGCCCGAACGACCATTCGGTCGCCGATAATCGAACGAGATGTCTGTAAATCGGCGTTCGATGTGCATGCACCCTTCGCACCCGACAGACTCGGCGGTGTCCAGTCGATATATCGCAGCCAACTGCTGCGTCTCCCCTTCGAATTGAAAGAGAGTTCCGTCGTGCGTCACCGCATCGCTGCTGTCTCCACTGCTGCCCTCCTGACCCTGGTCGGCGCCACCGGCATCGCGGAGGCACAGCCCGCCAGCCTGTATGCCCCCTCCGCCGTGGTCCTGACCGTTGCCCAGGGCGAGGACGCGGACACCGTCATGCGGGCATCGACCCTCAGCTGCGCGCCGACCGCCCAGGGAACGCACCCCGACCCCAAGGCCGCTTGTGCGGCCCTCGCCGCCACCGCCGGCACCCTCGACGCGCTTCTGGCCGCCCCGGACTCGAACCGCGCCTGCCCGATGCACTACGCCCCCGTCACCGTCACCGCAGACGGCGTCTGGCAGGGCAGCCGCATCTCCTGGAAGCACACCTTCTCCAACGCGTGCGCCATGTCCGCGACCTTCAACGGAAACGCCGTCTTCGCGTTCTGACCGCTCCGCCTGGGTCGTCCGCCCTGCGCGTCCGCCCCCGCCCCTCCCCGGGCGGGGGCGGACGCGCGTGCAGTTGATGGACGAGGGTGGCAGACTCCTGCGTCGCGCAGGGCTCCCGGGCAGGAGCAACGGTTCCAGCTGACCGACGCGCCGCGGCGGACGTGACGCGAGTCGGTACGCGAGTCGGTACGCGAGTCGGTACGCGGGTCGGTACGCGGGTCGGGTCCACCGGCGGCATCGGCAGGTGCGACGTGACGTGCTTCGGCCGGCCCCGTAGGTGACGAGGCGGCGCTGTCCCCGTTGGGGCAGCGCCGCGTGTGGGGGACCGGAGTCAGGACGGCGTGGGGGCGAGCGACGCAGCGGCCTCCCAGGCGAACCCGTCCGGGTCGGTGAAGGTGTCGGCGGTGCTGCCGAGGACGATGCGGTGCGAGCCGGTGCCGTCGGCGGGGACGCCGAGGTCCTTGGCCAGAGCGCGGCGCTTGTACAGCGCCAGCTTGACGGGGCTGGACTGACCGGTGGTGAACTCGGCGTACTTGCCGCCGAAGCTCTTGCCCACGGTCAGGCCCCGGCCGACGTAGAACTGCTTGGTGGCCTTCACGTCCTCGACGCCGAGCAGCAGGACGACCTCGTCGATCTCGCGGGTGGCGGGGCCGGTGTCCTTCTTCGCCGAGGTCGCGATCTTCCAGATCGTCCCGTCCGGGGCCTGGACGACGCCGCCGTAGCCCCACAGTGACTTCGCGGCGGGCTTCAGCACCGTGGCGCCTGCGTCCACGGCGGCGCCGACGAAGCTGTCGACGGTGGCCGGCCCGGACACCGTGAGCGCCAGGGTGAAGCCGCGGAATCCGGTCGAGTGCCCCTCGGACGCCCGCAGGCGTACGTACGTTTCCACGCCGAAGGCGCTGTAGAAGCGGCGGGCGGCCCCGGGGTCGGCCACCTCAAGGGTGACGGACGCGAGGGACGTGTTGGCTGCGGTGGAAGCGGTGTTTGCCATGACCATCACGCTAGGGGCTGCGCGGCGGCCGGGGCTTCTCGATTCCTGACCGGTCTTGAGACGTGCTCCGCCACGCACGCCGGCATCCCCTGTTGACCGCACCTTCTTGAGCCCGTTCCTGACCCTCGTCATATGAGGGCGACAGCGTCCCCGGAACTCACCGGGCCGGGCGCCACCACTGTGGCCAGGGCGTCCAGCCGGGCGTCATGAGCCTTCGCGATGACTCGCAGTACCAGCGGGGAATGAGGCAGATCCTGCTGGGCCTCGTTGGTCATGACACACCGCTCGCTGGAGCGCACGAACTCCACGCACAGGGCAGCCCCGATCCGTGCCTTGCATCCGAACCACTCGTCTTCGACGAATGGACGGGTACCCGGTGGGGTCCGTACCAGGAGGTTCGGCCGGAAGCGCCGCTCGTCGACCGGAACGCCGGGAACGGCTGAGCGCACCCAGTCGAGGGTGGCTGTGGTCAGGATGCTGAGAGGGAGCTGGTCGAAGTGGGAGATCGATCGATCGCGGGCCAGTTCGACGTCGTGTCGGCCAAGGTATCGGCGAAGGTAGGTAGTCGGATCCGCAACGGTCGCGCCGTGCGGATCCAGCAGTTCGGGCTGCTCCGTCCCGTCCGGGTAGCGGGAGCGCAACTGCAGCAGACCGGGCATCCGGCGGAATCTCCGGGTGTTCTTCCCCGAGCCGAACTTGCCCTCGCTGTCGCGCACCGCGAACAGGCGGTCGCCGACGAGACCGCGGGGGTCAACGTCCGCTTGCTCCAGTTGTTCGCCTCCCGTCGACTTGATCGGATACCGCCATATGCGCTCGACCGTTCCTATGGTGTACGCCATTCTGTAGAGGCTACAAGAGCTTTTCTGCCCGATTTCGGGCAGGAAGCAGGCAGTTGACCACTCTGGCGTTACGCCGCCCTCATCCTGCGCACCGCTGCACTGGGTCACCGCAGTTGCGCCTGGGGCGTCATCCTCGGCATCCAGACGGGCACCCTCGCGAATGGGCCGGCGGATCCCGCCCACTGTGGACCTCGTGCGCGGCCTCCCTCCGACTGGCCGTCAGGTCGGCCCCTGACAGCCAGTTCCAGCAGGTGTGCCCGCACCCGGTTTCGACGTTCGCGGGAGGAAGCGTGTTGCCGGGTTCCGGAAGCGCGCCGGTGTTGCTGGAACCGCGCACCGAGCCGCAGCGTCCCTCCCGGGCATGAGCGGGAAACCCACGGGCGCCACCGGCACTGCCACGACGACCAGGCGCACCGCCGCGTGCGTCATCGCCGGACTCGGAGCCATCGTGACCGGGCTCGTTTGCGCGCCCCGGGCCGCGGTGGCGTTCAGTGGGGGGTTCGAGGGCGAGGACATCAACCCGGGCGTCCTGGTCACCCTGGCGTTCATCGTCATCGGCGGCGCCCTGGTCCCGCTCGCCGTGTGGGCCCTGGCCGTGCGGTGGTCACGCCCATGGATCGCCGTGCTCGCGGCCCTTGCCGTGCTCACGCTCGGCCTGTGGGGTGTCACGGAGTGGTGGACACCCCGATTCCCGACCCCAGTCCCGGGCCACGGCCCGAAACTGTGAGCCCGAGGAACTCCTCGCCCCTCATCGGGGGCGGCCTGCTGATCGCGGGTGTATGCCGCGGCGGCTGCGGATCAGAAACGCGATGACCACCGGGGCGCCGAACAGCGAGGTGATCGCGTTCAGCGGCAGCACGGAGTCCATCCCGGGCGGCTGGCTCAGCAGCGCGCACGCCAGGGCGAGGAACGCGCCCGCGAGCATCGACGCCGGAATCAGCGCGCGGTGGTCGGATGTCCCGAGGGCCACCCGCGTCAGATGCGGAACGGCGAGCCCCAGGAAGGCGACCGGGCCGCAGAACGCGGTCGCCGCGCCCGCCAGCAGCGAGGTACCGAGCAGCGCCAGATCGCGGCTGCGCCGAACGTTCAGCCCCATGGTGCGGGCGTAGTCCTCGCCGAGCAGCAGCGCGTTCAAGCGCTTGGCGGTCAGCAGGGCAGCCAGCAGACCCGCGCCGATCACGGGCAGCATCACCTTGAGGTCGGGCCAGGTCGTGGCGCTGAAACTGCCCAGCCCCCACATGACGAACTGCTGGGCGCGTTCGGGCTGGGCGTACACCAGCATCACGCTGACCGCCGCCGTGGCTGCCGAGCCGATCATGACGCCGATGACGAGCAGGGTGACGGCCGACCGCACCCACCGTGAGAGCAGCAGTACGAGGGCCAGTACACAACCGGCGCCGAGGGACGCGGCCAGCACCACGCCCAGGCGTCCCAGCGCCGACGACTGCGAGGCGCCTGCGCCGCCCGGGCCGCGGTGCGTCCGGAGTCCCGTCCGTAGTTCCGTCCGGGGCCGGGGCCGGGGCCGGGGCCGGCGAGGTGGCCGCGGTGACGATCGTCCGGGTCGTCACGCTTGGGGGACCTTGGTGTAGAAGGTGAAGGCGTGGCCCGAGCCGCGGCTGTGCCACGCCCTGAGCTCTACGGCCGCGCGGCCGTCGCGGACGCCTGGAAGTCCTGGCTCAGGTTCCTGCTGGCCCAGAGCGTCCGGGGGAGCCCTGGTGCTCAGAACCTGCCGAGGGCGACGAAGAGGCAGACGAGCAGCAGGACCATGTTGGCGCCGAAGACCTGCTTGTACTCCCGAAGGCTCCAGTGCGCGACGGCCGCACCGATCATGACCGCGACGAGGCCGACGGCAGCCAACGGGGTGAGGACCGGGGCTATGCCGGTCAGTTGGGGAGCGATGAGCCCGAGTGCCGCCACCATCTCCAGTGCCGCGACCACACGGATCACCGGCAGGGGGAAGGGCGCGACGCCGGTCTGGCCCGTGGCAATCATCTTCTCCTTCGTCTGCGTCGACTTCAGGAATCCCGAGCCCAGGAATACGGCGGCCAGCAGGCCCTGCGCGATCCACAATGCGATGTTCATCGAGCCACTCCCATGGTCTGTGCTGGTTGGTCAGTCGTGCTCGCGCCGCTCAGGAGGCGGGCTGCTGGAGGAATCCTTCGGCGAGGTCCACGAAGGCAGCCACCAAACGGTCCTCATCGAGGCCGCTGGGATGACTGTCGAACACGTCCCGCAGCAGCCAGAAGTGCGAGACCGCCCCCACGAGCACCACGGCAAGGGCGTCCCAGTCGCGTTCCCCTGCGCCGGCCTGCATCCGCAGCCACTGCGCCACCGCGGCGTGAATACGGCGCATCTCGCCCTCGCGGACCTCTTCCAGCAGCGCCGGAAACGCTGCCAGGTCGCGCACCACGATCCGGTTGAGGTCGCGCTCCTCGTCCAGACGCCGCAGGCCGGCACGAGCCAGTGTCGCCAGACGCTCGCGCAACGGCAGCGCGGCTACGGCCTGCATGTCACCGAGGAGTGCGAGCAGCCCGGCGTTCTCGGCGACCTTCGAGCGCACACCCTCGGCCAGCAGCTCCTCCTTCGAGCGGAAGTGCCGGTAGAGGGCTCCGGACCCCGGCGAGAGCCCAGCGGCCCGTTCGATCTCGGCGATCGTCGTCTTGGCGTAGCCCTGCTCGCCGAAGAGCCGCATGGCCTCCGCCACTACACGCGTACGACTGTCCACGCCTCACCCTCCTGCAAGTAAGCACTTACTTACGAGCTGAGCTTAGCGAAGACTGCAGCGCACGCAAAGAGGGAGCCCGGGCCCTTCTGTGGCCGGCGGGGGCCCGCAGGCGTGATTCGGCGCTGGGTTCAGGTACCGGTCGCTCGGGCTGAGCGGAGTTGAGTGCGCAGGGCAGGCAGGCGGGCACGGTCTTCAGACTCGGCCAGGCCCTCGCCCAGGGCCAGGAGCGAAAGGAGCTGCACCGGGCGGCCGGCTGCGGCCGCGGCCTCCAGTTTGTGGTGGCCGTCGAGGAGGAAGTGCGTCAGGCCCCAGTGCCGGTAGTGGTCGGTCGGCAGGCCGGAGGCGGGTTCGCACACGTCCAGCGTCGAGACCGCCACAGCCGTCGGGACCGTTCCCCGGCCCATGAGTTCGACGTACTCCTCGACGCGCTCCCTCGCGTTCCACGTCGGGGGAACCATGGGCACGATGAACTCATAGAGGTGAGCGGACGCGTCGACTGCGGTCTCGAAGGTCCGGTAGTACGGGGTGTGCGGGTATTCCGGGAGGCCCCAGAACTGGTCGAGCCCCCACGTGGCTACCTGCTCGCCGCTGAAGTAGTCGCCTTCCTGGCCGGGGATGATCAGACGGGGCTCGACGCGGAGCAGCAGCGGAAGGTACTCGCCCTCCGGCAGCAACGCACCGAACGCATCGATCACGCCGCCGTCGTCAGGATCGGCCAGCGCGGCGGTGAGCCGCTCCTGCACGCCCTCCAGCGACAACGTCTGCCGGGCGGTCTCCAACCGGCGGAACAGGAACGGGCATGTTCCGCACCAGGAGCTGAGTTCGAAGGCGGGTTCCCCGTCGACCACGAGCAACCTGCGCCCCGGCCCGCCCCCGGTCTCCCGCTGCTCCGCCTCGAAGCGCAACCGCGCCTCGGGGGCCGGGACGCCTAGCCTGCGAGGCTCGCCCAATTCGATCATCACGGGCCGACCGTATGGGACATCCGCGGATCGGCGCCACCGGCTACTGAGATCGAGCCCGCGCAGTGGAAGGCGACATGCGGATGATGTGCGCACCGCACGCACCACACCGCACCGCACGCACCGCACCGCACGCACCGCCCCGGCCGGGCCGGGCCGGGCCGGGCCGTGCGGCAGGTGCCTTCGAGGCGGATGGGGGAGGGGCGACGAATCGGGCTGTCCGGTCGGCGCCGACACGCCCGCCCGGCTGCGGTGGATCGTCGGCCCGGTCGACGAGGATCGCACTGCGGCCACCGCCCCGCGTCTCGGAGAAGACGGCCGCCCGCGACGATCGTGCCCCGGCTTCGGCAGACCGCGCCGCGTGAGCGCGAGGTCCGCTCCCTGCCTCGGGCCGGACGAGTCCGTTCCCCTCCCACCTCGTAGTCGGAGTCACCATGGCCCCAACCTGGGACGAACGCCGCCCACGCCGCTCCGGGGCCTCGCTCCTGCCGGTCCTGCTTCCCATCGCGGTCCTGATCGTGGTGGCGGTGGCCGTGGGGTCGTGGCTGCAGTTCACCGAGCGACAGGCGCTCGACACGGTCCACACGGTCGGATCCGGAGCCGCCGACCGGGTGGACGTGGAGGCCACCGTCCAACACGTCGACGCCGCGGCCAGAGAGCTGGTACTGCGGGTCCGGGTCACCCCGCGCGGGACCCTCGGCGAGGAGGAGGGGACCGCCCCGGTGGCCGATCTCCGCCTCCAGACCTCCGCGGCGACCCTCGGCGACCTGGCGTTCAAGGCGCACGAGCGGCTCGCGACCAGGGACGTGCAGGTCGCGATCACGGGTGGATCGATCAGCGACTACCCGTTCGACACCTACGAGACCGACATCGAGTTCTGGGCACTGCTGGGTGGCAAGCAGGTGCCGGTGCGGATGCTGTTCTCCAACAACGACACGCTCTTCTCGATCTCCGCGACACCCACGCCCTCCCGGCAAGAAGCCGGCGTGGGGCTGGGGCTGTCCCGATCAGGCAGCCTGCTCGTCTTCGCGGTCTTCATGATGGTCGTGATGTGGGCGCTGGCGGCGTCCGTGCTCATCGGTACCTGGTACCTGACGACCCGCAGCAAGGGCCTGGTCTGGCCCGCTCTCGCCTGGATGGCCGCCACCCTGTTCGCCCTCTCGGCGTTCCGCAACACCGCCCCCGGCACACCCCCGATCGGCTGCGTGATCGACTGGTTCGCCTTCCTGTGGGCCGAGACCATCATCGCCCTCTGCCTGATCGCCGTGGTCATCACCGGCGTCCGCACCGCCCTCCACCCGGACGACACCCACCACACCTAGTCGCCGATCACATTCCACCTCGTCGTTCACGAAGACCCACGCCACCTCCGGCCCCTCCGTTGGTCGTCGAGGGCGGCCGACGGCGTCACCGCCGGGACGTTCCGAGGGTCTGGTCGGCCGTCGCGAAGCGGTGCTCCGTCGGCTTCAGCACGTCGTAGAGGTAGCCGAAGTACTCCGTTTCCGCCGTTCCTGTGAGCACCGCCAGAAGGAAGGCGAGGCACCCCATGGGGTGGTGCTCCCACAGCGGGCCGCGCCCCTCGTTGTAGAGCACGGTCCACTCGTCGGGGTGCTGACCGGGCCGCGCCAGCCAGTACAGGAACGCTCCCGTGCCCTCCTCGAATGCCCACGGCACGACCCTCGCCCCCGCCTCCAGCAGGCCGGCCGGCTTCTCCTCGCCCACCCCCCACAGGTCGGCCAGGATCTCGTCCCGTTCCGTCGTCTGCGCGTGCAGGTCGCAGTCGTCGTAGGCGGAATCGGGGACGAGCAGCCAGATCGTCTCGTCGAAGATGCCGTCGCCGTACGTCTCGACGAGCTGCTTGTAGTCGGCGGGCAGAGCCGCACCGAGGGCGCGCTCGGCCTGCGCCCAGTCCACCGCGGGCGACGGATCGGCGGGCGGCGGGCAGAGGCGGACGAGGGCATCGAGGGCATCGAGGGCGATCATGGAACGGACGCTACTGGGAGCCCGGGCCGGTGCCCGTGGGCGGGGCGGGGTCGGCCGGGTCGGTCGCAGTCGTACCAATGGGACCCAGGCCGGTGACCGCCCGTCAACCTGCCGGGTGCGGCGGTGCGGACGGCAGCGGAGCGCGGGACCAGCGGACGGGATTGCCGTCGGGGCCGTCGGGGTCGTCGGTGAGCCAGGAGCCGTCGCCCAGGGGCTCCAGTTCGTACGGGCTGGTCACCTCGACGGCGAGCTCGCCGCTGACCGTACCCGTGCGCACGTCGACCAGGTGGTAGCGGAACCACTCCTCCTCGTCCTGGCTCTCACCGCCCAGGGTGACGACGGCCGTGTCCGGGGTCAGGTAGCCGCCGCTCCATTCCACGAAGGTCTCCTCCGGGTCGTACCCGAAGGCTTCGACGGGGAGAGTGAACAGCACGTCCCCGCTGGGGTGATGGTGGAAGGCGACGTCCGCCTGCCCGTGGTCGACGGTCATGAACTGCTGCCCGCACGGCGCCAGGTCGATCAGGCAGCGGTCCCACCACGGGTACGTCACGAACTCCGGCTCGCCGTCGGCCCCGGGCATACCCCGGAGAATGACGGAGCCGTCCTGGCCCTCACCGATGTCGAGGTAGATGCTGCCGTCCACGGGGTGCACGTGGTGGCCGGCGCCGTGCCCGACCGTCTCCAGCTCCCGGCGGACGAGGACCACCCCGCTGTCGGCGTCGTACACGACCCACTGGTCTCCGCCCCCGCGTCCCGCCATCGCGTCCGGCCGGTAGACCCACACAGTCCGGCCGTCCAGGGACAGCGCACAGCCAGGCCGGTGGCCATGGCGCACGTCGGAGTGCGGCTCGAAGGCCGACGCCCACACCAGGCCACCGGCGCGCGTGAGGCAGACGACCCCGTTCAGCGTCGTGTACACGACTCGCTCCAGATCGGGCCGGACCGCCGACGCCACGACCTCGTCGCCGGACCGCGGCTGGAACACCGCGGCCGGCTCCAGCGTCCCGAAAGCGCCGGAGTCCATCACGTAGGCATGGATCCAGCCGTCGCGATGGCGCGTGATGACCTTCGGAGGCCGTGCAGGAATCATCCGCCGAGGCTAACGCCCAGCTCAGGCCCACTGGCAGCCGGGACCGGTGTGCACGATCCCGCAGGCGTGGGAGCGCGGGAGCGCCGCTGGTCACGGGTTTCCGGGAGGCCGTAACAGCTTCCGCGAGGCAGGCTGATCCCATGAGGCCATTTCCTCGCTCACTTGTTCGGCCGGGGCGCCCGGGAGCGTCCTCGCGACCAGGAGTGGGCGATCACGGCGAGGTCCTGTTCACGCTGGCGCGGTGTGCGCCCTTCGTGATCGCGCTGGGCGTGCTGGGCATCGAGCTCTCGCCCGCACACGATCTGGTCACCGGTCCCGTCCTCACCACGACGCCGGCGCTGGCCGCGCTGACTATGGGCCCGGTGGGCACGCTGTCCGCGGCAGCCCTCGCCGTGGGTGTGAACGTGACCACCGCGACCTACAACCAGTCGTGGGGAACCCAGGCCCAGCTGATCATCGGCAACTTCCTGGGGCTGATCGTGGTGTCCGTGGCCAGTGTCATCCTGAGTAACGCGGTGCGCACGCGCAGGCAGAGCGAGCTCGACCAGGTCCGGCGGATCGCGGTGGCGGCTCAGGAGGTCGTCCTGCGGCCTGTCCCCGAGCTCCTGGGCCCGGTACGGGCGGCCAGCCTGTGCCTCGCGGCCGGGACAGGGGCACAGATAGGCGGCGATCTGTACGAGGCCGTGCAGACGCGCTACGGCGTCCGCCTGATCGTGGGGGACGTCCGGGGGAAGGGGCTGTCCGCCATACGCGCGGTCGCGGTGGCATTGGGCGCGTTCCGGGAGGCCGTTCACTACGAGGACGAAGTGCAGGAGGTCATGAACCATTGCGCGGCCGCGCTGCGGCGAGAGGCCGCCGTACCGGGTACGTACTCTCAGGCGGAACTTCCCGAAGTCCTCATGGAGGGATTCACCACCGCGCTCATCGCCGAGGTGCCGGACGAACAGGTGGTGCACCTGGTCAACCGCGGCCATCCGCCTCCGCTGGTGCTGCACCAGGGCAAGGCTCAGGCCCTGATGCCCGCCTCGCCACTGCCGCCGCTCGGTCTCGAAGACCTCGTCGACGGCCCTCCCGCCAAGCCCGAGAGTTACCCGTTCCTCCCCGGTGACCGGCTGCTGCTCTACACCGACGGCGTGATCGAAGCCCGCAACCGTGACAACGACTTCCTCCCTCTGCCGGAGACCATGGAGCAGATACCCGCCGGCACCTCCCCACAGGAGTTCCTGGACGAACTGCACACGGCGTTGATCCGCCACACCGAGGGCCGCTTGACGGACGACGTGGCGATGATCCTCATCGACCGGCTCGCATGAAGGGGCCCCGGTAGTTCTCGCCGAAAAACCAACGCTAGGGAATGATCCGCAGGTCAGTGCGCGGTTCCACCGTAGGCATCCGCTCGTCGTGCTCGCGCAGCATCCGCATGACGGTCGCAGGCGAGGGGTGCTGGCCCTTCTTCTTGCCTGTGGTGATGACGAGCCGGGCGGCGATGTCGCGCAGGCTCATCTCCTGCTCCCGCAGGTGGAGGGCCATGGAGAGCATGTGGTCGTCGGTGACGCCCGCGCCGCCGATGGTCTTGCCGCGCTTGCGGGCGGACTCGTGGCCTTCCAAGGTGCGGCCGCGGATGTAATCGCGTTCCATGCCGGAGAGAGCCGCCAGGACCGTGAACACGACACCGGAGGGGTCGTGTGAGCCCTGGAGCTCACCGGTGAGGAACTGAAGGCCGACGTCACTGGCCTTCAGCTCTTCGGCCAGCGTCGCCAGTTCGATGCCGCGGCCGACGCGGCCCGTCGGGCAATAGGTGATGACTGGGCTGATCAGGCGCTGCTGGACATCGCTTGGCCGAACCCATGAAGCGTCATCAGGGTGGCGAGGAATAGCTGTGGTTGTGAGCGTCCCGGGTCGGTGTGCCGTCCCACTGGGATCTGCCCCCGAGCGAGTGCACGAGGTACCCGCGAGAAGTGGCGTCGCTGCGATGACCGCTGGATGCGGTGGCGCGAGTGGCGGCACGAAGACGAAAGGCGACTTGAATGGCCATGTCCATGTTCTTTCCTGATCTGCTCTTCGCGTTCAGACGACGTACTAGACGTGCCACAGGCGGGCAGTGGTCGAGGAACAGCCGGGTTGGGGCGGCAGCGGCCATGGGCGCGGCGCTCGTATTGTTCTGTCCCGGGGTCGCGCTGGCGGCGCCGGGCGACCTGGATCCCACCTTCGGCACCGGCGGCACGGTGACCACCGACTTCGAAGGCGGCAACGATGTTGCCCGGGGTGTGGCGGTGCAGGCCGACGGCAAGATCGTCGCCGCCGGCGCCGGCGGGGCGGGCGACTTTACGCTGGCCCGCTACAACACCGACGGCAGCCTGGACACCACCTTCGACACCGACGGCAAGGTGACCACCGACTTCGCCGGCGGCAACGACCGGGCTAACGGGGTGGTGGTGCAGGCCGATGGCAAGATCGTCGCCGCTGGCGGGGCGGGCTTCGACTTCGGGCTGGCCCGCTACAACACCGACGGCAGCCTGGACACCACCTTCGGCACCGGCGGCAAGGTGATCACCGGCTTCTTCGCCGGCGACGAGGCTTTCGGGGTGGCGCTGCAGGCCGACGGCAAGATCGTCGCCGCCGGCGGAACGGACACGGGCAGCAGCACCAACACCGACTTCGCGCTGGCCCGCTACAACACCGACGGCAGCCTGGACACCACCTTCGACACCGACGGCAAGGTGACCACCGACTTCGCCCTCGGCTTCGACCAGGCTCACGGGGTGAAGGTGCAGGCCGACGGCAAGATCGTCGCCGCCGGGGAGGGAGAGTCGGCCGGCAACGTCGACTTCGCGCTCGCCCGCTACAACACCAACGGCAGCCTGGACACCACCTTCGACACCGACGGCAAGGTCACCACCGACTTCGGCGGCACCGAGAGGGCTTTCGGGGTGGCGCTGCAGGCAGACGGCAAGATCGTCGCCGCCGGGGGGTCGACCGCCTTCTCGCTGGCCCGCTACAACACCAACGGCAGCCTGGACACCTCCTTCGACACCGACGGCAAGGTCACCACCGCCTTCGCCGGTCAGGCCAACGGGGTGGCGCTGCAGGCCGACGGCAAGATCGTCGCCGCCGGCGGGCCGGGCGACTTCGCGCTCGCCCGCTACAACACCAACGGCAGCCTGGACACCTCCTTCGGCACCGGCGGCACGGTGACCACCAACTTCGGCACATTCGACAATGCTCGGGGGGTGGCGCTGCAGGCAGACGGCAAGATCGTCGCCGCCGGCCAGGCGGGCACTGACTTCGGGCTGGCCCGGTACGAGGGCGTTGGCGCTGCCCCTGTCGGCGTGGACGTGGCCGTCACCAAGACCGGGCCGGCGACCGTCAGCCTGGGTGATCAAGCCTCCTACACCGTGACGGTGACCAACACCAGCACCACCCTGTCGGCCACCGGCGTCACGCTGGCCGACACCGTCAGCGGAGCCGGCGCGACCCTGGTGTCGGCCACGCCCAGCCAGGGCACCTGCACCACCACGTCCACCAGTGCCAACTGCATCCTGGGCACCCTCGCCCCCGGCGCCAGCGCCACGGTGACCGTCGTCGTCGAACCCACGGCCACCGGCTCCATCTCCGACACCGCCACGGTCAGCGCCACGGAATCCGACCCCGTGCCGACCAACAACACCGACACCGCGAACACCACCGTGAACAACGCCCACGGCTGCACGATCCTCGGCACCAGCACCGCCAACAACCTAGCTGGCACATCCGGCAACGACGTGATCTGCTCCTTCGGCGGCAACGACAACATCAGCGCGGGCAACGGCAACGACACCGTCTTCAGCGGTTCCGGCAACGACTCGGTCAGCGGTGGCGACGGCGCCGACACCCTCAACGGCGGTCCCGGCAACGACAACCTCAGTGGCGGCAACGGCGCCGACACCCTCAACGGCGGTCCCGGCAACGACATCCTCAGTGGCGGCAACGGCGCCGACGCCCTCAACGGCGGTCCCGGAAGCGACATCTGCGCCCCCGGCCCCGGCCCCGGCGACACCGTCACCAGCTGCCCGTAGCGAAGACACGACATACCCGGCGGCGGTCTGGGCGACCGTCCGCTCCCACCCCTCCTGACCCGCCCCGCTGCCCTGCGCTGCTGCAGTCACAGCGGGGCGATTCACCGCCGATCGGGCTCGGCGCCGCCCGCATGGAGGCGGCGCCGAGGACTACGGCTACTACAGCCCGGCTCCGGGATCGTCCATGGCCACGGCCCGCAGCGGCCGGTGTCCCCGCTCGTCGAGCTGGGCCAGTTCGTGCTCGTAGTCGACGGTGATCGAGCCGTAGTAGTTCACCACCGAGCTGCGGGCCGGCGAGATGTGCGCCAGGATCTCGGCGTCCACCTCGCGGCCGGCCCCGCGCAGTTCGCCGACGGCCAGGCCCATGTACTCGGTGTGCCAGCAGACCACCGCGTTCGTCACCACCGTCAGGCACCACGAGGCGTTTTGGGCCAGGTCTCGTCCTTCGAACCGTTGCAGGTCCACTGGATCAGTTGCGAGCCCTTCGTGGCGGCGGAGCCCAGGCCAAGGCACTTTCCGGAATACACGTTCCGTAGGACGTGGGTGTTCTCGTCGTACCACCACTTCTCGTCGACAGCGCCGTTGCAGGTGTACTGGACGATTTTGGCCCCGTTGTCCAGCTTGGATGCCGGCCCCATGCACTTGCCCGAGTGTTCGTTCTGCAGGAAGAACGCAGCCTTCCCGTTCGCATCGGTCGTGTCCACGAATACCCAGCGTTCGTCGCGGGCGTTGGTACACCCCCACTGGATGACGGGGTCGCCGTTGTCGTGCTTGTTCCCGACTCCCGCACACAGGACGCTGTAGCCGTTGCTCAGGTACACGCTCTTATCGGCGGCCTTCGGGACCAGCGAGAACACGGACCGGTCGCCGGCCGCCTCGTTGAGACCCCACAAGCGGCCGGATGACGGCGCGTAGCTCAGGTTCTGCGTGACCGAAGGTGCGCGGGATATCACCTCCGGAACACCGTTGGGCTCCGCGCGGTAGATACACGCGTGATCGCCGTTGTCCGAGGTCCATTCGTCGTCGCCCATGTAGTGGGGTGGACACGCCGCGGACAGGTAGTAGTACGTGCCGTCCGTAGCAACCCCCTGCAGGAAGGTGATGGTGCGCGGTGCGGCGTACGCGGCCGATGCCTTGACCGTGCCGGTGCTGTCGGGCTGGAGCAACTCGGTGGAACTGTCGAGGGGCCAGCGGATCACGTTCGTGGTGTACGGACTGCCCCCGTTCGGATCGACTCTGCTCGGTCCGGCAAGGTATTCACCCGATACCAGGTGGTCGGTCGAGCCACTCCGGTCCAGGCTCAGGGAACTGAGGCATGCCCGCTCACCGGGACAACTCCACAGGCTCTTCCCGACGGGCGGGATGATGTAGCGGCCCACCATGGGAAGGGCCCATTGGTGGTGGCGGGCGGAGGAAACGCCGTTCACGATGCCGACGTGGTCGCTTGCAGCGTTGCCCATCTTCCACAGGTGCCGGAAGTCGTAAACCTGCAGCTCTCCACCATTGGCCACGAACAGTCTGTTTCCGTACCAGACCATGCCGTCCGTGTGGATCTTCGTCACCGGCACGTAGTTTCCACCGCCGGCACGGGTCGGCTGCACGAGCATGACGTGCCCGTAGCTCCATTCGCTCCCGGTCGAATCGACGATGGAGATCCGGCCGAACTTGTTGCGATGTTCCTCGGCGTCGCCGCCACCGTTCCCGTAGTACCAGGACGCGAGGACAAGGTGGTGACCGTTCACGGTCCCGCCGGGATAGGCGTCATGCGAGCCCGTCAGTCCCTGAGGGTGCCAGCCGCCCGCCGGGTCCCAGGCGCTCGTCTTGTCATCGACTCCGTCCCAGCAGAACCCGTTGTACTTGTAGGTCCCGTTGAGTCCGGTGGTGTGGCACAGGGAGCGTCCTGCGTGCTGCCGGGATCGCGCAACGTCCAACGGAGTCACGTTCGTGACGGCTCCGGAACCCTCCAGATCCCGGACGATGTCGCCGTAGTCCTTGAAATTGGCGTCCGGGTCCACGTGCATCGTGTACTTGCCGGCGTCGACCTCCGCGAAGGTGGCGTCCGCGGCCACCGCAGCAGGCTGAGATCCGACGAGGGCGAGTGCAGCCAGGCATAAGGCGGTCAGCACTGCCCCCACGGAACGCACTTTTTCTGAACGTCCGTCTGAATTCATGCGAGGACACACTACTGGCCGGTCCGGCCGCGCCACACACGGGGATACGGCCTCTGGTGAGTATCCGAACGGAACATAGAGGTAGGTGCCAGGTGCCAGGTGCCAGGTGATGGGTCCCGGCACGAGCCCCTGTACCGATTCCGGCGCCCGGTCCTCAGACGGGGCGCTCGGCCATGACGACCAAGCCCGGCCCGCTCTGCTCATCTGCGGGGAGCCGAAGTTCGGCGACCGGGCGCAGTCCAGCCTGCTCGATCAGGTCCACGAGCTGTTCCGGCCGCCATTTGTGTGTCGTCCAACGAACGGGTACACCTCCGTAGGCCTCGGTGCGCACCGCGTCTTCGTCTCCGACGTGTGTCGCCGTGATGAAGTGGCCGCCTGGCTTCAGGGCGCGGGCGAACAGGGCGAGGACCTGGGGAAGGACGTCGCGGGGGAGGTTGAACAGTGACCACCACCCGAGTACGCCGCCGAGGGACGCTTCTCCAAGGTCGAGGTCGGTGGCAGAGGCGACGCTGAAGCGGCATTGCGGATGAAGGCGGCGCGCGTTCTCGATCATGCGGGGTGAGAGATCGACTCCGGATACGTCGAGTCCGCGTTCGGTGAGGTAGGCGGTCACCGTTCCGGGCCCGCAGCCGACGTCGAGGACGGGCCCGAGCTCGCCCACGGTGTCGGCGAAAGCGTCGATCGATGCCTTGAGCCACGGATGGCTACGGATGTCGCCGACTCCCGTCGTCACCACCATGTGGGCGTAGTTGTCAGCCACCCGGTCATAGGACTCACGGACCACGTCGAGATCGGCTGGGCGGTCAATAGGGTGTGCGCGCATCAGCCAACAATAGGACGGTACGGCGCCGTCAACGGGGCGACGAACTCCTCCTGACTCAAACGGGTCGAAGCCCGGTTCACAGCCCTCCGCTACGTCACCCCTCGACCGCACCGACCACGCCGACGCGCCCGGACCCATGCGGGAAAACGGTCAGCAGCGATGCGTCAGGTGACCGCCTATGGGCCATTAGGCGATCATTTCTGCCCGATTCACCTGTGGTTCATGTCACTTCGGGTGTCTGCTCTGATGAGAAGCATCGGGGTGCGGTCACGTTTCGCCTGATCAGACCATGTATGAGGTGCGCACGTTCGATTGCCGAAGCTGCCCAGCGCTCTGATTCATGATCATCGGATGGTTTTTCTCCGGGGGCAATGAGTGGTCCGCCCCCCGTTCTCGACATTGTGGTGACGGAAGTTCAACTGACTTCCGGCGCAGGGTCATTGACCGCGCTGCCCTCAATGAAGAGGTACAAGCGATGAACGCATTCCGGAGGCCCGCATGAGCGACGACGACGTCCTTCACGGCCCTTCGCCCCGAAGTGGCAGTGGTCGGCCGATGTACGAGCCGCTCGACCTGCCGTTGGACTTCGAGGGGTTCTACCTCGGACACCAGGAGTTCTACCACCTCTACGCCGAGATCCATCTCGGTAGCCTCCATGCCGCCCGCGAAGTGGTCCATCAGGTGTTCCTGGAGATCCACGCGGGCTGGGACCGGCTCCTGCGAGAGGACGACCTGGACCAGCGGACGCTGGAGGTGCTGACCCGCCGGGTCCGCCAGCAACTGGCCGTCGAGGGGCGTGATCCCGCCTTCCTCAACGAGGGGCTGATAGGGCCGACGCTGGGCGCGGTCCGCGCCGGGCTGGAAATCGCAGACGGCGCCGCCGGCCTGTACGACGCGATCCTCGAACTCCCGACCCGGCAGTTCAACGTGATCGTCCTGCGCCACATCCTCGGCTACAAGACCGACCGGATCGCCCGGTTCATGGGCCTGGACGTGCGCACCGTCGATTACCACGGCCGCAAGGGCAAGGAGCGGCTGCGCGTCCGGCTCGGCCTGCCCGCAGGCAAGCCGAGGAACACGAAGGAGGGGGAAGAACAGTGAGCACGACGATTGACGACCTGCTGGCCCGGGTGGCGCTGCCCACGGATTCAAGGCCCGGCATCGACGTCGGTGTGGCGCTGCGCCGGCTCGCGGCCGACGCGGCCAGAGCCAAGGCCAGGCCGACGCCGGACATGGTGTGCGCGGCGGAGGCCGCCCAGAGCCTGGTCGTGGTCTCGCGCTGGGTCCTCAACGGCCCGAGCGCCG
The DNA here is from genome assembly GCF_043201995.1 of Streptomyces sp. NPDC048258. Taxonomy (NCBI): domain Bacteria; kingdom Bacillati; phylum Actinomycetota; class Actinomycetes; order Kitasatosporales; family Streptomycetaceae; genus Streptomyces; species Streptomyces sp. NPDC048258. The sequence goes on from NZ_JBICZH010000017.1 coordinate 103,375, forward strand.
CGATGCACGTCGACCGGCTCGCAGGGGCCCCTGAGGACGAAGACCACTTGGACGTCGAGGGCGCTGCGGTGTTCGCCTGCCTCCTCTACCTCACCGGACATCCCGAGAGCGCCCAGTTCTGGTGGCAGCTCGCCGCCGGAGCCGGACACCGCGCCGCCGCGTACTGCCTCCACCTGCATCACCTCGCCCTGGGCGAAGTCCGGGAGGCGATCCACTGGCACCGCCAGATCAAAAACGCGCCCGCGGGCTCCGCAGTCCTTGACGAGGGCTTCCTCGCCGGGCTCGGCGTCTTCGCCCGCTACGTCCGGCACAACGGCTCCGAGGCCTGCGGCCCCACCGGTCTCCTGGAGATGGAAGTCGACCGCCTCGCCGACGCCGGCGACAGCTCCTGCATCATCGTCCCCCGCCCGGACCGGCGCCTGGCCGAGCACCTGCTCGACTTCGCCCGGCGCTGACCGGGCCGCCCGCGCAAACGACAGAGGAGCCCCTGCTCCGACCCTCGGTTCCTAGGCCACCGGGTCGGAAGGGCTCCTCACGTGACACCCCCCGATCACGAAGGACATCCGTTGTGAACCATAACCCCGTCCGCTGGGTGCGACGCAAGGCCGCCGACATCATCACCCGCGCCCGCCGGATCTACGCCTGGGCGTACGCCCGCCGTTGCACCGCCCTCTCCTTCCTCCTGCGCGGCCTCTGCTACGGGACCGGCACCGCGGCCGCCGGACTCGCGGCCTTCTGGATCCAGAACCGGATGTGACCCCTCTCGGACCAGCCGGCGCATCCTGCCAGCGAACCGCTGGCGGGGTGCGGCCATGCCCGGGGGCGCACCCCGGCCGTCTCGTCCTTGGTGAGGCCGCGCGGGCGGAGGTGTTCCGGCGGGAAGCGCCCGTCCGCTCGCGGCCGACAGCGGCGCTGTCAGCGGGACGGTCTAGCCTGCGTCACATGATCGAGGGGGAATTCGCCGCACCGTCACCTGGGGAGCTCGCCGACGAGGTCGCGGCTGTGCTGGCCGACCGTCGTGACCCAGGCGTGGAGACGTTCGAACGTGTGCTCAACGCCGTGGTGAGTCACAGCTACCGGGACCGCGAGACACTGACCGCCGCGTTGCGGACCGTCCCGCGCGAGTTCACCGTGCGGCCGCACCCCCAGGTGCGGTGCGTCGCCGACGTCGTCGGCGCCGCAGTGGGGCCGGTCCAGGCCACGGAACCCTGGGAGCACGCCGGGGCGGGCTGGCTGGAGCTGTGCCAGCACGTGGCGTTGGACTACGTCGCGGGAGCCCGCGTCGTCGAACTCGCCGCGCGGCTGCGGGCCGGTGACCCCGTCCCGTTCCTGCTGTCCGTACCGAGCAGGCCGACCGGGGCGGTGGAGCCGTACGAACTGGTGGCGCGCCTCGCCGAGTACGGGCGGCTGGGCGTCCGGCCCGGCCCGGCGGACCTGGGACAAGCGCTGCTGCGCTGCGGCGGCCCGGTCGATCCCGAAGTGCTGCGTGCCGCGGAGAAGCTGGAGCTGGAGGAGGGGCCCCGGGTGGCCGCCTGGCTGCGACAGGGCGGTCTGCCCCAACCGGCGTGGTGGCGGGAGCGCGAGTCCGGTGCGCCCGAGCGTCCCAGCAGGCGCCGGGGCGCACGGATCGGCCGCCGGATCCTGGTGGGGCACGAGGCGATCGACGGCCGCGGTGCGTTCCCCCGGCGTTTCTGGTCGCTGTTCCGGAAGTTCGAGCCGCACATCGGCTGCGCGCATGCGTCCCTGCCGGAGGGCAGGGACGCGCACACGGTCGCGACCCTGCCCTGGCATCCGGAGATCGCCGCGGCCCGGCTGCTGACGGGTGTCGCCTCTGCGGCCGACCAGGACGGTGGTGGGGCCCCCGCGTTCCTGGAGGCGCTGGCCGCGGCCGAGGGCCCGGCCGGACCCGCGGTGCACCTGGCCGTCGCGTACGGGCTCGCCTCCGTCCCGGAGGGGGACCGGGAGGCCGCCGTACGGGCGCTGGTCCTGCTGGCCTCGCGGAGCCGGCTGGACGGGGGGCTGCTGGGCCGGGAGATGAACGAACTCGTGGGGCTGGGCACGCTGAGGGTGCCCCTGCTGACCGAGTCGCTACGGGCGGCGGTAGCCCTGCCGCAGGGAGCCGCGGCGGTCTGGGCGGTACTGGCCCCAGCGCTCCCGGGCCTCCTGGCGTGTACCCGGCCGCAGGCGCAGGGGTCGCTGCTGGCCGTCGCGGCGGACTCCGCGCGGCTGTCGGGTGCGTACGGTGAGCTGCCCGAGGTGACCGCTCTCGCGCAGCGGCCGGGTTCGTCCCAGCTGCTCAAGCAGGCCCGGCGGTTGCACGACACGCTGGCCGGGCGCGGCTGAAGACGGTTCCGGCCGCCGGGGTGTGCTCGATGTCCACCTCGACGATGTCCCGGTACGGGGAATGCGATCCGCGCCGTCCTCGGCTGCCGCCTCGTCCTCCTCGGTGGCCGGGACGAGGGAGGCGGGCTGCTCGCGGAGCGAGTCTGCGAGGCCGCCGTCTACAGGCCGAGGGCCAGCAGGATCGTGACCGTCGGCGGGACCGGCGCGAGCCACCCCGCCCAGCGGCCCGCCCTGGCCAGGGTGGGGTGCCGCACGCACAGCCGGAAGGCCACCACGAGCAGCGGGGTGGCCGTCCAGGACGCCCACCAGCAGGCCGTGACGACCGCCACGGTCTGAGGGTGAACCTCTGCTGCCATCTGGGCCAGACCCCCGAAGAGAAGGGCCACCGGGATCAGAGCCACCGTCAGGGCCGTGGCCCACATCAACACCCCGTCGATGGCAGAAGTCCCGGCGGCGCGGTCGGTGGTCAGGGCGGAGGTTGTCTCGTGCATGGGTACAGCCAATCGGCTCCGGCGCCGGTTCGCCTGCGCGGGCGTACTCAGGGTCGGCCGTCTTCGTACTCATCATGCCCAGGCAACTGTCCAGGCGTCGGCACCGGGCCGCCACGGCTGGCCGGCATTCCCGGCCAGCGCAGCCCGTGCAGCGACGTGCGACGTTCGCCCAACTGCACGCCGCCCCGGCTCCGGCGGCCGTGCCGAGCTCCTGGACCGCACCGCCTGAACATTTCGGGGTGGACCGCAGGCACCACAGAACAGCCCAGGAACCCTTGAACGTGCAGGTCAGGCATGAAGGAGTCGCCTCAACCAGAACTCTCTTGAAAACCGTGCCCGAGGCGCACCTGCGGGCGGACATGGCTACGGGCGGGCGGTCCCCACGCCCTGATTCGGCGCGTCATCCACCGAACCGGCGGACCTGCTCGTGCATGCGGCCTACCCGGGGATGCGGCGGCGTCCGCTGTTGACGACGCTGGACGCGGTGCCTGAGCAGAACGGGACCGTGCCTCACCGCCTGTCGGCATCCGCGGGGACGAATGCAGCATCGCAGCACCCGAAAGGAGGCCGTCTTGGCACCGGTGACCCGAATTCCGCTGGATGGCGGGGGCTGCGTTCTGGTCGATGAACCAGCAGGTGTGCTGGAAGGACCGGTGAAGGCCGGCCGCATCGGCGAGGCCATTGGTGAGCTGCCCAGGACGCTGCAAGAAGCACTTGCGCCCGTCGCGGAGGCGGCGCGCGCCGCACTCGACCAACTGCGCAAGGCCCGTCCCGACGAGATCGAGGTCGAGTTCGGTGTCGACCTCGCCGCCGAGGCCGGGGCAGTGATCACCAAGACCCAAGCGGGTTGCCACCTCAAAGTGATCATGTCGTGGAAGATGAAGGACGACACGGGTCGTCCTCCTCATCCAGACGCAGGCGCGGGCTGACCCGATGGCCGGCACCGCGTACACACCCGACGGCGGCAGGGCCTGGGGCCTGCCCGCTGCCGTGGCACAGGTCCTCGGACCGGACGGAAAGGTCGCCGGGGCCGGTTTCCCGGTGGCCGACGGACTGCTGGTCACCTGCGCCCACGTCGTCGGGCTCGCCGGAGGGGGCCCGGTACACAGGTACGGCTGCGCTTCCCCCCTCCTTCTCAGGGCCAGGTGTCCTGCGGCCCGCGCGGGGCGGCATGAGCAGCGCCGCGGCCCGCAAGGGAAGCAGGGCGGCCGGCCACCGGTCATCACCGAGGACATGCTCCACACCGTGCTGCGGCGCAAGGTAGGCAAGCGACCCGTGACCCGCCTCAGCCCGGCAGAGCGTCCTCAAGCTGCGCCAGCTCCGCCGTGCTCAGCGTGAGCTCCGCTGCCTTGGCCGAGTCGGTGATGGAGGACGGACGGCTGGCTCCCGGTACCGGGATCACTGCGGGGGAGCGGGCGAGCAGCCAGGCCAGGGCGATCTGCTGCGGGCTGACGCCGCGCTCGGCTGCGATGTGGTGGAAGGCGGTGCCGACCGAGGTGGGGCCGAGGGGGCCGTCGAGGGAGCTGCGGGAGATGCCACCGAGTGGGCTCCAGGGCAGAAAGGCCAGACCCAGCTGGGTGCTCAGCCGCAGCTCGGGCTCGCTGTCGCGGACGGCGGGCGAGTACTGGTTCTGCACGGAGACGAGTCCGTCGCCGAGGATCTGATGCGCCTGGCGGATCTGGGCGGTGGTGACGTTGGAGATTCCCGCGGCGCGGATCGTGCCGGCGTCGAGCAGCTCGCGCAGCGCGCCGACGGACTCCGCCCAGGGCACGGCCGGGTCCGGCTTGTGCAGCTGGTACAGGCCGATCGCGTCGACGCCCAGGCGTGTGGCGGAGGCCTCGGCGGCTTGCTTGAGGTGGGCGGGGGTGGCGGTGACGGTCCAGCTGCCGTCGCCGGGGCGGCCGCGGCCACCCTTGGTGGCCACCAGGACGCCGGAGGTGTCGCCGCCGTAGCGGGCCAAGGCGCGGGCGATCAGCAGCTCGTTGTGGCCCGCCTCGCCGGCGTGCCAGTGGTAGCTGTCGGCGGTGTCGATGAGCGTGACGCCGGCGTCGAGGGCGGCGTGGACGGTGGCGATGGCCCGCGTCTCGTCCGGGCGGTGCTCGATGGACAGCGGCATGGCGCCCAGGCCGATGGCGCTGACGGCGGTGTGGGCGAGGGTGCGGTGCTGCATGGTGGCTCAGTTCCTCAGGCGGTGGGTGACGGCTCGGTGGTGAGGGCTTCGGCGACGGCGCCGGGCAGCCAGTCGGTGGTGTGGGAGAAGGCAAAGCCCAGCTCCTTCGCGCGGGCGTTGCTCATGGCGTAGTGGCGGTCGAAGGAGAACGCCGAAGCCTCCTCGCCCGCCGGGACGGTCCGGTAGACGGGCTCCCGGCCGGCCTGCGCGGCGATGACCGCGGCGAGGTCGTGTACATCGAGCGGGCCGTCGGAGCATGCGTTGACCGGACCGGTGAAGTCGGCTGTGGTCGCCCACAGCAGCAGGTCCGCCAGCTCCTCGTGGTGGATGAAGACCGTGGGTAGCGCCTTCGCGTGCACAGTGATCTCTTCGCCCGTGGTGATGCGCCCGGTGTAGTGCGCCAGTCGGCCGGTGAACTCCTGCGCGCCGCCGCCGAGCACATGGGCGCTGCGCACACCGGCGAACTCGAAGCTGCCGGCGCGGGCGAAGACGGCCTCCGCCTGGCGCTTGCCCTCGGCGTAGTGAGCCTTCAGGTACGCGTCGTCGTGCCAGGGCAGGTCCATGGCCACCACCCAGGTGGCCGGGTCCACGATCTCCTCCGGCACCGGCGTGCCCGGAGCCACGGCCGGCAGCGCGGCGGTCGCGGGGTCGTACACCTCGATCGTGGAGGTCATGACGTAGCGCCGGGTGCGGCCGGCGAAGGCGCGGACGGCGACAGCGGCCTGCACCGGGGTGTAGCAGACCTGGTCCACCACGACGTCGAACGTGCGGGAGCCCAGCGCGGCCGTCAGGGCGGCCTCGTCGTTCCGGTCGACAACGAGGTGCTCGACACCGGCAGTTGGCGGGATGGAACCGCGGTTGATCACAGTGACCTGGTGGCCCGCGGCCTGCAGGCGCTTCACCAGGAGCTTCCCGAAGTACCGGCTTCCGCCGATGACGCAGATCTTGTGCATGCCCCCATCCTGGAGACCTGTCGTCATCAGCAGAAGTCCTGACTTACTGGATACGCATTAAGGAAAACTGTTGATCGATGTGCAGCGGCTCCGCGTCCTGCGGGCGGTGGCGGAGCACGGCAGCTTCAACCAGAGCCGGCGCGCTCGGCGTAGCGGCGCGGAGTCGCCGGGGCCGATCCGGCACATCGGCGTCGCCGCGCCGAAGGTCACCGACTTCGCCGGGGAAGCAGATGCGGCGGACGCCTCCGAACTGCGGGACTAAGCGTCATCAAGCGGGTCGCGCTGCTGGCCTGCCTGGCCCACAAGGCGCGGACGCGGGTGCGCGACGACCTGGCGACGATGCTCTGCAAGCGGGTCGCCATGGAGATCAAGAAGGCCAAGGAGGAGCTGGAGGAGATCCGGCTCGCCGAGCGGGAAATCGTCGAGGCCCTGATCGGGAACTACCGCACCGTGCTCAAGAACATCGACGCCGACGGCCCGGCCCAGGCGGCGCTTGAGCGGGCGGCGGGGATGACCGCCGAGGCGGTCAAGGCCCTGGACGGGCTGGACGAGGCGGCACCGGTGGAGGCGTGATGCCGGGTGCGGCCACGAGCGGTGAGGCGGCGAGCAGCCCCGTGCGCGCGGGCCGGTGTCCGTACCGCGCCGGGTGCGCCCGCGGCGACGACGCGGGCGCCGAGCCGTCAGGCGGGCTGGACGGTGATTGTGCAGAGGCGCTTGGTGGCCCGGGTCAGGGCTACGTACAAGTCCCTTTCCCCACCGGGGCGGGTCGTGATGATTTCCTCGGGGTTCATGACGACGACCCCGTCGAATTCCAGGCCGCGTGCCTCGGACGCCGGCACGATGCGTGCGTGGTGAGCGATGCCCTGGGCCGTCAGCTCGCTCACCCTGGTGTCCGCGCAGATCACTCCCAGAAGCTCGCCCGGGTGCGCGGTGCTCTGGGCGCGGAGTTCCGAGACGACGGCGGTGACCAACCCGTCCGGAGGTGTGGTCACGGTGCGAGGGCTCTCACCGCTTCGCAGTGACCGTGTGGGCTTCTGGTCCGGAGCGATCCGCGTGAGCAGGTCCCGGACGCTCTCCAGGATCTCCTGCGTGGTGCGGTAGCTGACGGTCAGGTTGTGCAGTTTGAACCGCGGTCCGACGTGGGGGCTCAGTGCTTCCTTCCAGTCGCGTGCTGTCGCGACCGGGCCTGCCTGGGCGAAGTCACCCACCAGCGTCATCGCCCTTGCCGGGCAGCGGCGGACGATCATCCGCCACTGCATGGCGGTCAGTTCCTGCGCCTCGTCGACGACGACGTGCCCGTACGTCTGCTCGGGGGGGCCGTCGACCAGGCTCGCCGCCTCGTCCAGCAACGGCACATCGGCATCGGTCCACGGGTCGTCCGGACCGCGCAGCAGAAGGGACCGCTCCTGCGCGGTCAGGCGGGGCAGGCGCTCGGCGAGGGCGCCGGCGTTCGTCAGGAGCGCCTTCACGAGGTCACCGGGTACCAGCCGTGGCCACAACACCTCGACCGCTCGGTCGACGCCGGCGTCGTCGAGCAGATCGGCTCGGATGGCATCCAGGTCCAGCTCGTGGACCGGACCCGAGTCGGCCGCACCTTCGGCACGGCGCTGGGCGGCTCCCGTGAACCGGTCGAGGTTGATGCCCGTCATCCTTTCGGCATCGGCGTCGATCTGCTCCAGGAGGTCGCCCATGTCTCGTTGCATCGCGTCGGTGACGGCGTCGACCAAGAGCTCTTTGAACACCTGGCGCGCGGGGTTGTGCCCCGGTGCGGCCGCCACGGCGGTGTCGCGTGCCGTGGCGACTTCCTCGCCGGAGAGGTGAACCAGTTCCTGTCCGACCCGCACGGTGAAGTCACCGGCGGGGGCTTGGTGGACGCGCAGCAGGCCGGCCAAGGCGTCGGCAAGGTCGGAGCTGCCCTTGAGACGCGCCGTATCGAACGGGCCCACCGTGTCCGTGGACACTCCGGCCAGTTCCCGGCAGGTCGCCAGAACGACGTCGTTCTCTCCGAGCGAGGGAAGGACCTGGGAGATGTAGTCGAGGAACCGGGCGTTCGGGCCCACCACCAGGACACCCTCCTCCGCGGCGCGCGGGAACGCGTACAGGACATAGGCCGCCCGGTGCAGGGCGACCACCGTCTTGCCGGTGCCGGGCCCACCCTGCACCACGGTCACCCCGCGGTGGGCGGAGCGGACGATCTCGTCCTGCTCGGCCTGCAGCGTCGCGACGGCCGCGTGCATCCTGCCCGTACGCCGTGCCGACAGAGCCTCGGTCAACGGGCCGTCCCCCACGACGTCCTCGTCGGTCGGGGCGGTCCCGTCCAGCAGTTCGTCGCTCACCGAGATGACCGTGCGCTCCTCGAGGCGCAGGTGCCGGCGCCGCCGCAGGTCCATCGGGTGGACCGGTGTCGCCTCGTAGAAGGGCCGCGCCGCGTTCGCGCGCCAGTCCACGAGCAGAGGCAGGTCATCCTCTTCCGTATGCAGTCCGATCCGCCCGATGCGCAGGGCCGTGCCATCCGTCCAGTCGATGCGCCCGAAGACCAGCCCCTTTTCGGCGCCCTCCAGCCGGCCGATTTCCTTGGCCAGACGCTCGGCGGCGATTTCTCTCTCGTATGCCTCACCGGCGCTTTCCGCCGGGGCCTTCAGCACACTCGCTCGGTTTACTCGCGCCTCGGAAAGCCGCTCGGTGAGCAACTCATATAAGGAGGACACATAATCCCGCTCCGATTCAACTGCACGTACAGCGGGGTCATACATTTTCGACAACAGGGGGCTCCTTCGATTCGAGCCACACCATACGATCAAAGTTCCCTAAAGGTAAGTCTTGACTTACTTGGCAAGCCATGGCTCTACGACTGAATCCATGACGGCTGACCGTATGGCGTGTCATGCATTCCGCCGTTCCGTATATCGCTAATTGTGCTCCCGATGCCCGCCTGCCTTATGGCGAGCCCGCCCTTGGATACCGGCACGCCGCCGTCGGTCGCGGCCGACCCAGAGAACGGATCGGTGAACTCTCACCCCGTTCGCCGCCGCGACGCCCGGCGGCAGGCCCGTCCGTGCCCGGACCATCCGACCCGGCCCCGCCCAACCTGGATCCGCCGATCTTCGGCCTCCGCGTCTTTGATGTCGTCAAAGGAACGAATGACGACAGGCGCGGCGGGCGTCCAAGGTCGAGTCGTTCAACCGGTTCTCCCAGTGGATTGGCTTCGGCAACCGCGGTGTCATTGCCGACAACGACCCCATCGAGCAGGAGAAGGCGATGAAGTTCAACGCGCTGCTCACGAACGCGGTGATCTTCCACAATGCCCTGGACATCGCGGAGATCGTCCGCCAGCTGCTGGAAGAGGGATGGGAGATCGACCCGGAAGTCCTGGCGCACATCTCGCCGTACCTGACCGAACACATCAACCGGTTCGGCGAGTACAGCACCCACGAACTCGGCATCCAGCCCGAGGCGTACGACCCGAAACTCGACGTCGACTTCACCCCGCTGCGCGAGCAGGACCTGACCGCCGCCGGTCTCGGCCAGGCTGCCTGAGCCGTGAGGGAACTAGCTGGTGACGCCCTTCACGGGAGCGGGCCGGTATACCCCAGAATGCTGCTGCGAGGGTCAGCCTCCAACACCGTGGCCCGGGCAGGTGATCCGATAGCGCTGCCGTGGGGGCGGGGTTTGTGACGGTTCTTGTGGGCCCTCGCCGTATTTCAGAGGGATACCCGCGCTGTTCTGCCAGCGGCAGAACACCGGCCGGACCGGGCTCGACGATCACTACAGTCCAGTCTCATGACGACGATTACGACGCGTACGGTCGAGTATCCGGCCGACGGTTTGACGATGATCGGGCACCTCGCGCTCCCGGCCGGTGTCGACCGCCGGCCCGCGGTGCTGCTCGGACCAGAGGGCATGGGGCTCAGCGACGTCGAGCGCCGCCGGGCCGATGCTCTCGCCGAGCTGGGATATATAGCGCTGGCCTTCGACCTTCATGGCGGGCGCTATTTGGGCGACCCCGAGGAGATGCTGGCCCGTTGCCTGCCGCTGCTCGCTGATCCCGAGCGGATGCGAGGCATCGGCCATGCGGCGCTCGATGTGTTGCGCACCGAACCGCGGACCGACCCCGACCGGATCGCCGCCGTCGGCTATGGCACGGGGGGTGCCGTCGGGCTGGAACTCGGGCGCGCCGGCGTCAGCCTGCGCGCGATCGGGACAGTCAACGCACTGACCACGGGCCGACCGGGCGAGGCGGCGCGCATTCGCTGCCCGGTGTGGGCCGGGGTCGGGTCGGAAGACCCGATCATGCCGCCCGCGCAACGGGACGCGTTCACCGCTGAGATGCAGGCCGCGGGCGTCGACTGGCGCCTCGTGGTCTACGGCGGCGCCTTGCACGCCTTCCACCACCCGCCGGTCGGCCACCCCGTGGTCCCCGGCGTCGGCTACCACCCACGGCACGCGCAGCGAGCCTGGCGCGACGTCGTCGACCTGCTCGCCGAGTGCCTGCCCGTGACGGAGGATCTGGGGCATGACCCAGGTAAGCATGCTGGCCCCGGGCACTGACAGTCCACTCCCCTCAAGTCCGCACAGCAGAAACGCATTCGGGCGGTTACTCGATCGCGGAGACGTATTCACAACTACCGCAGTAAATACCGGATTTACTGCGGCAGAGCCCCTACCGTGATCACGGCGACCTGCGGCGGACCAATCCGGCCGCCGGGGCGAGGTGTACGCATTTACTGCGGCAGTACCGGAAGGGCGGGACGGCGTGACGACCGAACCGGTGACCGAACTCGGGAGCGGGGGCGCACTTCGGTTGCCGCGCGCTCGGGTCGTACCTCTGTCCGCCCCGCCGTCGTCGTACACCGCGGCGGTCGAGCGGTACCTCACCGGCGCGGGCATCGCGAAGTCCTCCGCGCGGATCTACCGGATCTCCCTCACGACGTGGGGATGGATGCTCGCCGGCGAACCGCCGCCGACCGGACCCGCCCGCCGAGGCGCGAAACCGCCCGTCTTCCCCGTCGCCGCGATCGACGACCAGGCGCTGCCGGAGGTCTGGGCCGAGCTGGCGGCGGCGCGGGCGGACGAGATGGACGCCGACACCGTCAACCGGGAGCTGTCCATCGCGCGCAAGGCGATCGGCTGGTGGCAGCGCCAAGGCTGGATCGAGTGCGATCCGACGATCGGCATCGAGCGGCGGCCGGCGCCGCCGGACCGCACCAAGGCTCTCGCGGAGAACCAGATCGCCGCCCTGTGGCGCCTCGACGTCGCGCTGCGGGAGAAGACGCAGTGGAAGATGCTCTACGAGTCCGCCGCACGGGCCGACGAGGTGCTGTGCCTCAACGTGGAAGACCTCTACCCGCAGGTCAAGCGCGGCAGGATCACCGCCAAGGGCGGGGCGACCGAGTGGATCCACTGGCAGTCCGGCACCGCCCAGCTCCTGCCCCGCCTCATAGCCCGCCGTACCCGCGGCCCGCTGTTCCTCACCGACCGCAAGGCCCCGGCCGGAACACCCACGCTCGACGTGTGCCCGGAGACCGGCCGGGCCCGGCTCTCCTACCGCCGCGCTGAGGAGATCTTCGAGGAGAACACCCGGCTGCTGGCAAACCCCCTCGCCTCGCCCGACGACATCGAGGACCTGGACGGCTGGACGCTTCACCGGCTACGTCACAGTGCCCTGACGCACGACGCGGAGGACGGCACCTCCACCCCGATGCTGCTGGCCCGCTCCCGCCACGCCTCCGTCCGCTCCCTGGAGCGCTACGCCCGCCCCGGCGTCGACTCGGTCGCCCGGCACGTCGCCGAACGCGACCCCGCTGCACGTCGCCGCAGGTAAATCCGAGCGGATCAGTGCTTCAAGATCATCCCAACTGGCGGCTTTTGGGCTTACCTCGGCGCTACCCCTATCAGGCCCTCGTCGAGACGGCCTACGCCGAACCGGCGCTCCGGAGGCTGTACCCGTTCACGAGCCACTGGGCGCTGCGCTTCTCGACCACCACGCGCCCGCGCCTCTCCGTCGTGGGTCCGGTTCTGGCGACCCACGACGTCGACCGGTACTCGCTCGCCGCGACCATGGCGAGCGAGGACGTCGCCCAGTTCGCCACGGCGGCCGAGGCGGTGGCGGCAGCCGTACGCCAACTGCCGTCCAGCCTCGCCGCGGTCGGACTCGGCCGCTGACCCGCCGCGGCTCCGGCGGAACCTGCTCGCCGCACCAGGCGCGCCTTCCCGCCTTTACGGCCCCGGCCCTTACGGCCCCGGCCTTTACGGCCCCGGCCTTTACGGCCCCGGCCCTTACGGCCCCGGCCCTTACGGCCCCGGCCCTTACGGATCGCTGACCGGCCGAACCACCGTCGGTCGCGGTACCTGACACTCCGCCAGTACGCTGATCTTGTTAGCGTCCTGCCGTGACGACTGACGATTTCCGCCGTGATCTCACTGCCATCTGCAAGGCCGCGGACAGCGGTTACCTCCTGCAAGTGGTCCGCGAGGGCAGCTGCGAGCCCCTCGCCGAGAAGGACCTCTCACACTGGCCCGACTGGCCGACGTTCCCGGCCGACGCAGCCCATGCAGCGGGGTGCGAGCTCGTCATGCTCGGCTACATGATCTGGCCTGACACCGCCACCTCCGACTCGCTGATCGGATGGCGTCCTCTACCGGGCCGGCAGGCATGGTCGGCGAAGGTCGGTACCTTCGCCCAACTACAGGCCGCCGGTATCTGACGGCAGCCGGCTTCGAGGTCGTCGGATGCCCCGGCCCGCCTCGTGGCTGTCGCCGTCGAAACGGGCAGCCGCTTCGTCGACGTGCACGGGCTACGTGTCCCAAGGCCGGGCATCCGGGTGCACCGGGCATCAAACCCAGCGGCGTCCTACCGGGCACGGGCTTCGCCGCATCATCGGTATGCGGCCGTCCTCCCAGTGACCGCCGTCGACCTGCCTCCGACGTCGGTCACAGGCTCGTGACGAGGTCGTCGAGCGGGGCCGGTACCTGTCCGGGGTCGAGGCTTTCCACCAGGAGACGGCCGTAGCGGATCTTGCGGCCCTTCTTCGTGCCGAGGAAGCGCCGCAACTGCTGCTGCCGGGGCCGACCGTGGTGCGCGGGCTGACGCAGGAAGGTCTGCCAGGCCCGCAGGTCGCCCTCGGCGTGGATGATCTCCTCGACCCGCGCCGTGCCCAGCGCGCGGATGAGCTCGTCTTCCAGGTCCGCCGCGCACACGAAGAAGCCCCCGTGCGACGCCCGGGCCCGTTCCAGGCCGCGGACGTAGAAGCCCTGCTCGCGCTCGTCGCACAGTCCCCTCAGACGCAGCCCAAGACCGGGCGGCCCGAGAAGACCTGCGTAGCGGCCGATGTTCATCGCCCCGCCCATCGGCACGACGCACACCCCTTCGGCCGCCAGGTCCCGGCCACGCCGTGCGGCCAGCGCCTCGACGGCCGCGAGATCGCTCAGTCCTTCCAGCAGCACCGCCGTCCGCAGACCCAGCTGCACAGCCAGATCACTCGCCGCTCCGCCGGGACCGCCGGCCGCCCAGCGGCTGACCGCGTCCCGGAACGCCCACATGTCCGCCATGGAGCGAGTCTGCACTTCCAACGACCGGCTCGGCACTGAATATTCGACGGACCCGCTCGACGTGCCGGGCGCCTGGATGCTCATCTCACGCGACACCACCCGTGACGGGGAACCCCGCGTCATGTGCCACCCGTGACGGGGAGCCGGCAGCGGGAGCCCGTGTGCATCCTCGGCGTGCCGCGGCATCGCAGCTTCCCGGCGGCCCTGTCTGATGGGGACCGTCGTCCTGGCCGTCCAAGGAGAGAGCACCATCATGACCACCACCGAGCAGATCGCCCGTGCCGCCGTACGCCGCGTCCTGGGGGACGCCGCCCACGTCGACGTGACCACCTTCCCCGCCGGGAACCTGTCCCTCAGCGTGCACAGCGGAGACCACACGGCCACCATCGACGGCGACGACAGCAGCGGATGGGGCTGGACCGTCGACCCCGGAACCGACGACGGATTCACCGGGCACGAGGACGTCGCGGAAACCCTCGACGACGCCCTGATCGGCGTACGCGGAAGAATCGGCGCCTGAAACGGACTTCGGGGCCACCGGTACAGCCACTCGGTACGCAGGTCATCGAGGTCATGGCCGCATGTTCGCCGAGGGGCCGCCGCCGGGAACGCGATGCGGGCCGGGACCTCAGGGGCCCCGGCCCTCGGCGCGGTGCTGGTGCTACTTGCCTTCCAGTGCCGCCACCAGCTGAGGCAGGTTGCCTCCGGCCAGGACGAGGGCGAGGTGGTCGTGGTAGTCCCGGCTGCTGACGATCAGGCCGTCGCGGACCCGCAGCACCTGGATGTTGGCGGCCTCGAAGGTTCGCCCGGTCACCCGGTGGTGCACCTGGTAGTCGAACTCCGCGACGACGACCTCCGCGTCGTCGGTTTCCCGGACGACCACGTTCGCCGGGGTCAGTTCCACGGGCGAACTCGCGGAGACCTGGGCGAACCGCTCCCTGAGTGCGGCCCGCCCTTCGAGCCGGCGCGGACCGACCGGCTCGAAGACGGTCTCCACCACGGCGTCCTCGGCATAGAGCTCGGCCAGCTCCGTGAACCGCCCTGCGCTGATGCCCTCGATCAGCTTATGGAAGACCTCTCGCGGTGACAGCGTTTCAGGCATGACCAACCTCCAGTGAGACCGTGGATAGAATCGGACCAGCGACTCCGTTTTCACGATACGGACTGGAGACTCCGGTTGTCCAGGGTGGATCTGCCGTCGACGGCGAAGGACGGGAGAGGGATGGGTGGCACTCAGGAGCGCCCGCTGAGGGCGGACGCGGCTCGCAACCGGGCCAGGCTGCTGGATGCCGCCACGGAGGTGTTCACCACCCGCGGCGTCAGCGTGCCGACCGAGGAGATCGCCCGGATCGCCGGGGTCGGGGTCGGCACGCTCTTCCGGCATTTCCCGACCAAGGAGGCACTGCTGGAGGCGGTGATGGTGCGCAGGCTGGAGGCCATGGCGGCCCAGACCGCGCAGCTGGCCGCCGAGTCCGGGCCCGCCGAGGCCTTCTTCGCCTGCTTCCGCCTGGTGGTGGAACAGTCCGAGGGCAAGAACGAGTTCGCCCAGGCTCTCGCTGCGGCCGGGGTGGACGTGCACGCGTCCCTGCAGGAGCCGACCATGGAGATCCAGGCCCGGCTGGCCGATCTGCTGACCGGCGCGCAACAGGCGGGGGCGGTCCGCCCCGAGCTGGGCCTGCCGGAGTTCATCGCCCTCCTGGCCGGCACCGGCAGGGCGATGGAACAGCTCGGAGCGGATCCGGAGCCCCGGGAGCGGATCTTCGAGGTCGTCTTCGACGGGCTGCGGCCACGTTGAACCGACCCCTTGGAATCAATCGTCCAGGCCCGGACACCCTCTAGGGGCGGTGGAAGCGCACTTCCGGGAAGCGTGCGGTCGGGCCGTCCAGCAGTGGGGTGTTCCGTCCGCGCAGGTGGGTGTCGACGAACGCCGTCACGTAGGTCCTGGTGATGGCGTCGGCGCGGTCACCGTCCAGCCGTTGGAGCGGCATGCCGAGCTGCTTGGCCAGGGGCGCCAGGTCGGTGAAGGACAGGTGCCCGGTGTCGTCGACGCTCAGCCAGCGCTTCCATCCGGTCAGTTCGGTCCACGTCTCGTCCCAGGTCGGGTCGGTGCCGCCGGGTATGTGGCTGGGCTGGCCCAGCATCAGGAACGGCCGGTCCAGGGGGGTGTCGTTCAGGAACCGGAAGTTGCCGTCCATGTTGACCGCCGCCTTGACCCGCGGGTCGCGCAGCATGGCCGGGATCGTGCTGAAACCGCCGGCCGAGTGCCCCACGACGGCGACGCGGTCGGGGTCGATGGGTGCGCCGTGCTTCCAGGCCGGCCGCGCGCCGGTGAGCTCGTCGAGTACGAAGGAGATGTCCTCGGCGCGGACGGCGCCGACCTTGGGGTAGTCCTTGTCCGCGCACGCCAGGCAGGACGTGGTGCGCCCGTCGGGGAACGAGATGCCGTCCGCCTCGTAGTTGTGTCCGATGCCGGCGACGGCGTAGCCGCGGGCCGCGAACTCCTCGGCGAGGCCGGTGAGGGTGGCGCGCGGCATGCCGAAGCCCGGTGACAGGATGACGAGGGGCAGCCCGCCGCGGACCTTCGACGGCCTGGCGTCCACCGTCGAGTGGGTCGTCACCTTGGTGAACAGGTCGGCCGGCAGGTCCAGTCCGCCGGCCGCCACGTACTGCTCGGACTCCTCGGCCGTCATGTAGGGCGCGGGCGTGTCCGAGGGCTTGGCGGCCGGGTACCAGAGGGAGACCATCAGCTCCCGCTTCTCCGCGGGGACCCACGGGTCGGCCCGGTTCTCGTCCTTCAGGTGGACGGTGGCCCTGCCGACCGGGTGGTGTCCGGACGGCGCGGGCAGCACGAGTGCGGTCCCGGGCGGTGGTACGGGGCGGGTGTCGGCATGGGCGGTCGTGGTGGAGATGGTGCCTGCCAGAGCCGTGGCAACGGCGGCACCGACCAGGAACAAGCGTCGTCGCATCGAGTTGTCTCCATCGATGTCTCTCGTGGCATCCGGCCCGGTGCGGGCCGATGCCTCGAACGCTATGCCGGGCGCGAGCGGCTGCCATCGGCCCGCGGATGTACGTCGGCGGCGGCCGTACATCCCCGGGTCGACATCCCCCGGGCCGACATCCCCGGGGCGCGGAACCTGGGTTCCCACCCCAGGCCCCGGACCAGGCATCCGGTCGACCCCGCGCGAGTGAGGGGGCATGCGGTGGGTAGGCGCCAGCCGGAGGGCCGATGCCGTGACGCGCGCAGAGTGGCTGCTGACAGCAGGTGAACGGGGCAACACGGCGACGCGCCTGGACGAGCGCCACCCGGACGGGGCGGCCTGGTCCGAGGGAAACCGCGTACGGGCCCTGGTCCACGGCTCCGTGTACTTCGCGGAGCTTCTGGCGGGGATCCGCGCGCTGCACGCGGGCGACCTGCTCCTGTTCACCGACTGGCGCGGCGACCCCGACGAGCGGCTCGACGGACCCGGCACCGACATCGGTACCGTCCTGTGCCGGGCAGCGCAGCGCGGTGTCATCGTCAAGGGACTGCTGTGGCGCTCGCACCTGGACAGCCTCCAGTTCAGCGAAGAGGAGAACCGCCGCCTCGGCGAGGAGATCGAGGAGGCCGGCGGCGAGTGCCTGCTCGACCTGCGGGTGCGGCCCGGCGGTTCACACCACCAGAAGATGGTCGTCCTGCGCCACCCCGGCCGCCCGGAGCTGGACGTCGCGTACGTCGGCGGCATCGACCTCTGCCACAACCGCAACGACGACGCCACCCACCGTGGCGACCGCCAGTCGCTGCCCATGGCCTCCGCATACGGGCCGCACCCGCCGTGGCACGACGTTCAGCTCGCCCTACGCGGACCGGCCGTCGGCGACGTCGAGGCCGTCTTCCGCGAACGCTGGCAGGACCCGGCGCCGCTCAGCCGCAGCCCCCTCACCCGCCTGCGGGAGCTGGTGCGCCGGGAGGACACCAGCGCGGACAGCCTGCCGCCGCAGGCAGCCGACCCGGCCCCCTGCGGAACGCACACCGTGCAGGTGCTGCGCACCTATCCGAACCGCCTGCTGCACGGCTACCCCTTCGCACCCGACGGCGAACGCAGCATCGCACGGGGCTACCTCAAAGCGCTGCGGCGGGCCCGGGCACTGATCTACCTCGAGGACCAGTACCTGTGGTCCCCCCGGGTGGTGGACTGCTTCGCCCGGGCACTGAGCACGCATCAGCAGCTGCGCCTGATCGGCGTCATCCCCTCGGTCCCGGAGCAGGACGGCCGGCTCACCCTGCCGATGAACCTGATCGGGCGGATCACGGCCCTGGACGAACTGCGCCGCGCCGGCGGCGACCGCGTGGCGGTGTACGGCCTGGAGAACCCTGCCGGAACCCCCGTCTACGTGCACGCCAAGGTGTGCGTGATCGACGACGTGTGGGTCTCCGTCGGCTCCGACAACATCAACCTCCGTTCGTGGACGCACGATTCGGAACTCAGCTGCGTCGTGCTCGACCAGAGCCCGGACCTGCGGCGGCCGTCCGACCCGGGAGGTCTCGGCGACGGCGCGCGCGCCTTCGCCCGCGAGCTGCGCCTGGAGCTCATGCGCGAGCACCTGGACGCACAGGACGGGGCGGCACAGCGGGCGCAGGACGCGCTGTGCGACCCGGTGACCGCGTTCGACGCCTTCGCGGAATCCGCCGCCGCCCTGGACGCCTGGCACGAGGGCGGCTGCCGCGGTCCACGGCCGCCAGGCCGTCTGCGCCGGTACGTTCCGCCGGATCTGCCCACGACGAAGAGGCTGCTCGCGACGCCGCTGCACCACGTCCTGGTCGACCCGGACGGGCGTCCGCTGGGAATGCGGCGCCGCAACGCGTTCTGAGGGCGCCGGGGATCACCTATCGGACCTGCGCGAAGGTACTGGCCGCGACGGCCCCGCCGACAGCGGCGCCTGCAAGGACTTGGGCGAGGGTGTGGTCCCTCAGCTCTACCCGGGACCAGCCGACGACGGCGACCACGGGGTAGGCGAGGAGCACCCAGGGCCCGTAGGTCATGGCGAGCATGGCGACGCTTCCGGAGGACACGGCTGCGTGCACGCTGATCTTCCAGGCAGGGGTCACGGCGAGGAGGGCGGCCAGGGTGACCAGCATGGCCGCGATCAGCGCGATCATCGTCCTGGGGGCGCTGAGGGCCCACAGCAGCAGGATGCCGGTGGCGACCGAGGCGATGATGAAGGTCATCACGATGATGCGCTGCTGCCTCTGGCCGACGTGCCGGTCGGCCCAGCGGCCGCGGCGGATGCCGTACGTGATGAAGGCCAGCGGGACGACGGCGGCGAACAGGCAGCCGAGGAGGCCCCATCCGATTCCGGCGAGGCGGCTGGTGTGCCAGCCGATGAGGATGGTGTCGGCGATGATCCATGTCTTGGGATCGAGCCCATCGGTGATCATGCGTGCGGCCCGGGGTTCGCCGGGCCGGGTGATCGTGGTCGTCACGCCGTGGCCTCCTGTCGGGTCGCCGTGAGGGAGTCGTCAGCCACGGGGAAGGGTCTCGTCGATCAGCAGGATATGCAGCAGGACACGTGTTCGATGAACGCGGCCCTGCACTGTTCTCACGACAGGCCCGGTGCTCGGCGACGGGGTGAGCCGTTCGCAGCCACGCGCGTGCCGTACCGGAGCAGCCCCGTTGTCTGCGCGAGCGTGGTGCCATGGTGATGTGGATCCGCACATATGACGAAGCCCGAGGCGTGTGGCAGTACTTCGAGGGTGATGAGGAGGGGTGGGTGCTCCGGCAAGTCGACGTGCGGGGCGATGACGGCACCCCGGTGACCGCCGCCTCCCTGGAGGAGGTTCTCCGGCTTCAGGAGCGCGCGGACATCGCCACCATGGGCCGGTACGAGCAGCGGTACGGCTTCGTCGCCGAGGGCAGGCTCACGGGATGGGAGGAAGCGCCGGACGCCGGCACGATCTCGGCCGGGGAGTTCGAGAGGGTATGGCTGGACGCCCGGCGGACCCTGGGTGCCACCGCACCGCCGCCGGACACGGACAGGTGACGGCCGCCACCGGCCCGTGCTCTCGTTGAGGTCGCCGATCATCTCTTCCTGGCGGCGGCGCAGTTGTCCGGTGCCCTCGGAGGCCTCGCCGACGTGCCTGTCCGTCGGCGCGGGGCCGCTCCGCGGGGAGTTCGCCTACAGGTCGAGCTGGTACTCGTGCGCCGTGTGCGTCGGCAGGTAGCCGAGCTCGTCGTTGACGCGCCGCATGTACGGGTTGTTGTCGGCGGTGTCGGTCAGCAGGCCGCCGAGGCGGGGGTGGCGTTCGCGGGCCTGGACGATCGAGGCAGCCTTCATCCGGCGGGCGAGGCCGCGGCCGCGGTGTTCGGGCAGCACCGCCGTGCCGTAGTGCTGGGCGTCGCCCGTCCCGCTCCCGGGGACCACGAGTTCGGTGAAGCCGGCGATGGAGCCGTCCGACCGGTCGATGGCCGCCACGGTGTGCAGGACGTCCCCGCGGGCGGCGATGGCCGAGGCCGCCGCCCGTACCCGGTCGAGGTCCCAGACCACCGTGCCGTAGTCGACCGCGCCCATCGGCATGTCGTCCATGGCGCGGCGTGACGCCACGAAGGTGTCGGCGAACTCGTCGGGCACCATGCCCTCCCACGCCGCCAGCCGGTAACCGGCATGCGGCTCTTCCGCGACGGCGGTGAGCGCGGCGAGGTCCACGTCGGCCAGCGGCAGCCGGGTGTAGGTCAGGGCCAGCACCGCGCGGAAGCCGGTGGCGATGAGGAAGCCGGCGCCGGAAGAGCCGGCTTCGGCCTGGGACAGGACGGTACGCCGGCCGTCCTGGCGGGCGGCGGATACGGCCGCCTCGACCAGGAGGGAGCCCGCCCCCCGGCGCCGTTCGGCCGGGTGGACCTGAACGTCCAGTTCGGCGAGGTGGCGCTGCCCCTCCTTGGTGAACAGGCGCAGGAAGGCGGACCCGACGGGGCGGCCGTCAGGGCCGGAGGCCAGCCAGCCCAGGCGGCGGCCGGTGGACGTCTCCTCGGGGTCGGTCAGGGCGGTGAGGGTGATGCGCAGGGACAAGCTGTCTCCGTTACGGGAAGGAGTTGCGAGGGGTGGGGTGGGGGCGGGGTGGGGGCGGGGGTGGGGGTGGGGTTCGTCCCGCGCCAGACCGTTACCGGGCCCAGGGCAGGACGCGGGTGCCCTCGGTGCCGGGTACGGAGGCCACGCCGTCCGAGCGCATGGCGACGTGGGCCTCGGCTGCCTGCGGGGCGTGGACCTGGCGGAGCACGTCCGGCGGGAGGACGAAGGTCTGCCCGGCCGTGATCTTCTCGGTGCGGGCTCCGCAGGTGACCTGAAGGGCTCCGGCGGTCACCGTCCAGACCTGTTCGCGGCTGATGACGTGCTCGGGGCCGGTCTGGCCGGCCTCCATCGCGACGGTCCAGGTGCTGAGCTCGGCGCTGCCCCGGCTGGGGGATGCCAGGGCGGTCATGGTGGCGTTCGGAGAAGCGGTGACGGCCTCGGGGGTGGGGGTGATCACGTGCATGGCGGGCTCCTCGGTCTCTTCGGTCTCTTCGGTCTGCGCGGTCTCTTCGGTCTGCGCGGGCTCGCCGAGGGTGGTCCACTCGACGAACTGGACGACGACTCCGTTCGGGTCGGTCAGCTGGAACAGCCGTTCGCCCCAGGGTTCTTCGCGCAGCGGCATGGTGATCGGGGCACCGGCTTCGCGCAGGCGCCGCTCCTCGGCGTCGATTCCGTTGACGGTGAGCGCGAGGATCAGACCACCGGCCTGGAGGTCGCGCTGCTCGGGCGGGAGCACCTCGGTTCCACGGCGGAGCAGCACGATGTCGGGGGCGGCGTCACCGCGCGTCAGGGACGCGAAGCCGTCGGCGGCCATGGCGACCTGGTAGCCGAGGTGGGTACAGAAGAACTCGCGCGAGGCGTCCACGTCGGCGACGGTGAGGGACAGGGTGGAGGTGGTGACGTTCAGGGCATCTCCTGGGCAGGTTCGGGCGTGGCGGGTCGGAGCGGTGAAGCGCGTGCGAGGGTGCTGGGCCTGAGCGGTGCCGCTCTAGTCGGAGGCCTTCGCATAGGTGAGGACGAGGTTGCCGCCCTCGAACACGTGGCTGTCCGCGAGCCGGAAGGCGCGCGGCGTGAAGTCGGCGCGGAAGAGCGGGATGCCGGTGCCGGCCACGATCGGGTACTGCTTGACGATCAGCTCGTCGATCTCGGGGAGCAGTTGGCCGGCCAGGTCGGCGCCGCCGCAGAGCCAGATCCCGAGCCCGTCCTCCTGCTTGAGCTTGCGGGCCAGCGCGGCCGGGTCCTCCGCCGTGACCTCGACCGCCGGGTCCGGACTGGTGGTGAGCGAGCGGGAGAGCACGATCTGCCGCAGGTGGGCGTAGGGGCTGGTGAGGCCGACGGCCAGACCCGCGCCGTACGTGTTGCGGCCCATGAGCACTGTGTCGAAACGGGTGTTGGGCGCGTCCGCAACGCCGAGGGCGGCGCGTCCCGGGGTGGGGATGGCGTCCGCGTACTCGCCGATCATGTGCGGCAGGTAGTCCTCGGTGACGCACGGGTCGAAGAAGTCGAAATCGCCGTTGGGGGCGGCGATGAACCCGTCGATGGTGGTGCCGACGTAGTAGGTGAGCTTGCGCATCCAGATCCATTCAGTCAGGCGAATTTTGCGACGGACGTAACTTTCGCAGAGACCTTCGGGTCGGTCAAGAGTAATTTTGCTACGGGTGTAAACTTTCTTCATGGGTATCGAACTGGGGCTCCGTGAGTCCAAGAAGCAGGAGACCAGGCAGCTGATCTCCGACTGCGCGACCAGGCTCTTCATCGAGCAGGGCTTCGAGCAGACCACCATCGCCGAGATCGCCGCCGCGGCCCGCGTGGCCAAGAAGACGGTGACCAACTACTTCCCCCGCAAGGAAGACCTGGCCCTCGACCACCACGAGGCGTTCACCCAAGGCCTGGCCCGGACGGTCGCCGAGCGCGGGCCCGGCGAAGACCCGCTCACCGCCTTGGGGCGGACGTTCCGCACCGCCCTGCTGGAACACAGCCCCGTCGTCGGCTTCACCGGCCCCGCGTTCGCCCGCATGGTCGCCGACAGCCCCACCCTCACCGCTCGGCTGCGCGAACTGCACGACCAGCGGGAGGAGGCACTCGCCGCAGCGCTGACCGCCGCCGCCCCGGATCCCGCCCCGGATCCCGCCCCGGCCATCGCCCCGGATCCCGCCCCGGCCATCGCGCCCCGGGCCGCCGCCGCCCTGATCGCCGCGGCGGACCGTCTGCTGTTCCGGCGCATCCAGGAACTCACCCTGGCCGGCCGCACCGACGACCAGATCGAGGCCACGCTGATTCCGGAAGCCGACCACCTCCGCACCCTCCTCGCCGCCGCCCTTGGCAGCGACCCCACCACCGTGACCCCGTGACCTCGCCGCCCGCCCGGCACACATGGGGACGTCGAGCTCCGCGACGTGGGCGTCCGACATCACGTGGCACCGAGTGGCACTAAGTGGCGCCACGCGGTGCCACTTAGTGCCATCCCGCGCTCCAGAAGCCGCATGAGCACGCATGGCGCCACAATGGTGCAGGTCGTGTCCTTCGCGTTTCCACAGGTCAGAGCGACCATTCTCCAGTCCGCGCCACACAGGGTGCCGCCGGCCTTGCGGAGGGTGCCATGATGGTGCCATCATGACGTCATGGACCTCACCCCGTATGTCGACACCCTCCGCCGTGAACTCGCGGTGGCCGCCGAAGCCGGCGGGGAAGATGCCCGCGAGCTGGCCGAACGGCTCACCGCTCCGCTGGAGACGGCGACCCGTCTGACCATGCTCAATGTGCTCTCCGCCGCGATGGACGAGATCACCCGCGAGCTCGCCCCCGGCTCGGTCGACGTACGGCTGCGCGGGCTCGACCCCGACTTCGTGGTGACGCTGCCGCCCGCCGAGCACCGCCCCACGGAGCCCGCCGCGCCCGCCGAACCGTTCAAGGCGCAGCCGCCCGCCGACGGCGACGAGGGCGGCACCGCCCGCGTCAATCTGCGTCTGCCGGCCCACCTCAAGGCACGCGCCGAGGAGGCCGCGGGCCGCGAGGGCCTGTCGGTCAACGCGTGGCTGATCCGGGCCGTGTCGGCCGCGGTCGAGAGCGGTGGCACGCCGCGTACGACGGAGAGGGCCCGCACCGTCGGACAGAGCTTCACGGGCTGGGTGCGTTAGCCGCGCCCGCGCCGCCCCACTTCACCCACACCACGTCCCACCAGCGGGGACGACCCAAGGACTCATGAGGACGGTACAGCCATGCCTTCTTTCGACACTCCCGAACCGATTTCGGCCACCGCCCACGTGGACGCCGGTTCCATCCGGTTCACCGCGGGCGACCGTCTCGACACGGTGGTCGAGGTACGGCCCCGCGACCCGAAGCGGGACCAGGACGTGCGGTCGGCCGACCAGACCGAGGTCACGTACGCGAGCGGCGTGCTGACCGTCAGGACGCCCAAGCAGCGCTACCTTTTCGGGCGCACCGGCACCGTCGACGTGACGGTCGAACTGCCCACGGGCTCGCGCGTCGACATGACCGGCGCCTGGGCCCAGGTGCTCGGCGAGGGCCGGCTCGGCGAGGTCCGCGTGAAGACCTCGTCCGGTGACGTCCGCCTCGACACGACCGGGCCGCTCCAGCTGACCGCCTCCCACGGCTCGATCACCGTCGACCGGATCGAGGGCATGGCCGAGATCAGCACCAGCTCCGGCAGCCTGCGCGTCGGCACCGTCGACGGTCCCGCCGTCCTGAAGAACTCGCACGGCACGACGACCGTCGGCGCCGCGGCCGGCGACCTGCGGGTGAGCGGCGCCAACGGCGACATCGACATCGCGCGCGCCGAGGGCTCGGTCGCCGCCACCACCGCCCACGGCACTCTGCGCGTCGCCGAAGTCGCCCGAGGAACCGTCCAGTTGGAGACCTCCTACGGCGCCATCGAGGTCGGCATCCGCGAGGGCACCGCCGCCTGGCTCGACGTCAACTCCGACCACGGGCAGGTACGCAACACGCTCACCGCCTCCAAGGCTCCGGAGGAGACCGAGGAAACCGTCGAGGTCCGCGCCCGGACCCGCTACGGCAACATCGACGTGCGCCGCGCCCAGGCCTGAGCACCGGCCCGCGCCGGCGCCCCCGTCACCACCCGCCGCTACCGGGCGTTGGCCTTCCCGATTTCGACCGCCAACGCGGCCATCTCCCGCAAGCGCTCGTAGTACTCGATCGCGCCGTCCTCGTCATCGATGCGTACGCGGTGGCGGCGAGCTCGGTCTCGGCGTGGACCCACCAGATGTCGCCCAGGACCCGGTGCCGACGGCCTTCGCTGCCGAGTGTCCCGGCGGTGGTGAGGGCGGTGGGGAAGCCCCCGGCGAGGCGGGCCAGGTGGGCGAGGCCGCGGCGGGGGCGAGGCGGCCGCCACCGTCGGCGACGAGCTGCATGCCGCGGCTGGAGGCGTCGGCGTCGCCCAGGTCGCGCTCCGCCACTCCTGCTCGGTGTTCGGGGCATCAAGGAACAGACGGGGGCCTCTCCCCAGCGGATTCGGCCCTACGCCGCTTCGGGTCCCGTGACTCGTCGTACGCGGACCGGGTCCCTTTCGAGCAGATCCTCGAAGTCCTGTCCGGGTTCGGCTCAGCAGGTAGCGCCGACGCGGAAGACCACAACAGCAGCCTCCACCCACGATCCGCCGAAGCCGCCACGAGCTGAACCAACACTCCGGCCGCCGATCGGTTCGAGCCGGACTCCAACCGAACGTCAGGCTTCGTCGTCGTCGTCGTGGTCGTGGAGGCGTCGGCCGAGGTCGTTCACCCACTGCTGGGCCCAGGCGCGCAGCTCGGCCGTCTCGTCCTCGGTGAGTCCGTACGCGGCGAACTCGGCGTCGTCGGCCCAGTCCGCGCCGGCCAGGCGGTCGCGCAGATCCTGGAGACGGAACTCGTCGCGGCCGTGCCGCCTGCCGAGCCGCTCCAGCTCATTGGTGGTGCGGTGGCGGGAGGCGGCGTGGACATCGATGAAATCGCGGACGGCGCCGCGGTCGGCCAGGGCGCGCACCTTGGTGCCGATGACCGAGTCGAAGGCGAGGACCGGCCCGTACTCGGTCTGGGCCGGCGGCGTCCAGAAGTGCTCCTTCAGGACATCGACCTCGCACTCCTCGCCGGTGTCCGGGTCGGCGGCCATCAGCCGGGCCGACAGGGCGTCCACGTCGATCACGCGCACCCGCCAGCCCCGCGCGGCCAGGCCCTGCTCCAGGCTGGCGACGATCTCCGCCATCGGAGCCGGGTTCTCGGTGGCGACGTCGAGGTCCTGGCTCAGGCGCTCGACGAGGCCGTGCGCCTGGACGGCGTACCCGCCGGTGATCACGAGGGGGTACGGGGTGCCGATGTCGATGACGGCGGCCAGGAGCCGGCGGTGCAGGTCGCTCAGTTTCACGCCGCGGCGGACCCAGCGGTCGCCAGCTCGGGGAAGGCTTCCTCCCAGACCTGCCGTACGTGCCGACTGACCAGGGTGCGCAGGACGGGCCACTGCGCCAGGAGGAGGTCGCGGTTCAGCAGGGTCACGAGGTCCTCGTGCTGCCCCTCGGCCAGGACGGTGCGGTACAGGCCCATGCGCAGGCGCGGGCGGTCCAGGTCGTAGGCGCGCAGTCCGGACCAGGCCACGTGCAGGGGCAGCTCGACCACTCCGTGCCGCGGACCTGCGAGCTTCTCCAGCGAGGCGGGGAGCCGGCCCGCGTAGCGGGCGTGCAGCACCTCGGCCGCCGAGGGCGCCGGGCCGGTGGAGGAGAGCGTGACCATGGACCCGATTATCCCGCGTCCCGCCCGTCTCCGGTACCGCAGACGCGGCACACCGCCCCGTCGGCTACCACGGGCATCCCGTACGTGACTGATCCGGACTACGCCCGGTGCCGACATCCGGCCGGGAGGCATCCCCCGGGTCCTCCGGCCGGCCGTGTCCGCAACGGGGTGCTGGTGTTCAGCGGTCCGCCCCCCGGCCTTAGGATTTCGAACTTCGGTCTGATCGCGTCCGGGAGAGGACGCAGGGCGCTGCGGGGGGAAACGTTCATGCGCCGACTCGATCGGACGGGCGGCAGGGCCGAGGGTGCGGTCAGGCATCGTGTCGCCCGCAAGGAGGCCCGTCGCGCGCTCCGGGAGATGCCGTTGCCCCACCCCTTCAGTACGGCCGCGCTGATCTCGGGCATCGAGGCCGAACGAGGGCGGCGCGTCGAGCTCGTGTCCGTTCCGGACCGGCTGCTCGGACAGAGTGACGTCTGCGGGCTGTGGATCCGGCCCGAGGGACTCCTGCTGGACCTGATCTTCATCCCGGAGAGCATCTCGGGGTACCACCGCCAGCGGGTCCTCTTCCACGAGCTGGCTCATCTGTGGTGCGACGATCCGAAGACGTACCCCGAGCAAGCGGCGGCGCTTCTGCCGGACTTCTCCCCGGAGTTGCTCGCCCGCCTGGCCGGCGCGGGCCCCTTCATGGCCCGGCGCCGCTACGACACCCACGTCGAGATGCGCGCCGAGATGATCGCCGATCTGCTGCACGAGGAAGCGGCGGCCGCCTCCGGCCGCATCGAGGACGGCACGCTGCGGGGCCTCGACGACACCCTCTCCCGTCCCTTCTCCCGCCCGGCCAGGAGTGGTCTTGTCTGACTTTTTGACCTACGGAATCGTGCTGCTCCTCCTCGTCCAGGCGCTCTGGAGGATTCCCTCCGCCCTGCGGGGCCGCGTACGCGAGCGCTCGCTGTGGGGCGCCTTCGCCGTACTGGCCTGTGCCTGGCTGATGCGCACCGGCCTCGGCAGGTACCTGGTCGACGGCCTCGGCGTGGACGACCTGGCGACGCTGCTCAAGCACTGCCTCACCGTGGCGGGGATGTGCGTGCTGCTCCGGTACATCGCGGCGGTGTACCGCGAGGGCGCGGTGGTCGGGGGACCGTCCTCCCGGCGGGTGCGCGTCACGGTGGCGGTCCAGCGCTACGGCGTGGCCGCGGCGGCGCTGGTCATCGCCGTCATGGCGGCGGTCTTCCTCCTGGCCCTGGACCGGGGACCGGTGCCGGAGGACTCCCACTTCATGGACCGGCACGCCGGAGAACCCGGTCTGGCCGTCTACATGACGCTGTTCTACGGCTACTGCGGCGCCGTGATCACGCTGTGCGGATACCAGTGGGCGGGCGCCGCCCGGGCGGCCACCCGCCGGACGCTCCGTACCGGGCTGACGCTGATGGCCGTCGGCATGGCGGCGGGCGCGCTGTACGCGGTGGTCCGGGCCGTCTACAGCGTCCTCGTCGCCGTCCGTCCCGTCCCGGACGGCAGCGCCCACGCGCAGGAGGCCGTCACCGACGCCATGCTCTACGCCTCCTTCCTGTGCTGGGCGCTGGGCGTCATCGCCCCGGCGACGCAGGCGGCGGTGAACCGCGTACGGGCGTACAAGACGCTGGCGGGGCTCCATCCGCTGTGGCGGGACCTGGCGCTGACCGCCCCGGATCTGGTGCGCCAGGCACCGAGCCGACTCCTGCCGGGGCCGCGCTCAGGGTTGGGGTCGGGGGCAGGGTCGGGGGTGGGTCGTCACTTTGCCGACCGTCTCGACACCATGCGCGATCTGGTCTCGCACGACGCCTCACCGCACGCGCGGCTGGGGCGGTACGCCACCGAGATCCGTGACGTCATCCACGCGATGCGCCGACGCGCTCCCGGCGACCTCTACCAGCTGGCGCTGGAACTCGCCGAGAGCGAGGGGCACACCGGTCAGGACGCCGAGGCCGTCGCACAGGCGTACTGGATCATGTCCGCGCGCCTGAACATGCGGGCTCCGGTCCGCGAGCCGGGCGTACCGGCCGAGTTTCCCTCCGCGGGAGAGGACTTCCACTCCGAGGAGGTGCCGTGGCTGCTGCGCGTCTGCGAGGCGTACACGCGCGCAGATCCCGCGATCGCGGGGGAGCTGCTCGAGGATTCCCGCGCCTGCGCGTGACGATCCCGGGCGGCTTCGCGTCGAGAGGGGTTAGCTGGAGGTACCGGGGGCTTCCATGGCGGCCGCTCCGGGTCCGCCGGCCCTGCGGGGAACGGAGGCATCCTGATGTCCACCGTGAAGGACATGCTCGCCACCTACCCGGCCGACCTCGGGGACATCGACCGGGCCAAGCTCACCCGCTGCATCGAGGAGTGCATCACCTGCGCGCAGGCGTGTACGGCATGCGCGGACGCCTGCCTGTCGGAGGGCATGGTGGGCGACCTGGCCACGTGCATCCGCACCGACATGGACTGCGCCGACATCTGCAACACCACGGCTTCCGTGCTCTCACGCCACACCGGCTACGACGCCGACATCACGCGCGCGATGCTCCAGGCGTGCGCGATGGCGTGCAAGGCGTGCGGTGACGCATGCGAAAGGCATGCGGACACGCATGAGCACTGCCGCGTCTGCGCCGAAGCCTGCCGCTCCTGCGAGCAGGCGTGCACCGACCTGATCCAGGCGATGGGCTGAGTTCCGGGACGTCGGATCCCGGCCACATCAGTGGGTGCACTCCTTGCTCGGGACGTGGCGGCCCGAGGGGTGCCCTCAGGAGCCGTGCGCGGCGGGTCGGCGCGCGGTCACCAGCCATGCGGTGCTCCGCAGTGCGACTCCGCCGCCCGTCTCGTGGGGTCACAGTGCGTCCTGCAGGGCGCCGCGGGCCCGTCCCTTCGGCACGCCCGGCGCCCCGGGCAATGGTCGGGCGGGACACGGTGCGGGCCAACCTCGTCACGGTCACGGTCGCCCTGCTGACCTCCGTGAATCCCGCGGTGGTCACCCTCGCGATGACCCGCCCGGCAGCCGTCCTGCACACGCGCCAAGGGCTGGAGGCGGGGGCGCCCGCCTTCTCGGCCGTCCAGGACGCGGTCGCCGGCCATCTCGACGCCGAGAGCCGACTGGGCCGGATCCCGTCCGGCACCGACACCGCGACGACAGCTCTGGCATTGGTCGGGACCGTGCACCACCTGCTGATGACCAGCGCCTCGGACGGACCCGAACCCCGCCAGATCGCGGAGCGCCTGGTCAGCCTGCTGGCCGGCGCGTAGGGCCCTCGTACCCGCGCGGTGCGCACGGCCGATGACTCGAGCGCGGCCCGGGCCGCCGCGCCGGCCAGGAGGCTGACGGGCTGGGCGCTCCGGGCCTCGTCCCTGTTGTCGTCGGCGTGCGGGGCCGTGCGGTCGCCGGGATGCTCAGCGGCTCACTTCGGCCGCATTCCGTCGACGACGCCGCCGATGAAGTCCAGCAGTTCGGCGGGAAGCCCGTCGGCGCCTCCCCGGGCCGCGATGCCGGCCAGCCCTCCGCTCACCAGGCGCATGCCGCTGATGATCCGGTGCACTTCGGCGTCGTCGCTCCTGAAGAACAGCGGCGGAACGGCCAGTGCGGCGGCGAGCGCGTCCAGGACCTCGTCGGACACCACACGCACCTCACCCGTGCGCAGGCCGCGGACGAGGCCTTCGCTCAGCACCTGGGCGTTGACCGTGGCGTTGCCGCGTTCGGCGATCTGGGCGTCGGTGGGATGGGGCGCTGTGTACGTCGCCTCGAGGAGATGGGCGATCTTCTCCTCCAGGGTGCGCGGCAGATCGGCCGGCGCCGTGGGTACGGCGTCCGACGCGGGCTCAGAAGTCCGTCCCGGGCCGTCGGTCGGGGGTGTCCCGTCGGGGCCGGGACGGAAGGAACGTTCCTGGGCGGCCAGCAGCTCCGGCACGCCCACCCCGTACGCCTGGGCCAGAAGCGGCAGGAACCTCTCCGCGAGGCGGCGCCTGCCCCGTTCGGCATTGGCCACCGGACCGGCGCTCCGCGTCCCGGTGATGGCGGCCGTCTGGTACTGGGAGTACCCCGCGTCGCAGCGCAGATCGGCGAGGTCCGGAGGCAGCACCCGCGGGAACAGTTCGTCCAGTCTCATGCCGAGTGCCCGCGCGAGGGCGGGGAGCTTCTCGCCGTCCGGCGCCGACTTGCCGCTCTCCCAGCCGACGACCGCCGGTACGGAGACTCCGAGCCTCTCCGCTATGTCTCCCTGGGTCAGGTCGGCGGCTCGGCGTACTTTGCGAAGCAGCTGTCCGTCGAAGTGACGAACCGGCATGAGTTCTCCCGGGCTGAGACGGTGGGGCGCACCAACTCTAACGACTGCCCGACTTGATCAGTTCTCCAAATCTAGATAACTTCATTTCAGCGAACGGGGGTCGCTCCTCCGGGCAGTGCATCGCATCCCATCGCGTTGCACTGCCCTGCCGTGGGCCGACGCATGGGGGGACGCGTCGGCCCACGGGGTCGAGGATCATCCCGGCCGCCGGGACACCGGAGGCGATTCAGGGCGTTTCGGCTTCACCCGAACCGGGAGGGAGCGCGGTCCGTGCCGAGCCAGGCGACGCGCCGTTGGGACCCGGCGCGGGCCCGATGGCCGGAAGGCCCGAAGAGTCGGGGTCCTGTACGGGAAGAGGTTCAATACCCTTCTCCGCGCGCAGATACTCGGCGTCCGCCCTCCGGCGGACAGCCTCCGCCATGATCACCAGGGCCCGGCCTTCGAACTCGGCCTTGGTCTCCGCCGCCCTGCCTTCGAATTCGGCTCGGATCTCTGCCGCGCGACCCTCGTGCTCCGCCTGCGCTCCCTGCCCCCGCGCATGTCGCTGCGCGCCATCTGCGCGCAGGACGCGGGACACCGCCAGGCTGATGGCCGTCAGGAAGGCCGAGAGCGCACCGCCGGCCACGAGAATGTCGGGCGCGTCCTGCGGACCCAGATGACCGCTGGTCTTGTAGATGCCGAGGACGTTGCGCATCCCGTACCACGACAAGAGCGCTGAAAAGACGATCAGTTGCACGTTTGTCCAGCTGAGGGCAGATGGCCGCTGACCGGTTGTCCGCTCCGTCGTGCCCCGATCCTGAGGGCCCGAGGTCACGGAATCGCGGAAGAGCCACGCCGCCCCGAGGGCGCCGAGCATCACGGTGATCGCAGCCGGGTACACCCAACTCGGATAGCTCACCCCCCGCACCGCCTCGTAGAGGATCAGGATGATTCCGGCGAGTGCAAAGATCATGGCCGGTATCCTGAAAACCTGACGCGACGCAGACCGTTCGGGCGCAGACATGCGTCGAGTATGGCGTCACGCACCCGTGACCGGGGCCTGCTCCCTCGTCAAGCTGCGTTGGAGCACGGACACCGGCCGGTGGAGTGTCCCCGTTCCGTCGCCATGGCCTTCAACAGCCAGGCCCCGGCCGCCGTCAGCGCCGGCCGGTGCGCGGGGCGGCGTCGCCTTCCGGGCCGTCCGTCTCGTGTTCCTTGATCGCCGCCTCTACCAGGACACGTGCGGCCCAGGTGATGGCCTCCTGTTCGGCCTGCGGGTCGAGGCCGCGGACGTCGCGCAGGGCGATCTGCGCCTCCCAGCCGACCACGATGGTCAGGGCCGAGATCAGGCGCCGGAACGCCTCCTGGCTCAGGGTTCCGCGGAGCGGTTCGCAGGCCTGCTCCAGCCATTCCACCCGGCGGGGGCCCCGGCGCGGGGCGGCCGGCTCCTGGGTGCCGCTCGCCGGCGGATCGACGGTCAGGCGGATCAGCCGGCGGCCCAGGGGAAGCGACTGCGGTGAGTACTTCAGCAGCGTCCGGATGAGGGCGTCCACCCGGGCCGCGGGGTCGTCGGCGAGCGCGGGGTCGGCCAGTGCCTCCTCGACCGGGGGCTCGTTGAGCGCGCCGGCGGTCGCGTCGATCAGCAGGTGGTCGAGGCTCGGGAAGTACACGTAGATCGTGCGACGTGACACGTCGGCGGCGGCCGCGATCTCGTCGATGGACGGCGTCGCTCCGCCGGCGCTCAGTCGTACTGCCGCGTCGACGATCGCCTTGCGGGTGCGGCGACGCTGCGCTTCGCGTCCGCCACGGCGGACTGGATCGTCACTGGTCATCGTGCCCTGTGGCTCCCGGGTCGGGTGGGTCGGCGGATGTCTTGACGGCTGCTCACGGCATGAGTATATCTTCATGCAGTCATTGCATAGCAGTGCAGCGAATGCACTCTTGTGAGTTCTCTATGGCGCAGGTCACACAGCCGTACCTGTCACACGGGCCAGGTCGTCGGTGTCTCGTGCCCGACAGCCGACAACGAAAGAACGGGAATCACCATGACCGAGAACACCGATGTGGTCGTGATCGGCGGCGGCTACGCCGGCGTCATGGCCGCCAATCGCCTGACGCAGCGCGACGACGTGACCGTGACGCTGATCAACCCGCGTCCGGACTTCGTCGAGCGGATCCGCCTGCACCAGCTGGTGGGCGGGTCCGACGACGCGGTCGTCGACTACCGAGAGGTCCTGGGCGAGGGCGTCCGGCTGGTGGTCGACACCGTGGCACGAATCGACGCGGCCGGGCGCAGCGTGACGTTGGCGTCGGGCGGCACGGTCGGTTACGACTACCTGATCTACGCGGTGGGCAGCGGCAGCGCCGACCCGCAGGTGCCCGGGGCGGCGGAGTTCGCCTACCCGATCGCCACCTTCGAGGAGGCGGCGCGGCTGCGCCCGGTCCTCGACGCCGCGCCCGCGACGGCGGCGGTGACGGTCGTCGGCGCCGGTCCGACCGGCATCGAGACCGCCGCCGAGCTGGCGGAGGAGGGCCGCGCCGTGACCCTGGTGTGCGGCGGGGTGCTCGGTCCGTACCTGCACCCGCGGGGCCGGCGCTCGGTCGCCGAGCGGCTGGCCAGGCTCGGTGTGACCGTGCTCGACGGCCCCGGCGCGTCGGTGACGGCCGTGACCCCCGATGCCGTGTGGCTCAGCGGCGGCCGCCAGCTGCCGAGCACGGTGACCATCTGGACCGCCGGATTCGGGGTGCCGGACCTGGCCGTGCGCAGCGGGCTGAGCACCGACGCCCTGGGACGGCTGCTCACCGACGAGACGTTGACCAGCGTGGACGACGTGCGCATCGTCGCGGCCGGGGACTCGGCGGCACCGTCGGACCTGCCGCTGCGGATGAGCTGCCAGGCCGCGATGCCCCTGGGCGCGCGGGCCGCCGACACGGTGCTCAGCCGGATCGCGGGTGAGCAGCCCTCGCCCCTCAACCAGGTGTTCGCCGGCCAGTGCATCAGCCTGGGCCGACGCGCCGGCATCTTCCAGTTCGCCCACAGGTACGACGTCGCGCTGTGGTTCCACATCGACGGTCGCCCTGGCGCGAGGCTGAAGGAGTTCGTGTGCAGGGGCATCGTCAAGCATCTGGCCGGCGAGGCGGGCAAGCCCGGTTCGTACGGCTTGCACCGCGTCTCAGGAGGCGCCAAGCGCCAGGAGTCGCTGCGGGCCAAGGGCGGCGAGGCGCCGGCCACCGCTGCACGGGCCGCCTAGGTCCTGTCCGGGCACGCGTGGCCGATCCGGTCCGACCACACGGATCCGGCGGCCAGGCCGAACGGCTACCGACGACAAGGCCCTTGCTGTGGATGCAGGCTCGTAGGCTTCGGCAGCAAGGGCCGGCCGCGAAAGAGAGAGATCGGGATATGAGCGACCACGCCACCGACCCGGCGACCGAGACGTTCGTCGCCCACCGCAACCTGCTCTTCACCGTCGCGTACGAGATGCTCGGATCGGCGGCCGACGCCGAGGACGTCCTCCAGGAAACCTGGCTGCGGTGGGCCAAGGTCGACTTGGTCGAGGTGCGCGACCAGCGCGCCTACCTGGTCCGGATCACGACCCGGCAGGCCCTCAACCGGCTGCGCACCATGAGCCGCCGCAAGGAGGCGTACGTCGGCCCCTGGCTGCCCGAGCCGATGCTCACCGCACCGGACGTGGCCCAGGACGTCGAGCTCGCCGAGAGCGTGTCGATGGCGATGATGCTCGTCCTCGAAACGCTGTCGCCGACCGAGCGCGCCGTCTTCGTGCTGCGCGAGGCCTTCGATGTCGGCTACGACGAGATCGCCGCCGCCGTCGACAAGAGCCCCGCGGCCGTCCGCCAGATCGCCCACCGCGCCCGTCGGCACGTCGATGCCCGCCGCCCCCGCCAGGCAGTCTCGCCCGGCGAGACCCGGGCGGCCCTGGAGTCGTTCCAGCGCGTACTCGAGACCGGGGACCTGCAGGGCCTCCTCGACGTGCTCGCCCCGGAGGTCGTCCTCGTGAGCGACGGCGGCGGCATCAAGCAGGCCGCGCTGCGGCCGATCACCGGCGCCGACAAGGTGGCCCGCTTCATGGTCGGCGGCCTCGGCAAGAACAAGCGCCCGATCTCCGTCGCTCCCACCGTGGTCAACGGCAGCCCGGCACTCCTCGTACACCTGGACGGGGAGATCGACGGTGTCATGGCGCTCCGTGTCGAGGACGCCCGCATCACCGGCCTGTACTACGTACGCAACCCGGAGAAGCTGTCCCGCGTCGAATCCGAGACCACGCTCACCCTGCGATGAGTTCCCGGTGGCGGATGGGACAGGGAAGCGGCGCATCGCAGCATCGGGTGGCTCACAAGACCGACACGCAAGCCGGGTCGGCTTCCGGTCCGCCTGCTGCCCCGGCTGAAGAACATCGGCAGCATCCGCCTGTACCGCCCGGACGACGACCCGCCCGGCTGGCCGGCGCTCGGCGCCTCCCTGACCCGGGCCATCAAGTGGGACCTGATCGAGCAGCAGTACGACCAGATGGTCAAGTACGCCACTGCACTCCGACTGGGGACGGCGGAGGCAGAGCAAGTGCTGCGGCGCTTCACCCGCGGCGGACCCAAACACCCCACGTACGCTGCGCTCGAAGAACTCGGCCGCGCGGTCCGTACGGTCTTCGCCTGCGACTACCTCGCCGCTCCCGACCTGCGCCGGGAGATCCACGGCGGGCTCCAGGTCGTGGAGAACTGGAACTCGGCGAACACCGTGCTCCACTACGGCAAGGGCGGCGCGCTCACCGGCCCGGACAAGGAACACGCCGAGACCTCCATGCTCGCCCTGCACCTGCTCCAGTCCGCGCTCGTGCACGTCAACACGCTGCTGCTTCAGCAGGTCCTCGCCGAACCGGCCTGGACGAAGAAGCTCTCGGACGAGGACCGGCGCGGGCTCACCGCGCTGTTCTGGTCCAACATCAACCCGTACGGCACCTTCCGCCTGGAGATGGACAAGCGGCTCGACCTCGCGCCGCTTCTCTCGATGCCCCGTCCCCGCACCCCGGCGGACGCCTCCGACCAGGCCCTGGCGGAGCCGAGGTGAATGCCGCGCCGACGGGCCGGTGCCTGTACCGGCCTTGAGGGCCAACGGGACAGGCGAATTGCTCTCGCTCCGTGCGTGGCACCCTTCGTGGCATTCACTATGCGTCGGTCCCGCCGGGGCAGGCCAAATACGTCACCTGTGTCAGCGGCGCCGTCCTCGACGTGGTCGTCGACATTCGCACCGGCTCCCCCACCTTCGGCACCTGGGAGGCGGTTCGGCTCGACGACAGGGAGCACCGGAGTGTCTACCTCGCGGAAGGGCTTGGCCACGCCTTCATGGCGCTGGAGGATCACTCCACCGTCGTCTACCTGTGCTCGCAGGGATACGCGCCGCAGCGTGAGTTCGGGACTCACCCGTTGGACCCGGCGCTGGCCATCGCCTGGCCCGAAGACCTCACGCCTGAGCTGTCCGAGAAGGATGCGGCGGCGCCCAAACTCGCGGAGGCGGAGCGGCAGGGTCTGTTGCATTCCTACGGGGAGTGCGTCGCCTTTCGCCGAGGTCTGCGAGCGGGCCAATCCGATGGACGGCCTGCCGCGGTGGCGTCGACGTAAGCGCATGTGCGGAGTTCTGCCACGACGATTTAGTCAAACGATTCACGAGGTGCCTGATGGTTTCGCGGCCGCTCGGGTGATCTTCGATCACGACACGGGTCGGCGAGTAATCATCAAATCGATGAGAGTGAAGAATGACTCTGGCCGTGGCTATGGGTGCCGCGACGCGCATGCGAAATGAGCGCACTTATAGGGTGTGCACACTTGCGGTGTGGTCACTCCAAGTTCTGTGAGGAAGGTTCTCTGGTGAGTCGTAAAACCCTCCGTAGTTCCCGCATGAAAACCGCCACGCTGGTTTCGGTGGGCACACTCGCCGTGGTGCTCAACCTTGTCCCGAGCACGACGGCCATCGCCGACGCGATCCACCGGTCCGGCACCGAGCACACCCTGGGACTGCCGGGCCCGAACGGCGCTGTGAGTGCCGACCCCGACAGGGACCGGGGCCATGGTAAGCGCGGACCGCAAGGCAAGCGGGGCCACCAGGGCGCTCAGGGTGACCAGGGCGCTCAGGGTGACCAGGGCTTCCAGGGCGCCCAGGGCAACCAGGGCAACCAGGGCTTCCAGGGCAACCAGGGCAACCAGGGCGACCAGGGCTTCCAGGGCAACCAGGGCTTCCAGGGCTTCCAGGGTGCCCAGGGCAACCAGGGCGACCAGGGCTTCCAGGGCAACCAGGGCGACCAGGGCGACCAGGGCTTCCAGGGCTTCCAGGGCAACCAGGGCGACCAGGGCTTCCAGGGCTTCCAGGGCAACCAGGGCGACCAGGGCTTCCAGGGCGACCAGGGCTTCCAGGGCTTCCAGGGCAACCAGGGCGACCAGGGCTTCCAGGGCAACCAGGGCGACCAGGGCTTCCAGGGCTTCCAGGGCAACCAGGGCGACCAGGGCTTCCAGGGCAACCAGGGCGACCAGGGCTTCCAGGGCAACCAGGGCTTCCAGGGCAACCAGGGCTCGTCGGAGCTTGACCTTTACATCCAGCAGGGCACCACGGAGACCTCCGACGGCATCCTGGCAGTCACGTCGACTGCCACCTGCCCGGGTAACGACGTTGCCACCGGCGGCGGCTTCGATGCTGGCGGCAGCCTTACCGTCAACGTCAAGCGGAGTGTGCCGATCCCCACCACTGACGACGCTGAACCCGAGGGGTGGCAGGCCACCGCCACACTCGCCGTCGGCGAGACGTTCACCGCCTACGCGATCTGCCAGGATGTGGACTGACTCCCATGTGAGCGGCGGTGCGGTATAGGCCGTCCGCTTCATCTGGGAATGAGTGGGCGGTGCCCCGAGGCTTCGGCTTCGCGGGCACCGTCCGCATTCCGCCCGCGCCCGCGGCCTCACAGCATGCGCCGGCCCGACGCCCGCGATCCGGGTTTCGCAAGAGAAATAACCCCCGGTTCTGAACGCCGGGCAGCAACAGCTACGGAGAACCATGCGCATCCTTGTGACCGGCGGCGCCGGATTCATCGGTTCGGAGTACGTCCGTCGGCAGTTGAATTCGGACCCGACGGCGCGGATCACGGTGCTCGACAAACTCACCTACTCAGGGGTCGAGGCCAATCTGGCGCCGACGGCACAGCACCCGGGCTACTGCTTCTTCCGGGGTGATATCTGCGATCCCGACGTGGTCGACCAGGTCATGGCGGGCCAGGACGCGGTGGTGCATTTCGCGGCCGAGTCGCATGTGGACCGGTCGATCGAAGGGGCCGGCCCGTTCGTCCGCACCAATGTGGCCGGCACCCAGGTGCTGCTGGACGCGGCACACCGGCACGGCGTCGGCCGCTTCGTGCACGTCTCCACCGACGAGGTCTACGGCTCCATCAGCGAGGGCTCATGGACCGAGGAGTGGCCGCTGGCGCCGAACTCCCCGTACTCCGCGTCGAAGGCCGGCGCCGACCTGCTGGCGCTCGCCTACCACCGCACCCACGGCCTGGACGTCGTGGTCACCCGGTGCACCAACAACTACGGGCCGTACCAGTTCCCCGAGAAGGTCATCCCGCTCTTCATCACCAACCTGGTCGACGGGAAGTCGGTCCCCCTGTACGGAGACGGCCGCAACATCCGCGACTGGCTGCACGTCTCCGACCACTGCAGGGGCATCGAACTCGTCCTGCACGGCGGCAGGGCCGGGGAGATCTACAACATCGGCGGCGGGACCGAGGTGAGCAACCACAAGCTCACCGGCCTGCTGCTGGACGCGGTCGGCGCAGGCTGGGACCGGGTCGAGTACGTGGCCGACCGCAAGGGCCACGACCTGCGCTACTCGCTGGACGACAGCAAGATCCGTGAGCACCTCGGTTACGCCCCCCAGGTGAACTTCGCGGAAGGCCTGGCCGCCACGGTCGCCTGGTACCGCGAACACCGGTCCTGGTGGGAGCCGCTCAAGGCGAGGGCGGAGCTGTGATGGCCACGAGCTGGCTGGTGACCGGTGCGGGCGGGATGCTCGGCCAGGACGTGCTGGCAGAACTCGGTGCCGATCCGGACGCCGCGGTGACAGGACTGAGCCGTGACCAGCTCGACATCACCGAACCGACGGCCCTGCACGCGGCCGTCGCCGGTCACCACGTGGTCGTCAACTGCGCCGCCTGGACGGACGTCGACCGCGCCGAGCAGGCCGAGGCGGCGGCCACGGCCGTGAACGGCACGGGCGTCCGCCATCTCGCCCGCGCCTGCGCGGGCAGCGGCGCCCTCCTGCTGCACGTCTCCACCGACTACGTGTTCCCGGGTGACGCCCGGCAGCCGTATCCCGAGGACGCGCCGACCAGGCCCGTCAACGCGTACGGGCGAGGCAAGCTGGCAGGGGAGCGGGCAGTCGTCGAGCTGATGCCCGGCACCGGCTACATCGTGCGCACCGCCTGGCTCTACGGCTCGCACGGCCCCAACTTCGTGGCCACCATGCTCGAACTCGCCGCTCGTCGCAAGACGCTCGACGTGGTGGCCGACCAGCACGGCCAGCCGACCTGGTCCCGTGCCCTCGCCCGGCAGCTGGCCGCCCTCGGCCGTGCCGCACTGGCCGGGCGGGCACCGGCAGGCATCTACCACGGCACGGCGGCCGGCCACACTACGTGGTACGGCCTGGCGCGGGAGACCTTCCGTCTCAGCGGTCTCGATCCCGAGCGGATCCGCCCGGTCGGATCGGAGAAGTTCCCGCGCCCCGCTGCCCGACCGGCATTCGGTGTACTCGGTCACAGCAGCTGGCCGCGTACCGGCCTCGTGCCCCTCCCGCAATGGGAGGATCAGCTCGCCGCTGCCCTGGACACGCCTGCCTTCGCCGCTCTGGCCACTGCGGCACGAGGGAGTGACGGACGCCCGGTGACCTGAAGGAGAGCACGGCGACGACCGAGGCGACCGTCCTGAGCGCGTAACGCGCCCGGGGAACGCGTGAGGCGCCCGGCGGGACCTGACAGTCCCGCCGGGCGCCTCACGCGTCCAGGGCCTAGACCTGCAGCAGCCCGCCACACCGGGGGGCGTCCTCCTTCATCGCGATGAGGTTCGCCACGACGTAGGAGATGTTGTTCTTGGAGTGCCAGTCGGTCGGGTAGTAGGTGACCAGCCGTGACTTCTGGAACCGGGCCTCGATCTCGGGCACGAAGGCGCGGTACTGGTTGTCCGTGTAGTACCAGAAGGAGTTCTCGTTGTAGAAGGCGACGTGTGTCGGATCCTGGTACGCGCCGCGGCCGTCGGAGCTGGGGGTCATGGTGAGGAGCATGCCCCCGGGCGCCAGCAGCCGGTACAGCTCGTTGATGAGCGGCACCTTCGCGGGCACGTGCTCGAGGAAGTCCACCGCCCGGATCAGGCCGACGGAGTTGTCGGGCAGGTCCATCTTGTCGGGCAGGGTCGCGACGATGTCCACGCCCTCTCCCGGATACTGGTCGACGCCCAGGTAGCCGGGCGGCTTCCGGTGGGCCGCGCCGAGGTCCAGCGCGACCAGTCCGCGGCGCTGGGTCCAGGCGAGGGCGTTGGCCTCGATGTACTTGTCGTACAGGGCGACCGTCTCGCGCTGGATGTGTGCGTTGATCTCCGGGTCTTTCTGGGTGTTCGCGGAGTGGATCCGCTGGAGGTACAGGCAGCGGGGAATGTGGTGGAAGTCGCCGACATGGAAGAGACGGCACATCAGGTCCTGGTCGTCCAGGACCGTACGGGTGGCGTCGTACCCGCCGACCTTCTCGTACGCGTCCCTGCGGAACGACCGCACGTGGTTGGGCGCGTACCAGATGTAGGAGACGTTGTGCGGCGTCGGATCCATGGACTTGGTGTGCAGCAGCTTGCGGCCGTCGACGCGGACCTCCTCGTACTGCCAGCCGAACTTCTCGCTGTATCGGGACTCGTTCCGCTTCCCGTCCTCGGTGATCTGCGCGGTGTCGCTGTAGACGAAAACGACGTCGGGATGCGCGTCGAACGCCTTGCCGAGCTCCGCCAGGCACGCCTTTGCCAGGAGATCGTCGTGGTCGAGTTCCACGAGGATCTCGCCGCGCGCCAGTTCGCAGGCCCTGCGTTTGGCCGCTCCGACGCCGCGGACGTCGTCCGCGATCTCCACACGGACACGCTCGTCGGGCCGCTCCGGCCGCCACCGGGTGCCGTTGTTGAGCAGAACGATCCACTCCCAGTCCGAGCAGGTCTGCGCCTGCAAGGTCGCCAGGCACTCGTCGAGGAAACGCGGCCGGTGGCTGGGGGTGAAAACGGAGAACCTCGGTGTCGCAGTCGACGTCATTTGGTGCTACCTGCCTGGCTCTTGGTCGGTGATGGGCTTGCGGAATCCTTGAACGGCTCCGGTACGTGGGAATGCAGCGCGGGATCGACTGCCACGGCGCGGCGGAACGCGTCCCGCGCCTCGTCGTCGCGGCCCTTCTTCGCCAGCGCCTGCCCGAGTTGCAGATGGGCCGTGGAAGCCTTCGGGTTGACGGCGATCGCGCGTCTCAGGAGCTTGATGGCCCGGTCGGGCTCGCTCGACTTGAGCAGTACCGCCTCGTTGTAGAGGGCGGACGTGTACTTGGGATCGATCTTCAACGCCTTGTCGTAGGCGTCGCGGGCATCGGACGGTCTGCCGTCCTGCTGCGCGATGACACCCAGGTTGTACCAGGCGAGCTTGTTGCCCGGATCCAGCTCGAGCGCTCGCTTGAAGCTGGTTTCGGCCCCATGGAGATCCTGGTACTTCCCTTGCAGAATGCCGGTCTGCACGAGCACATGGGCCTTCGACAGGGTCCGGGGCGCCGACGCGGACTCGGAGTCCGCGTCCGGCTGGGAGAGACTCGCCCAGACGGCCGCTCCGGCGGCCACCGCGGCCACCGCGGCCGCTGCGCCGAGCCCTGCCCACAATCGCCTGCGTTTCACTTGGTCACATCT
Source organism: Streptomyces sp. NPDC048258 (assembly GCF_043201995.1). Classification (NCBI taxonomy): domain Bacteria; kingdom Bacillati; phylum Actinomycetota; class Actinomycetes; order Kitasatosporales; family Streptomycetaceae; genus Streptomyces; species Streptomyces sp. NPDC048258. The sequence goes on from NZ_JBICZH010000017.1 coordinate 144,892, forward strand.
CAGGAGTTGGGATGGGATGGGACGGATCCGGCCGGTGGCGGGTGGCTGGCACGTGGGAGCCCCGGGGGCGGTGCCGGCAAGACCCGGGGTCCGAACCACCGTCATTTGCCGCCAAAGCTACGAGGTGACCGTTATGTCGTCACTCGTCGTCGGGGAGTTGGGCCGTACAGACCACCCGAACGTACGCATCGGCGGCGCAGTTCATCTGAAGTGACGGCGCGAACACTCTGATAAGCAGGACGGTTGCCGCGGTCCCTTGAGGACTGAGTTGTCTCCGCCGGTTGGAATCAGCTCAGTTGGGGCTCCACCCGGTGCCTTCCGCCATCCTGGGGCGGATTGCGTGCCTTCCGAAGCCCCGGGGCCATATCGCGAGGACGGCCCCGGGGCGATCGACTGCAACTAACCTCGGGCTTTCACGAGTGTGCTGCCCAAGACGTGATCACAAACGCGAGGAGTGCTCCTGACCTGCAACGATAGGGCTTGTTGAGGGTCCTGTCGGTTGCGAGGAAAGAAGCACTCCCCAGGTGAAGAAGCGTATCGGGTCCTATCCGCATGTCCGTGTCGAGGGCGGCGGCGACGGGGTGGTCAGCCAGGCGGGCGGTGTGCTGCTGGTTCAGACCGTCCGCAAGACGGGTCTGGACGGCGCGATATCGGCGGCGTTGGCGCCGTGGCGCAAGGACCGGGCGGTGCACGATCCGGGCAAGGTGCTGCTCGATGTGGCACTCGCGCTCGCTTTGGGCGGGGACTGCCTGGCCGATGTGGGCATGCTACGGGCGGCGCCGGCGGTGTTCGGGCCGGTGGCCTCCGACCCCACGGTCTCGCGGCTGATCGACGCTCTCGCCGCGGCCGGACCACGCGCCCTGCAGGCCATCCGCGGCGCCCGCCAGGAAGCGCGTGAGCGAGTATGGGAGTTGGCCGGTGCGGGGGCGCCGGATGCCGACGGTCAGGTCATTGTGGACATCGACGGGGTCTTGGTGCTCGCGCACTCCGACAAGCAGGACGCCGCCGCGACTTGGAAGAAGACCTTCGGCCACCATCCACTGATGGCGTTCGTCGACCACGGCCGGGGCGGATCCGGCGTGGCCGGCCTGCTGCGGCCCGGGAACGCCGGCAGCAACACCGCCGCCGACCACATCGAGGCCGCCCGGCTCGCCCTGGCCCAGTTGCCGAAACGCTACCGGCGCGGACGCCAGACCCTGATCCGCACCGACTCCGGCGGCGGCACCCATGAATTCGTGGCCTGGCTCGCCCGGCGTGGCCGCTGGCTGTCGTACTCGGTCGGGATGACCATCACCGACGCCATCCACCAAGCGGTGCTGACCATCCCGGCCTCGGCCTGGACGCCCGCCGTGGAGCCGGACGGCGAGATACGCGACGGCGCCTGGGTCGCTGAACTGGACGGCGACGTGCTGAAGGGCTGGCCGACCGGTATCCGGCTGATCGTCCGCGAGGAACGCCCGCACCCCGGAGCCCAGTTGCGGATCACCGACGCCGACGGTCTGCGGCTCACCGCGTTCGCCACCAACACCAACGAGATCCCCATCGCAGAGCTGGAGCTGCGCCACCGCCAGCGGGCCCGCGCCGAGGACCGCATCCGCGCCGCCCGCGCCACCGGCCTGCGCAACCTCCCGCTGCACCAGGCCGCGCAGAACCAGCTCTGGCTGGAGATCGTCCAGATCGCCCTGGACCTGTTGGCCTGGCTGCCGATGCTCGCGCTCACTGGGAAGGCCCGGCTCTGGGAGCCTCGCCGGACGCGGCTGAGGCTGTTCTCCGCCGCCGCCCAGCTGATCAACACCGGACGCCGCCGCTACCTACGGTTCACCCGCCACTGGCCATGGGCGCACGTCATCACCGCCGCCTTCGAACGGCTCGACACCCTCCCCAACCCCGGCTGACCAGCAGCGACCCCCACCCCGACGATCCAGATCAAACCTCGGAGTCGTGGAACCCGACGCCCACCCGACGCGACAGCCGGGCCCTCAACCTGCCCACACCCCGAAATGCCAGATCCCTGAAACCGAAGAGGGTCCGTCAGCAAACTGACGGACCCTCACGAAAGATCGAGGCTAGCGCCGGTCATCAGCCGCTATCGGGCCACGGTTATTCTTCCTGCGGTTCTTCGTGCTGTTCCTGCGGAGGGTTCGCAGGCTGTTGTTCGTGCTGTTCCTGCGGAGGGTTCGCAGGCTGTTCTTCTTCCTCTTCCTGCGGAGGGTTCGCAGGCCGTTCACCCGGTATCGGCGAGATTTCTTCTTGTGGTATCGGCGGGAACAGAGGGGGATCAGCAGGCTTTTTCTCTTTTATGTGAAGGTTGTATGCCACAATGAAGCCGTCGGCCCTTCCGTTTTCATATCGGGTTTTGCCGTAGGAGTAGGGAGAAAGGAGGCGAGGGTTACCGGCCCGCCCCTTCTTCCTGTCTTGTATGGCTGTGTCAAGGCCGAGGCTAGCGCCCACTTCGTACCCGCGGTCATAGGCCTCTTGGGAATTGGGGTCCGGTGGTGGCTTTGGTTGCCCGACGTGGTAATGGATGCTCGGCGCTGCCACCGCTGCCTGCGCCGGAGCCGGGGAGGCCGAGGCCTGCGTGGCGATGCCCGGTGAGAGCGCAAGGGAGGCGACGAGTCCTGGGCTGAGCAGCACCAAAGTTCGCTTGGCACGCACGACGATCTCCTTTCCCACGGACGTGCGTCCGTCGAAGGTGCGTCGGGCCAAGCTCGAGCGTTGCGGTGTCGCCGGCTGATTCCTCTGTGGACTGTGCGGTGAATCGAGTGCGGCACACCTACAAGCCAGCGACAACCTGCAACATCGCGTCGCGCACCGCCAAGCCGCTGCTCAGCACCACCAACTGCCCAGTTCCACAGTGTTGGGATAAATACCCTGATATCCAGCCTCGCGCATTGCGGCGTGCATATCAAGAGAGGCATCCATATCGAGAGAAGCGGTCCGAGCGGGGTCCGCTCGCGCGACCCTGACCTGCGCAAACGCGTGAGGCGCAAGGAGCCTCCGGAGCGAGCCCCGAGCGGCCACGCGGTCCTCAAGGCCTTCTGGTACTGAACCGCTTACGGGGCCGTGATCTTCGAGGCTCGCCCCCATGGTGGCTGCCTAAAGCCGTGGAGCCGACCGCCCCAGCCACAGCGGGTTTCCTTCCTCCGCCCGCAGTACGTACCGCGGCCAGCCGGGGCGGAGACAGGAGGCAGGCCGCGCCGCAGAGGCGGCGCGCGCCCGCGCCGTGCGCGGGCCTTGAGCGGCGGCGAGATGAGCTGAAGCTCGAATGCGGACGGTTCAACAAGGAACGGCAGCAGGCGGAGGCTCTGACCGCCGACATCGGGGAGGACTTCCGGTCCCTGCCCATCGAGCGCCCAGCAAGCATTGATCTTGCGCAGCCTGTCCGCCCTGCTGATCCATTCGGCCGGACGAGGGAGACGGAGGTTCGACCCAAGTCTCATCGAGCCCGTGTGGCGCTGACCTGGGACGATCGCCCATCGCCCACCACCCTCATAAGGTCAACGACGCCTGCTCTGCTGTGACCCATAGGTCCCGTGCCAAAGCGAGGTCGTCGAGGAGTGCTTGCCGTACCTCTTCCGGGTAGTCGACCTTGGGCCTGCGCGAAACGGGCTGCTCCTCTCGGCGATGCGTCCCCGTAGCCTAGGCCTGCTGTGTAGGCGAAGCGGCCGGCCTAGCCTCGCGCTTTCACGAGGCGGGTTGTCCGATGCTTGATCAAATAAGCGGAGAGTGCTCCTGACCTGCAACGATGGGACTTGTCTAGGGTCCTGTTGGCTGCACGGGAAGAAGCACTCTCCAGGTGAGCAAGCGTATCGGGTTGTACCCGCGTGTCCGCGTCGAGGGCGGTGGCAGCGGGACGGTCTCGCAGGCCGGGGCGGTGCTGCTGGTCGAGACGGTCCGCAAGTCCGGTCTAGACACGGCGATATCGACCGCATTGGCGCCGTGGCGCAAGCCGCGGGCGGTGCACGACCCGGGCAAAGTCCTGCTGGATGTCGCGCTCGCGACGGCTCTGGGTGGGGACTGCCTCGCCGATGCCGCCATGCTGCGGGCCGAGCCCGACGTGTTCGGCCCGGTGGCATCCGACCCGACGGTCTCCCGGCTCATCGACGTCCTTGCCGCAGCCGGTCCGAGGGCGCTCACCGCGATCCGGTCGGCGCGGGCAGAAGTACGGTCGCGGGTCTGGGGACTGGCCGGGGCGAACGGTCCGGCCGCCGACGGTCACGTGATCGTGGACATCGACGGCGTGCTGGTCCATGCGCACTCCGAGAAACAGGACGCCACCGCGACCTGGAAGAAGACCTTCGGCCATCATCCGCTCGTCGCGTTCGTCGACCACAGCCAGGCCGGTTCCGGAGAGCCGGTGGCTGCGCTGCTGCGGCCCGGCAACGCAGGCTCCAACACCGCGAGCGATCACATCACCACCACTCAACTCGCCCTGGCCCAACTCCCCAAACACCTGCGGCGGGGTCGACAGACACTGATCCGCACCGACTCCGCCGGCGGCACTCATGCCTTCCTCGACTGGCTCTCCCGCCGGGGCCGGTGGCTGTCGTATTCCGTCGGAATGACCATCACCGACGCCATTCACCAGGCCGTCCTGAAGATCCCGAAGCGGGCGTGGACACCGGCCTACGACGCCGGCGGCACCGAGCGGCCCGGCGCCTGGGTCGCGGAGATCACCGACATGCCCGGCCTGAGCGCGTGGCCCAAGGGCATGCGGCTGATCGTCCGTAAGGAACGGCCGCACCCCGGCGCCCAGTTGCGCTTCACCGACCTCGACGGACTGCGGCTGACCTGCTTCGCGACCAACACCCAAGGCGGCCAGCTCGCCGACCTCGAACTGCGTCACCGCCGACGGGCCCGCTGCGAGGACCGCATCCGAAACGGCCTCGACACCGGTCTGCGCAACCTGCCCCTGCACGACACCGCGCAGAACCAGATCTGGCTGGAGATCGTCCAGATCGCACTCGACCTCCTCGCTTGGATGCCGATGCTCGCCCTGACTGCAGAAACCCGCCGCTGGGAACCCAAACGGCTTCGCCTGCGGCTGTTCTCTGCCGCCGCCCAGCTGGTCACCACCGGCCGCCGCCGCTGGCTCCGCTTCACCGCCCGATGGCCCTGGACGGATGTGATCACCCGCGCGATCCAGCGACTCGCAGCCCTGCCGAACCCCGGCTGACCAGCAACTCCGACCGTCCCGACGAGCCACAGCAACATCCCGGAGCCGTGGAACCCCGGCGCCCACCCGACGCGACAGCCGGGCCGCCAACCTGCCCCAGCCCACGAAATTCCGCACCTCGCAAGCACAGAGTCCCCGTCAGCGAACCGACGAGGACTCATGAACGATCGAGGCTAATGGTGGAGTGGGGTATTGGAACTCTCGGAATGCCTGGCCGTAGGGGCCCTCCAGTCGTCCCATTGCTATACGTTTGTTCGATCTTGATAGCTCGTCTTGAGTAGGTCCCGTCGGCGCTGGCCGAGGTACCAATTGGCGGACTCGTCAAGGTCGATCGTGGTTCTGATTACGGTGGACTCGCCAGAGTTCGCCTCGGCGAGGACCTCTCCTCTCGGTGAGATGACCATGCTGGGGCAGTGCTGGTGAGGATCTGCCACGTTGGCTGCCAGGACGAACCGTTGGTTCTCCGCTGCGCGGCTGATGAGGTGGCTCCGCCAGACCCCTGCGGGCTCGGAAGGGTTGGCTGCATGGGTGAGGTAGATGAAAGCCCGTGCTCCGCGGTCGGCTAGATGCTGCCATTGCTCGGGGAAACGGATCTCCCGGCAAATCTGGACGCCGAGCGTGATGGGTCCGCTCGCCAGGTGGATCGTGAGCGGCGAGAACTCAGAGCCTGCATCGAGTTGGCCTCGCTCGTTCATCGCCAGGTTAATCTTCCGGTAGGTCCAGCGGGTGCCGTCCGGAGAGAAGTAGAGGGCGGCATTGCTCCAAGCGCCACGTTCGAATAGCAAAGTGCCGCAGAACAGGTGGATGGCTCTGCGCTGAGCTAGCTCTGCGAGGCGGTCCATGGCATGCGCGAGGGCCGAGGGCGGTAGGCGTTCGAGGGCTGAGAGGTCGGCGCCGTAGCCGGACAGCGCACCTTCGGGGAGTACGACGATCTCGTCTGGCTGAACGTCTGCCAGGAGCGAGGTGATGGCCGCGAGATTTCGCTCGATGTCCCAGGTGATGGGAAATTGCGCGATTGCTATGGAGGCTTTCATCAGTCCTTCTTTCGGCGGCTGATCTCGTCTGCGTAAGCGGCCCAGTCGCCGCCGGATGCTTTCTGCCACTGGACCGCGACTTGGATGTGGACTCCGAGCATCCGGGCGAGGAGGGCGGCGGGGAGTTCGGCGGCGAAGGTGAACAGGGCAGTAGATCGGTCCTGTTGGGGCCGAACGCCGATCTTGTGCAGCCTCAGACCGACCTGGCTGTCGCTGAGCGGACGGCCGGGCTGGCCTCCGGGGAAGAGCCAGGGGGTGTCGTCCGGCGTGCCGATCTTGGCCTTGCCGCGTCGGGGTGCGACGAGCTCGCGGACCTGAGTGCCCAGCGGCATCGGAAGGACGACGGGCGAGGTTCCGAAGGTGATCGCGACGGTCTCGCCGGTGATGTCGATTTCATCGATGGTGAGTTGGCTGATGGTGGCGATCTTCTGTGCGTAGAGGATCAACAGCAGTCCAGCGACTCGGTCCGCGGTGGGCAGCTCATTGTCGTTGAGGAGGCGGCGGGCGTCGGCCCAGCGTTTTTCGCTGTCGATCGTGCCCTGTGGGCCGGTCCAGCGGATGGCGCCGCAGGTGAGGTCGTGGGCATGGCGGTGCTGTACGGACCAGGGAAGTGGCCGGTCTCGTCGCGGTAGCGGAAGGCGGGATTGGTCATCCAGCGTTCGAGGTCGGCTTGTGTGCAGGTGCCCAGGGTGAGACCTTTGCCGGCGAGCCAGGTCGAGGACTGGTTCTGGAACATCGACACCGGGAAGTACTACGAAGGCCCGCAGCTGCCGGGGCCCACCTCGCATCCGGCCTCCCAGCCGACCCCGGGCCCCCGGGACAAGGTCCCCGCGGACTGGCCGGAGCAGCTGCACTGACGCATCAGACGGGTGGCGGGACCGGCAGGTGCGGGTCCGTGATCCCGCCGGGACAGGCGAGGCGCGCCGACGTGGGCGGCCACTGCCGGGGGCCGCACGAAGCGTGCGGCCCCCGGCACCGGTGCTCAGGCGCAGGTGAGCCGGGGTGCGGCCCAGTCCGCGTGGTCGTGGTCGATGCCGTCGCCGCCGTCCGTGACGACCAGTTTCAGCTCCAGCCCGCCGGTCAGGTCCGCGGTGAGCGACTTCGCCGCGTCCGCGCCGGTGACACGGCCGCTGTCGGCGACCAGGGATCATGCTGGACCAGGAGTCGCTGATGTCCCCTGTGGTGCGCCAGGAGTTGCCGACGTCCTGCGCCCACTTCCAGGGCCGGCTCTCGCCCCACTCGCAGATGCTGAAGAGGATCGGCCGGCCCGTGGCCTTCAGAGCGTTCGCCATCGCCGTATAGCGCTGCCGCGCATCCACGCCGTTGTTGTTGCAGTTGTCGTACTTCAGGTAGTCCACGCCCCAGGACGCGAACAGATCGGCATCCCGCTGTTCATGCCCGAGGCCACCGGGAAAGCCCTGCACGTCGCAGGTCCTGAAAGCTACCGGCGGGTTACTTGCTCCCTAGTGTCCGAGCTAGGACTACGGGGCCTACCAGGGCCTCCGGAGGACTCTCTCGAAAGTGTCTCTCCCTTGCCACCCCCTCGCCACCGCATGCCCGGTCAGGCGCTGCCCGTGGTGCGGCTCGGTCCCTCGTCTGTTTCGGTCCCTCGCTTCGTCCGTACTGAACCCGCAGGTCAGGGGGTTGCCGACGTAATCGCGGAGGGACCGAAGGGACTGAAGGGACTGAAAAGCCCAGTTCCCCCTACATGTGTGCGTGTGCGTGCGTATGTGCCCGCGCGAAGAAGGCTCCTTGACTCTGGAGCGCTCATAACTGGCACTTTTGAGTCCCTTCAGTCCCTCAATGGGGGCAAAAATCCCTGTGACCTGGGATTTTGTCGGAGGGACTGAACGAGGGACCGAAGAGGGACGGTCCCTCGTCAGGACTACGACGAGCACGGGGCCCCCCGACACGCCCGGGCCGCGGAAGAGCCGCGGTCGGGCGCCGAGTTTCCGACCCCTTGGCGGCGCAGGTCCCCAAGGGACTGAAGGGACTGAAGAACTGATGCGACAACAGCGAAAGCCGCACCCCGTGGGGTAGGCTCTGGCTCTCATTCGGAAACTCAGTCCCTTCAGTCCCTCTCGGGAGGGTCCTGGTCCTCTGAACAGGGCTTTTGCCGAGGGACTGAATCAACTCCCGGGCCCCTCGACAAGGACGATCCGCGTGCCGCGCCATGGTGAGAGCAGAAAAGCAGCGCCGGCGGAGAGCGTCAGTCCCCTCGATGTCGCTCTCTGGTGTGCAGCCCGGGGCTGGCCCGTGCACCCGCTGGCTCCGGGACGCAAGACACCCGCGGCCAACTGCGACACCTGCCCGCCCGCGGCGCACCCTCCACAGGGCTGCCCTTGCCTGGCCGACGGCGCGTGGTGCCACGGCTTCCACGCCGCGACCACCGAGCACGCCCGGCTGAGCGCCTGGTGGGGTACGCAGCCGGCTTTCGGCGTAGGAGTTTCCTGCGGTCCCGCAGGACTCGTCGTCCTCGACGTCGACGCACACAGTGCCCAAGTCCCCGACCGAACGCGGCTCCTGCCGGGCATCGAGATCCACGAACAGGTCAACCTGGAAGGTCTGGCCTCCGGTTTCGACACCCTGGCCCTGCTCGCGGCTTTCCGGAAGCAGGAGAACCCGGCCGAGGACGGGACGACCCTGCGCGTCAGGACCCCTTCGGGCGGGCTCCACATCTGGTACCAGGCCCCGCCGTCCGGAATCCGCTACCGGTCTTCGACGGGGTCGAGCCCCAAGGTGGCGCTCGCCTGGCAGGTCGACGTACGGGCCACCGGCGGCTACATCGTCGCCCCGGCCACCCGGACGACCGCGGGCACGTACGTCCCCGTCGGATCGGTCCGACTGCCGGCCCCCCTGCCGGAGTGGCTCGCGGCAGAGCTGCGACGAACAGGGCACGCGGTTGCGGACAAGCCCGCCCGCCCCCCGGTACCCGCACCACGGCGCGTGTCGAAGCCGGACGGCACAGCGGCTCACCGCCTGCTGGAACCACTGCTGTCCGAGGTGGAGGGCTGCGGCGCTGTCGCACACGGAGCGAGCTTCACGGAGAAGCTGAACCGGGCCGCGTACACCGCCGGCGGCCTGGTCTCCGCGGGCCACCTCACCGACGCACAGGCCCGCGAGCTCCTGACGGCGGCCGCCGACGCCGCACGCCCCCACCAGAGCCACCGCAGCCTCGCCGTCATCACCTCTGCCCTGTCCGCCGGACTCAGCCGGCCGCTTCACCTCAAAGGACGCACATGAGCAGCGCCGACGGCCCGCGTTTTGACGCCACAGCCGCCGCCCAGCAGATGCTCGACCTCCAGGACCCGCAGGGGGCGGCGAACCTGCCCGCCCAGAAGCAGAGCACCGCCACGGTGCAGGAGCAGACCCGGTCGGCCGGCCGGCTCCCCGGCCTGCTCTCCGACCGCGGCAACGCCAAGCTCTTCGCGGTGATGTACGGGGACCAGTTCCGCCACGTCGAGGGCCTGGGCTGGTACCACTGGAACCAGTACCGCTGGAAGCGCACCGGAGGTGAGAAGTCCGCGGTGTGGGCGGCCGGCGACATGGCCGAGCAGATGCCTCCCACCGACCCCACCGGACTGTTCAGCGACCGGGACCTGGCCGCGCACCGGCGGAGGTCGATGTCGACGCCCGGGATCAAGGCCATGCTGACCCAGGCGAAGGCCTCGCCCGCGCTCGCTCTCGACCCGGACGTCCTGGACGGCGATCCGTACGCCCTGTGCACCCCCGCGGGGGTCGTGGACCTGCACACCGGCGTCCTGCGCAAACCGGACCCCGAACGCGACATGCACTCGCGCGCCACGAGCGTCGCGCCGGAAGCCATGCCGACCCCTCGTTGGCACCGCTTCCTGCACGACACGTTCGGGGACGACGCCAGAGGCCTGGAGACCATCCAGTTCCTCCACCTGCTCCTGGGCTACTCCGTCACCGGAGACGTCGGTGCGCAGGTCCTGCCGTTCCTCTACGGCACCGGCGCGAACGGCAAGTCGGTCCTCCTGGACGTCATGACGCAGATCCTGGGCGACTACGCGCAGGCCGCCCCGCCCGGATTCCTGATGGAGAAGGGCAAGTTCTCCGAGCACTCCACGGAACTCACCGAGCTCCATGGCCGGCGCATCGTGGTCTGCAGCGAACTCAAGCCCAACGACAAGTTCGACGAGTCCCGCGTGAAGCTGCTGACCGGTGGCGACCGCATCATGGCCCGCAGGATGAGGCAGGACTTCTTCAGCTTCAACCCCACCCACAAGCTGTGGCTGCTGGGCAACCACCGTCCCGAGGTGGCGTCCGGCGGGCACGCCTTCTGGCGCCGTATCCGCCTCATTCCCTTCGAACGGGTCGTTCCCGCAGCACGCAAGATCGACAATCTGGCCAAGGAGCTCGTCCAGAGCGAAGGCCCCGGCATCCTGCACTGGCTCATCGAGGGAGCCCAGCACTACCTCGCCACCCGCGACCCGCTGGCAGGCCCCGCCTCCGTACGCACGGCGACCCAGGCGTACGCGACGACCGAGGACCACATCGGGCGCTTCCTCACGGAATGCTGCGCCACCGACGCCACGACCAGTCGCGGCGGCGAGCGAGGCCCGGGCGACCTCAAGGTCGAACAGGGCCTGCTCTACGCCGCCTACAGCAGCTGGTGCAGCGCCGGGGAGGGGATCCGCCCCGCGACCGCGCGCGCCTTCGCCACCCGGGTGCGGCAAGAACTCTCCCTCGCCTCACCAGCCGACATGATGAAGTCGAGCGGCAAGAAGTACTACCCCGGCCTCGCCCTCCTGGCCGAAGACGAATCCGAGCCCGGACATGTCTAGTCCACACGCCCTACGCGCCGGCAGCGCACTTCCCTACGATGGACCCGGTATCCCCGCACGGGTCCCTTCCCGTCCCACCCACCCCGGCCCCCACCCGGCCGTCGACAACGAAAAGGGGCTGCGGCCATGAGCTCGCTGCTGAACGAGAGCGACCTCCTCCACGAGAGCACCGTGGTGTGGCTGGAGAACCCCGACGACCTCGACTACGTCCGCCAAGCGCTCGACAAGACCGCCCGGCGCCGCGGCAAGCCCCGCTACGCCCGGGACGGGCGCATGGTCGGATACAGCGAACTCGACGAACACGCCGAAGCCGACCCCGACAGCGGCCTCCAGCTCCGCCGCGTCTTCTTCCTGCTCCCGCACGACAGGGACACCGAACCCGACGGGCTCTACCAGGAAGGCGCCCCCGGCGAGGCGGTCGACCCCCGCACGATCGAGCCGCGCCGGGTAGGAGAGAAGACCCCCCGCTCCCAGGGCGGCCCTGACGCGGCGATAGCCGCCACCGGAGCCAGGACCGCACAGGCCTGACCCTTTCCCGAGCCCGCGACCTCGCCGCCTACGGGGACCCGCCCCCTTCCGCGAGCTCTTCGCCGACCTCGTCACCTTCGACGACACCACCGGCTCGATCCACGTCAACTGGCCCCAGGGCGCCCTGCGCAACCCGGAACTCGGCTACCCCAGGGCCATGGAGTACCTCGCGGGCCTCGCCTTCCCGCCGACCCCCCAGCAGGGACGGCACCGTCGTCCCCGCCCACGCCGACTTCGCGGCCGCCCTCCAGGCCCGCCTCACCGAGATGCTCGTCGCACTCGTCACGCATTGGCTGGCGCGCACGGGCGAGACGAACCTCTGCCTGGCCGGCGGCACCTTCCTCAACTGCAAGGCCAACCAGTGGATATGTGACATCCCGGCCGTGGAGCGCGCCTTCATCCAGCCCGCCTCGGGGGACGACGGCACCTCGCTCGGCAGCGCCCTGTACGTCACCCAGCAGCTCGGCACCCCCTACGCCGCGGACCCGGCCGGCTTCCAGCCCTACACCGGCCCCTCGTACACGGCCGACGAGGTCCGCCGCGTACTGGAGCAGCGCGCCGAGGCCGGCGACGTCGAGTGGACGTACGCCGGACTCACCGACGCCTACTACGCCTCCGCCGCCCAGGACCTCGCCCAGGACCGCATCATCTCCTGGTTCCACGGGCGCATGGAGTTCGGTCCCCGCGCCCTCGGCAACCGGTCCATCCTGGGTCTGCCCAAGGGCGACCGCATCAAGGAGCGCATCAACAGCCTGGTGAAGTTCCGCGAGCCCTTCCGCCCTTCGCACCTGCCGTACTCGACGAGGACCTCGACCGGCTCTTCAAGACCCCCGCCCTCGCCCCCACCCGCTACATGCTCTGCACCGCCCAGGTCCACGAGGGCCAGCGCGCGGCCGTGTCCGGAATCGTCCACGCCGACGGCTCCGCCCGCATCCAGGAGGTGCGGCGCGAGTACAACGCCCCCTTCTGGTCGCTCCTCAAGGCGGTCAAGGAGGAGACCGGCACCGGCTGCGTCGTCAACACCTCCTTCAACGTCAAGGGCCAGCCCCTGATCATGGACCCCCGCACCGCGGTGGAGACCTTCCTGCGCACCTCTCTGGACCGCCTTTACATCGAGGGCTTCATCGTCCAGAAGGCCGCGACGTCCTGACGGCACCCGCGCTGACCGTTTCCGCCCCCACGGGACGGAAACGGTCAGTGCCGTTTCCGTCCTGCCCTCATCCCCTCCGAGCCGCCACGCACCGGGGAAAACTCATAACCAACACCGGGGACGCCCGAGAGACAACCGAACGGAACGTAACAACAGCCGCCGCATGCACGGCAGTTGGAACCCACCGCTCACCCGATCTTCGAGGAGACCCCATGTCCAAGCTGACCGCCGCCACCAGGACCACGCTGCTCATCGCCACCGCCGTCCTGACCCCGCTCCTCCTGGCCCAGACCGCCTCGGCCGACGAACAGCCCACGCCCCCGCCCCCACCACGACCACGGCTGCCACCACCACGACGCCGGCCCCGGGCACCGACTCGATGGTCTGGGACTGACCGGTATGCGCCCGGTGTGAGCCTTCACTCGCAATCCATTGCAACGAAGGCGGCCGTCGTTGCATTAATCTCAAGGACCATTGCAACGATTTCCTGGCTCTGACCTGCATTGATAACAATAATGCGCAACGAACTTGTTGAAGACTTTTTAAATGCAACGTAGCTTTTCCCTCGTCAGAAACAACGAGCCGAAGGAAAGCACGATGCAGAAGTTCAACACCCCCGCCCCGATCGCCGCCGTCCTCGACATCCCCGCGGGACGCATCCGGTTCATCGCCGCCGACCGCGCCGACACCACCGTCGAGGTCCTGCCCGCGGACGCCTCGAAGAGCCGCGACGTGAAGGCGGCGGAACAGACCGCGGTCGCGTACCGCGACGGCGTCCTGCGGATCGAAGCCTCGCCGGCGAAGAACCAGCTCCTCGGCTCCTCCGGGTCGGTCGAGGTGACCATCCAGCTGCCCGCCGGCTCCCGCATCGAGGCGAAGGCGGCGAGCGCCGAGTTCCGCGGCATCGGACGGCTCGGCGACGTCGCCCTCGAGACCGCGCACGGCACGGTCAAGCTCGACGAGGCCGAAAGCGCCCGCCTCACCCTCCTCGCCGGCGACATCTCGGTCGGCCGCCTGGGCGGCCCCGCGCAGATCAGCACCCAGAAGGGCGACCTCCACATCACCGAAGCCGTGACCGGCACCGTCGAACTGCGCACCGAGCACGGCGACATCTCGGTCGGCGCCGCCCGCGGAGCCTCCGCCTCCCTCGACGCCGGCACCACCTACGGCCGGATCCACAACGCGCTCGACAACACCGACGGCGCCGCCGCCGGCCTGAACATCCACGCGACCACCGCCTACGGCGACATCACCGCTCGCAGCCTCTGACCAGCCCTCCCACGCCCTCATCACCCCGGCCGTGATGGCGCCACCGCGGCGTCACCATGCCCACAACCGACACCGAGGAAGAACAAGAGGAATGAGCACCACTCAGGACTACCAGGCCGCGGAGCAACTCCTCCGCCGCCCCGCCCGCCCCGGCGAGCTCGTCATCGGCGACAAGGTCAGGCCGCAGTGGATCGACGCAGGCGCCCGTTTCTGGTACACGGTGAGCAATGGCGTCGGCAGGCGGTTCGTGCTGGTCGACCCGGCGGCGGGCACCCGCGAGCCGGTCTTCGACCACACTCTGCTCGCCGCCGCGCTGGCCGCGGCCTCCGGGCAGCAGGTCGACCCCGATGCCTTGCCGTTCATGGCCATGGAGCTGGCCGGGAACGCCGTGGAGTTCGCCGCGTTCGGCGAGTACTGGCGCTGCCGCCTGGACAGCTACGCCTGCGAGCGGGCCGAGTTCACGCCGCCGGGCAACCCGCTGGAGGTGCTCTCACCCGACAAGAAGTTCGCGGTGTCCCGGCGGGGGCACGACCTGTGGGCGCGCTCGCTGTCCGACGGCCGCGAGTGGGCGCTGACCACCGACGGCGAGCCCGACCACCAGTACGGCTCCGGCCCGGACTCCACGAGCAACGGCACCCTGCTGCGCAAGATCGGCCTGCCGCACCTGCCGCCCGCGGTGGCCTGGTCGCCCGACTCGACGAAGGTGCTGGCGCACCGGACCGATGAGCGCGACGTCCGCCGGACCCACCTCGTGCAGGCCCGGCCCGCCGACGGCGGCGCGCCCCTCCTGCACACCCAGCGGTACGCCTACGCCGGGGACGAGAACATGCCGCGGGCCGAGCTGGTCGTACTGGACGTCGCCGAGGGCACGGTGGTCCGCGCGCAGGCCGAGCCGCTGCTCATGCCGCAGTTGTCGCCGATCACCACCAAGTGGGCGTGGTGGGCTCCGGACGGCTCGGCGGTGTACTACCTCGACCGGCCCCGCGACCTGCGCACGCTCACCCTGCACCGGCTGGACCCGGCCACCGGCGAGGTCACCACGGTGCTCAGCGAGACCGGCGCCACCCGTGTGGAGCCCAACCAGTGGATGTACGAGCCGCCGATCGTGCGGGTGCTGGCCGACGAAGTGCTGTGGTACTCGCAGCGGGACGGCTGGGGCCACCTGTACCGGTACGACCTGCGCACCGGCGCGCTGCTCGGGCAGGTCACCTCCGGACCGTGGGCGGTGCGGCAGATCCTGCGCGTCGACGAGGCCGGGCGGGTGGTGTACTTCACCGCCTCCGGCCTGGTCGAAGAGGACCCGTACCGGCGCACGGTGTGCCGGGTGGGCCTGGACGGCTCCGGCTTCGCCCAGGTCACCGACGACGACCTGGACCACGTCGTCACCCTCCCCGACCACCAGCAGTACTTCATCGACTCCGCGTCCACGGTCGGCACCCCTCCCGTAACGACGGTCCGCGACTGGACCGGGGAGACGGTGGTGGACCTGGAACGCGCGGACATCGGCAAGCTCACCGCCACCGGCTGGACGCCGCCGGAACGCTTCCGCGTCAAGGCGGCAGACGGGGTGACGGACATCTACGGGGTGCTGTACCGGCCGCGGGGGTTCGACCCCGCCGAGCGCTACCCGGTGGTGGACAACGTCTACCCCGGCCCGCAGGTCAACCGGGTCGCCCCGTGCTTCGACCCCGGCGGGATGGGCCTCGACGCGGAACCCCTCGCGGCGCTGGGCTTCGTGGTGGTCGCGCTGGACGGGCGAGGCACCCCAGGGCGGAGCAAGTCCTTCCACGACGCCTCCTACGGCCACTTGGCCGACGCGGGCTGCCTGGCCGACCACGTCGCGGCGCTGCGGCAGCTGGCCCGGACCCGGCCGTGGATGGACCTGGACCGGGTGGGCGCGTTCGGCCACTCCGGAGGCGGGTTCGCCGCGGCGCGGGCGATGCTGGACTTCCCCGAGGTGTACAAGGCCGGAGTCGCCCTCTCCGGCTCGCACGACGCCCGCTACTTCAACCTGGGCTTCGTGGAGACGTACGACGGCGCGAACAACCCCGAGGCCTGGGCCCGTGCCTCCAACGTGGACCTCGCACACCAGTTGGCGGGCAAACTCCTCCTCATCCACGGCGAAATGGACGACCAGGTCCACCCGGACCACACGCTGCGGCTGGCCGACCGGCTCCTCGCCGCCGACAAGGACTTCGAGCTGCTCATCGTGCCCGGGGCCGAGCACACCTTCATCGACTGCCTGGCCTACGTCCGGGGGCGCGGCTGGGACTTCCTGGTGCGCGAGCTGATGGGCACGCAGCCACCCGCCTACCGCCCCGCCCCCATCGCCATCGGCCCCGAGCTGCTCGCCGAGCTGTTCGCCTGAGCGCGACATCACGGTGCTCGACGGCATCAGCCCGCCGGCGGACCGAAGCCGCTCAGCGCAGTACGGCCGCCAGCAGGTCGGCGCCCAGCGCCGTCAGATCGGGCAGATTGAGGGTGTGACGGACGTAGCGACCGTGCCGCCGGGCCGTGAGCAGGCCCGCGCGGCGCAGGACGGCGAGGTGGCGGGAAACCTCCGGGGGCGAGAGTTCCCAGGCGTGGGCCAGCTCACCGGTGGTGTGCGGGCCGCGGGCCAGGGTGCGCAGCAGCCGCAGCCGTACCGGATGTGCGAGTGCCTCCAGCCGTAGGGTGACCGCTTCCAGCGATACCGGCTCTGATGGACTCGGCTCGGCCACGGGGTACTGCACCACCGGCTGCCACCCCGGCGCGTGGACCACCGCCAGGTGCGGACTGCCGAAGACACTGGGGATGAAGGTGACCCCGGTGCCGTGGGCGGCGGTCGCCTTGTCCAGCAGCTTGTCCACGATGATGCAGTCGCCGTCCGGTGCCAGGCCGACTGCGCCGGAGACCGATGCGAGTGCCGCCCCGATGCCCTGGCGCTTCAGCAGGTCGTTCTTCAGGCGCAGGTCGGTGGCGAGCCGCACGGCGGCGCCCGCCCAGGCGGCGTCGAAGAAGGCCTCGGCGCACTGTTCGAGGGTGTGGCGCACCCGCGCCCGCACAGCGGCCGGGTCCGCCAGCAGCCGTTCCGCGAAGGCCTCCTGCCGCGCGCCGCGGGCCTGGGCCAGGTCCAGGGCCCGCTCGCGCGCGGTCGCGTCGGTGAGCGGCGACGGCGCTGCCAAGTGGACCCGGTTGCCGCACGTGGCGACGAGCGCGGCGGTCACGTACGTTTCGTCGTCGATCCGGTCCACGTCGTCCAACTCCTCGGCAAGGGTCGGCCGGGGTCGGGCGGGGATCAGGAAGTCGGCTTGTGAGGAACGCCAGAGGAACTCCGCCTCCCTGAGCCGCTCGGCCAGCCCCGGCCGCAGCCCGGCCCAGACGTCCCCGGCCCACCCGGCGAGCGGCGGATGATGCCCGGGTTCGGCCAGCACGTGCAGCATCGCGGTCAGCTCGGCCAGCGGGGAGGCGGCGAACCGCAGTCGCTCGGCCGGCAGGCCGCTGATGTCGATCCTCAACGTCACCCCCTCAGCATCCCCGACCGGACGGCGGGCGACGGCATCGGTTGACGGACACCGTCAACCGATGCCGTCGTCCCGGCGGCCGAACGCACCGTTGACGCCATGGCAACCACCACCAAGATCCGGCCCCGCGCCCTCGTCCGTGCCTCCGGAGGCCCCCGCTATGCCGTCGCCCTGGTCGTGGACGCGCTCGGCACCGGCCTGCTGCGGCCCTTTCTGCTGCTCTACGGGGTGACGGTGCTGAGGCTGTCCGCGCCGGCCACCGGTATCGCCATGACGGCCGGCGTCGTCGTGGGTCTGGTGTGCATGCCCGCGGTGGGCCGATGGCTGGACCGGGGAGCACGCAGCTCGGTCGTGGCAGCGTCGATGCTGGTACGGGTGCTGGGCGTGGCGCTGCTGCTGGCCACCCCGGCGGGCCACGTCTGGCTGTTCGCGACGGCGGCGCTCTTCCTCGGCATCGGCAACCAGGCATGGCCGGCCGCCCACGCGGCTCTCGTGGCCACGGTCGCCCACGGCCGGGAACGCGACACCGCTCTCGCGGGAGGCCGCGCCCTGCGCAACGCCGGCCTGGGCGCGGGCGCGCTCATCGCCACCGCGTGCCTGGCGGGCGGCACCACCGCATTGCAGGCGCTGGCAGCCGTCACCGGGCTCGCCTATCTCGCTGCGGCGGCCCTGGCGTGGTCGGTCCATCTGCACGCGCATCCGGCCGCTACCCAGGCCGAGGACGGGAACGACGGACCCGCGCCCCGGATGCGCGCGCTGCTGGCCGCCAACGTGGTCTACGTCTTCTGCCTCAACGTCCCCGAAATCGCGCTCCCCCTGGTCCTGGTGACACAGTTGCACGCATCCCCGGTGTGGTCGGCAGCCATCTTCGTGGCCAACACGGTGCTGGTGGTCACCCTGCAGGTTCCGGTCACCGTCCTGATGTCCCGCTTCTCCCGGCGGACCGTGCTGGCTCTCGCCGGCGTGGTACTCGCCGCGTCCTATCTCGGCTTCCTCGCGGCCACCTCACTGGGACACGGCTGGGGTGCCCCGGCCGTCGCCACGGTGTCCGTGGTCTGCACGATCGGCGAGATCATCTACGCCGGCAGCGCCACCGCGCTCGTCACCGCCCTCGCCCCGGCCCATGTCCTGGGACGCGCCCTCGCCCGCTTCGAGCTCTCCACGGGCTTCGGCCTCGCCGTCTCCCCGGCGGTCATCACCGCTCTCGCACCCCACGGCCCGGCCGCCCTCTGGGGCAGCCTCGCCGGCGCGACGCTCCTCTCCGCCTCCGCCGTCGCCACCGAGAAGGACCAGGCAACCGGCTCAGCGGTCGCTGCCGCCGGGCGCGAGCAGGCTCGTCGATCGCCTCTGACGACGGGCCCCCGATCCCGTAGTGCCCCCTGAGCTCCGCTCCCTGTCAGCCGCGCCGGCGACAGCACAAGACCCCGGGACCACGACGCCCCGGGGCCTTTCTGTGCACTTCGCTGACCTCCAGGCTCAACGACCGCACCCGGGCGGTGTTACGCCCATTCCACGCCGACTTGCGTGACCTCGACGTTCTCGACGAGCCGCTGGAGGCCCGCATCGGCATCGCCCCCGACGAGCGCGGCGAGTCCGCCTCCATGGCTGGTGCTGGTACATCAACCCCCTTCCTGGCCAGGCCGGGCCTCGGCCGGAAGCCGGAGCGGTCACCCGGCATGATGGGGGGGTGATCACCATTCATCTGAAGTACGAGATCGACGTCGACAAGCTCGAAGACTTCGAGGAGTACGGGCGCCGTTGGGTCAGGCTGGTCAACAGGTTCGGCGGCACCCACCACGGTTACTTCCTGCCCAGCGAGGGCGACAGCGACATCGCGTACGCCCTCTTCTCCTTCCCCGGCTTCGCCGCCTATGAGCAGTACCGCACGGACAGCATGTCCGACCCTGAGTGCCGGGCGGCCATAGACCTGGCGCGCGAAACCCGCTGCATCAAGCGGTACGAGCGTCGCTTCCTGCGGCCGCTCGACACCCCCGGCGACTGAACATCGGGACCGGTGTGCCGGTCCCGATGCCGGCCGGCCCGACCGCCACCCCTGGCGGCCGCGGCGCCGCACGACCCCGCGGTCGGGTTCATGGCTGCGTATGACCCCACCCTGATCCACCACCCGAATGGTCTCCGAAGACGGACCCCGGAGGGTCCTCGCCCTCGGTCCACCAGACGCCCAGTCTCTGGCGGACCAGGACCCAGCCCCTCCCCTCCCGGCGGAACTCCCAGTCGTACGGCCCGCCCATGGCATAGGGGGAGGCGGCCGTCCCGGGCGCGGGATCGGTCACGAACCACATGTAGCCGATTCCGGTGGCCCGGTCGCCGCCCGCCACCTCGAAGTGCGTGTTGAGGATGTGGTGCTGCATGGTCGGATAGCGGGCTTCCGCCTCCTCCACCCTGGCCCTGATCGCCTCCCTCCCGCGGATCGTCCCCCACGGGCCGAACTCCAGCACCGCGTCCTCGGCCCAGCAGCCGGACCAGGCTCGCCAGTCCTTGCGGTCCAGCGCCCGCCACCCGCGGATCATGAGTGCGCGCAACGCTTCCTTGTCCTCCAGGACCCGCAATCTGCGGGACAGACCGTCGTTGGCGTCGGCGGTGCAGGGCATATGGGTCATGTCGTGACCTTTCGCGAACGGGTGGTGGGTCATTGGGCACTCGCGGCGGGCCGGACCACGATCTCGTTGACGTCCACCCCCGCCGGCTGGGAAACGGCGTACGCGATGGCCTCGGCGATGGCGGAGGCGGGCAGCGCCACGGCACGGTAGGTCTTCATGGCCTCCCTGGCAGCGGGGTCGCCGATCCCGTCGGCGAGTTCGGACTCGGTCACGCCCGGGGAGACGAGCGTGACGCGGATGCTGCCGTCCGGGGACTCCTGGCGCAGTCCCTCGGAGATCGCGCGGACGGCGAACTTGCCGGCGCAGTAGACGGCGGCCGTCGGAGAGACCTCGTACGCGCCGACGGAGGCGATGTTCACGAAGTGCCCGCCGCCCTGGGCGCGCATCGCGGGCAGGGCGGCGGCGATCCCGTACAGGACACCCCGCACGTTCACGTCGATCGTCCGGTCCCACTCGTCGACCCTCAGTGCCTCCAGCGGCGAGAGCGGCATCACGCCCGCGTTGTTGACCACCACGTCCACCCGGCCGTAGCGCTCGCGGGCGGCGGACACGAAGGCGTTCACGTCGGCGGCGTCCGTGACGTCCAGCCGACGGAACGCCGCGGTACCGCCGACGGCGGTGATCTCGCGGGTCAGCGCGCCGAGACGGTCGGTGCGGCGCGCGCCGAGGAACACGTGGTGGCCGTCGGCGGCGAGCCGGAGGGCGGTCGCCTTCCCGATGCCGCTGCTCGCTCCGGTGATCGCCACGACCTTGGCTGCGTCTGTCATTCCTGTTGTTCCTCTCGGCCAAAAGGCGGCGGGGTCAGGAGAGTTCGCCCCGCTCGCACCACCGAGTCTGGGCAGGCCGCGGCGCACCGACCAGGACGGGTGCTGCCTGGGTGCACCGCACCCAGGCAGCACCCCGTCGCCATCGCCTAGCCTCACGGCATGCCCGACAACCAGCTGGGAGAATTCCTCCGCGCCCGCCGAGCGGGCCTGCGCCCCCAGGACGTCGGCATGCCCGGCCACGGCGTGCGCAGGGTCACCGGACTGCGCCGGGAAGAGGTCGCGGTCCTGGCCGGCGTGAACGCGGACTACTACACGCGCCTGGAACAGGGACGCGAACGCCACCCCTCGGCCCAGGTGCTCGACGCCCTCGGCCGCGCCCTGCGCCTGGACCCTGACGCCTACGCACACCTGCACCAACTGGCCGGGACGGCACCGGCCGTCCCGCTCACGCCCACCGCCCCGGACCAGATCGGTCCCGCCCTGCGCCGACTGCTGGACGGCTACCCGGGCGCCCCGGCGTTCGTCATCAACCGGGCCCTGGACGTCCTCGCGGCAAACGCCCTCGCCGAAGCCCTGTACTCGCCCTTCGACCCGGCGGACAACCTCGCCCGCATGGTCTTCCTCGACCCGGCGGGACGGCGGTTCCACACCCGGTGGGTCCACACGGCGCGAGCCGTCGTGGGCCACCTGCGCCAGGCGGCCGGCCTCGATCCCGACAACCCGCGCCTACGGAGCCTCGTCCGCGACCTCACCGAGCACAGCGCGGACTTCACCCGCCTGTGGAATACCCACGCCGTGCGGGGCAAGACCTCGGACGTCAAACACTGCCTCCACCCGGACGTCGGCCCCCTGACCCTCACCTACCAGGCCTTCGACGTTCGCGAGGCACCGGGCCAGCAACTCGTCGTCTACCAGGCCGAACCCGCCACCCCCAGCGCCCAGGCCCTCACCCTCCTCGGCACCCTCCACGCCACCGCGCAATGGTGTTGAAGCGGCGCGGTCTGTGCGCTGCGGGGGCCCGTGTCGTCGGTCAGTGGAACTGAGCAGTGGTCGCGCTCCTGACCTGGATGGCGCAGGTTGGTTGAGCACTGTGCAGTTTCACCGGTCGTCGGCCCGTCGACAACGAAGACCCCGCTTTCGAGCACTACTGGCCGGCGTTCCGCTGGCAGTCCGACCATGTCGAGCGGTCGCGCTCTCTCGACGAGCCTCCGTCCGGGCCTCTCGTCGTGGTCGAGGCGGAGCGGATCGTCCATACCGAGCACTGGCTGCGGCGCGAGGGGTTCGCGCCGCGTCAGTTCTGGACCAGGCCGGACCAGTAGTCCGGAACCCTCGTTACGATTCCGGCGTGATCCGTCCTCTCTCAGGTCCTCCCACGTGGAAGCACCCCCTTGCCTCGCTCGCACTGATTCTCCTGATAACCACCTGCTGGTATGGGCTACAGCCGGTCTACTCGGACTGTGTTTTCTTCTCCACTGGTCCTCCCGGGGAGTCGTTGAGCCCGAATCAGGCGTATCAGCAGGCAATCGAGTCAGGGCAGTGCGAGCCGCCCCACGCACGCTGGAACACCTGGACACAGTGACCTCCGAACCCCCGCACCGGAATGAGCACGGCTCCGCCCCACTGTGAGGTGCGGGTGAGTGTCACTGGCCAGTGCGGGTTGGCGTCAGCGATCCCGACTGCATGTTCCGAGAAGGCCCCTACTGCCTTGGGCCCGGCGAAGAGAGCTCGGCTGCCCAGCACCACGTGTAGACCTGGGTGTGTGGGATCCGTGGGACGGGGCCGGGCTGGCAAGCTTGCGAGAGGCCCTTTCTCCCCGGCGCCGGTTGAGCCGTAACCACCCCCGCGCAGACCGGGAGGAGTGCCGTTGAGTCTCCAGTGCTGGATGCTTCGGAACCGGCCCCGTTACCCGGGACCCGGCCGCCACCACTGACACTGCTGCTGGCCGGGCCCGCGGAGCGGGCCTTTAAGGACTGGAGGCTGAGCCGCAAGGACCAGGGCGGGGGAGCGCATCGGACCCGCCCAACAGGCCCGAAGGTCGGGCTCCGTGAAACGGGGTCACCCAGGCTCGCGGAGCGGGCCGTTCGGGTGGAGCGCAGCGGAACCCGAAATCCGTCCGGAGCGAAGCGCAGGACTCCGGCACGAAAGGGCCGGCTAAGGCCCGGCGAAGCCGGGCCTTCCTGAAGGTCTGTTGTCGCCCGTGCAGGTATGGGGCGTGGCGGTGGGCGGTTCACGTCGGAGTTCTCGACTACGGTCGCGACTGAGGTCTGCCTCCTGTCTTTCTTTCCGCAGGCAGTGAACGAGGCCGGGGGCGCATGTGCTTCCGATGCCGCGCTGAACCGCCAGTTCGCCGTGGGCAGGTCAGTGGAACACTCCTGCCTTGGCTGCCGCGCACGCGGCCCGCGCTGCGCGGCGGGGCAGCTCTGCGTCCGGTGCGCCCCGCAGGAGGAGTAGTTCCTGGTAGAGCGGCGCCGTGGCCGTGACGAGCAGCGCGCGGGTGTTCAGGCCGGGCGGGATTTCGCCCCGGTCCACGGCCCGGTCGGCGACCACCGCCGACCGGGCGTAGCGGTCCTCCCAGAAGAGGGTCAGGGCGCGCGCGGCCTCCGGCGAGCGGAAGGACGCGGCGATCAGAGCGGTGGTGAGGCTCGCGCCCGCGCCGGACTCGTCCGGCTGCAGGGCGTCGAAGACCTCCTGGTTGAGCGCGGTGAGGTCGTCCTGCAGGGAACCGGTGTCGGCCGGGCGCCAGGTGTCGTCGGCGGCCGCCTCGAGGACGTCGGCCAGTAGTCCGCCGATGTCGCGCCAACGCCGGTACACGGTGGTGCGGTGGACGCCGGCCCGTTCGGCGACGGCGTCCACAGTCAACGCGTCGTATCCGGCTTCCACGAGGAGTCCGCCGACCGCCTCGAGGACCTGTGCGCGGATCCGGGTGCTGCGGCCGCCCGTCCGGCGCCGGGCGGCGGCCTCCGGACCGGGATCGGGACAGGCCTCCGGACCGGGATCGGAAAGATCGCTTGCGTCTGTGGGGGATGACATGCCACCATCTTAACGCAACAGTCGTCGCTTTAAGGAGTTTCGGTGATCATCTGCCGCACCCGGCCCGCCGGCCGCCACCCCGTTTCCGCCCCCGCCCGTGCCGTTCACCTCCCGGAGTCCGCCCATGACCGCGACCGACACCTCTGCACAGCTCACCGCGCTTGACGTCACCAAGACCTACGACGGCCGCCTCGTCCTCGACACCGTCAGCTGCTCCGTCGCGACGGGAGACCGCCTCGGGATCGTCGGCGAGAACGGATCCGGCAAGTCCACCCTGCTCCGCCTCCTCGCCGGAGCCGAACGCCCTGACCGGGGAAAGGTCTTCATCCGTTCCCGCAGCCCGGTCGGCTACCTCGCCCAGGAGGAACGGCTGCCCGCGCACCTGACCGTTCAACAGGTCATCGACCGGGCCCTCGGTGAACTGCGCACCATGGAAGCCGGCCTGCGTCGGCTGGAACGGCGGATGGCGGACGGGGACACCTCCGTGCTCGCCGCATACGCCGACCTGCTGACCGGCTACGAACTCCGCGGCGGCTACGAGGCCGACGCGCGCATCGAGCGCGCCCTGCACGGCCTGGGCCTGCTGCGGCTGCACCGCGACAGCCCGGTCGGCGCGCTTTCCGGCGGTGGGCAGGTCCGGTTGCGCCTCGCGACGTTGCTGGCCGCCGAGCCCGATGTGCTGCTGCTCGACGAACCGACCAATCACCTGGACGACTCCGCCCTGACCTGGCTGGAGGAGCACCTGCGTGCCCGCCGCGGAGTCACGGTGGCGGTGTCCCACGACCGCGTCTTCCTCGACCGCGTCGCCACTTCCCTGCTGGAGGTCGACGCCGACACCCACAGCGTCGTGCGCTATGGGAACGGCTACGCCGGCTACCTCGCCGACCAGGCCGCCGCACGCGAGCGCAGGGTCCAGGCCCGCGCGGCCTGGAGCGCCGAGGTCGCCCGGCTGCGCGACGCCGCTGTCGGCAGCGCGCGGAGGGTGGCGCCCGGACGGGCTCGCAAGGACGGCAACAAGATGGCCTACGACCGGGCCGCCGGCCGGGTTCAGCAGTCCCTGGCGAGCCGGGTGCGCCAGGCCGAGGAGCGGCTGGGCCGGCTGCTGGCGCATCCGGTGGAGCAGCCGCCGAAGCCGCTGTGCTTCACCGCCGTCCCGAGGGGCGGCGGGGCGCGTGGAACACTCGTGGCGGCGCAATTCGTCGAGGTTCCGGGACGCCTGGCCCCCACGAGCCTGACCCTCGGGCCGGGCGACCGCCTGCTGGTCGGCGGAGCGAACGGCGCCGGGAAGAGCACCCTGCTGAACCTGCTGGCCGGAACGTCCGAACCTCCGCGAGGACGTGTCGTACGCCGTGGTCGGATCGGCCTGCTGAGGCAGCTGCCGGACCCGGACCCGGACGGGCGGACCGTTCTCGAGGCCTATGGGCAGGGGCGTGCCGGACACCCCGAGGAACACGCCGAACAGCTGCTGGCGCTCGGACTGTTCCACCGTGACCGGCTCGGCATCCCCGTCGGGAGCTTGTCCTGCGGACAGCGGCAGCGGCTCGCCCTGGCGCGCCTGGTGTCCGAGCCGTACGACGTACTGCTCCTTGACGAGCCGACGAACCACCTCTCCCTCGCCCTGTCGGAGGAGCTGGAGGCGGCCCTCGCGGGGTTCCCAGGCGCCGTGGTCGTCGTCAGCCACGACCGCATGGTGCGTTCCCGCTGGCAGGGCGAACGACTCGACCTCGTGGCAGCCACGACCACCACAGCCGCTGCCGACGAGGAGAGTTCCGTGCGGCCGGCGGGCACCGCCCACGTCGCCTGACCGGGCCCCGCGCTGCCCCTGCCCCACCCTTGCCACCCGCGACGAGAGGATCCCGCATGCCCCACACCCTCACCGCAGACCGCTCCTTCTCCGTCTCCGACCCGGCCTCGGGCCCGTACGCCCTCACCGCCGACGCTGACGGCTCGATGTGGTGCACCCTCGTGCACGCGGGCCGGATCGCCCGCCTCACTCCCGAGGGCCGGCTCGACGAGTTCCCGTTGGACTCGGACTCCTGCGGGCCCGGCCTCATCACCGCGGGCCCCGACGGCGCGCTCTGGTTCACCCGGATGCGGGACGGCCGGATCGGCCGGATCGACAGGGACGGACAAGCCCGTTCGTACCCGTTGCCCGTACAGGACGCCGGCCCGTACGGCATCGCGGCCGGCCCGGACGGCGCGCTCTGGTTCACCCAGCTGCACACCGATCGGATCGGCCGCATCGAGACCGGGGGAGCGGTGGTGGAGTTCCCGCTGCCCGGCCTCGAAGGAGCTTTCCCCTCCATGATCGCGGCAGGCGGTGACGGAGCTCTTTGGTTCACCCTCAACCAAGCTCACGCCATTGGCCGGATCACGCCCGTCGGCGAAGTGACCCTCCATCACCTGCCCGCTCCCGGGGCCGCTCCCGTGGGGATCGCGGCCGGTACCGACGGGGCCCTGTGGTTCACCGAGATCGGAGCGGGCCGGATCGGGCGGATCACGACGGTCGGGGAGCTCACCGAGTATCCGCTCCCCGACCCCTCCTGCCGCCCCCATGCGATCACCGCCGCACCTGACGGCTCTGTGTGGTTCACCGAGTGGGCGACCGGCCGGATCGGCTCGCTCACCCCTGCGGGCCACCTGGAGGAACATCCGCTCCCCGACCCCGGCTGCGAACCCCATGGTCTGGCCTTCGGACCGGACGGCGCGCTGTACGTGGCCCTGGAGGCAGGAGAGATCCTGCGAATGGTGCGGGGCAGGGGTTGAGCATGCGCGTGTGTCACGCAGCCAATGGGAGATGGAAACGATCTTGTCGCCGGTCAGAGCCCGTGGCCTGGGCCGCCGGATGCGCGGGTCGTGTGCGGTGGTTGGGTGGTGGTCTGCATGGGTGTGGCGTGCCGCGGCTGGTTTGCCGTGGCATGCCGTTGGGTTCAGCTGGCGGCAGCTCATGGTCCGTGTGGGTGTGGCTGCCGGGGTGGGTCAGCGGTGGTGGTGGTGTCCGCGGCGGCCCCAGGACTCGGTGTCGATGACGTTGCCGCGGTTGTCGCGGAGGGTGGCGGTGTCGCGCTCGTCCCAG
>NZ_JBICZH010000018.1:0-50551 GCF_043201995.1 Streptomyces sp. NPDC048258
CAGCCACGAGATCATTCTGGCCATCCAATGCCGTCCGGCGCAGCAAACCGAGCGACGCGTCGCGACAAGGCGAACGTTGCCTGATGCGGCACTAGCTCCGAGGCGGGGGCCGTGCGGGGTGGAATGTTCCGCCGCCGGGACGTGTTGGAGGCTCCGGACACACCAGCTGAACGCGGAACCGCGGAAGGGACGCGATGAACACGCCGACGACGTACTTCGAGCACGGGACGGCGGCCGAGCGCTGGGCGCGGGCCCAGCTCTTCTTCGACGCGAAGGAGTACGCGACGGCCGCTCGCATCCTGGAATCGCTCGCGAGCGAGGCCCCGGAGCAGCTGGCGCCGCGTCTGCTGCTGGCACGCGCCTACTACCACTCCGCCCAGCTCTCGCGCGCCGAGCGCGAGCTCCGCGCCATCCTGGAGCGCTGGCCGGTGGAGGACTACGCGCAGCTGCTGCTCGGTCGCACGCTGGAGCGGAGCGGCCGGGCCGCCGAGGCCCGTCCTTACCTGCGGATGGCCGCCGCGATGGCCGGGGAGTTCCCCGAGTAGGGCCGGTCGGCCGCGGTCCCGGCGCCGGTCAGGGGTCGGCCCGGCCCCGTCCGTGCAGGGCCGGGCTCCGGCTCGGCTAGCCTGGGTCCCATATGAACCGCCTGACCACGCCTTTCGGCACCTACGAGCTCACCCGCTTCCCCGAGGACCCGCGCGACCGGCTCCGCGCCTGGGACGCCGCCGACGAGTACCTGCTGCGCCACCTCGACTCCGGTACCGGGGAGCGCGGGCCGGTGGACCTGGCCGGCGCCGGGCAGATCACCGTGCTCGGGGACCGCTGGGGGACGCTGACGACGGCGCTCGCCGCGTACCGGCCGACGCAGATCACCGACTCCTCCCTCACCCGCTCCGCCACCGCGGCGAACCTCGACCGGAACGGGATCGGGACGTCGAAGTCGACGGTGACGCTGCTGACCACGCAGGATCCGCCGCCCGAGCGGATCGACGTCCTGCTGGTGCGCGTACCGAAGAGCCTGGCGCTGCTGGAGGACCAGCTGTACCGGCTGGCCCCGCACGTGCACGCGGGCACCGTGGTCGTCGGCACCGGCATGGTCAAGGAGATCCACACCTCCACGCTGCGGCTCTTCGAGCGGATCCTGGGCCCGACGAAGACCTCGCTCGCCGAGAAGAAGGCGCGGCTGATCTTCTGTACGCCGGGCACCCCCGGGGCCGTGCACCCGACGAGTGCCGGGCCGTGGCCGCTGACGTACACGGTGGACGAGGACGCGGGGTCGGGCTCCGGCCTGACCGTCGTGAACCACGCCGGGATCTTCTGCGCCGACCGGCTCGACGTCGGCACCCGCTTCTTCCTGCAGAACCTGCCGACCAACACGGACGGCGCCCGGGTCGTGGACCTGGGCTGCGGCAACGGAGTCGTCGGCACGGCGGTCCAGGTCGCCGACCCGGACGCCGAGGTCGTCTTCACGGACGAGTCCTACCAGGCGGTCGCCTCGGCGCAGGCCACGTACCGGGCGAACGTCCGCGAGGGCCGGCGGACCGCCGAGTTCCTCGTCGGCGACGGGGTGGCGATGCTGCCCCCGGGCTCCGTCGACCTGGTACTGAGCAACCCGCCCTTCCACTCCCACCAGGCCACGACGGACGCGACGGCGCTGCGGATGTTCGCCCAGTCGCGCAAGGCGCTGCGGCCCGGCGGCGAGCTGTGGATCGTCGCCAACCGGCACATGGGGTACCACACCCACCTGCGCCGGCTGTTCGGCAACAGCGAAGTCGTCGCGAGCGAACCGAAGTTCGTGGTGCTGCGCGCGGTCAAGCAAGACCGCCCGCGCCCTATGTGACCTGCCAGTACGTCCTACACTCGGCCGCGTGAGCAGCCAGGTGGAGGACGGGAACGGCGGCGGGCGCTACCGCCGCGAGGACGTGGCCCGGGCGGCCGGCGTCAAGGTGCGCAACCTGCGCTACTACCAGGAGCGCGGGCTGCTGCCGCCGCCGCGCCGGGAGGGCCGGATCGCCTGGTACTCCGACGATCACCTGACGCGGCTGCGGCTGATCAGCGACCTGCTGGGGCGCGGCTACACGGTCAACGGCATCGCCGAGCTCCTGCACGCCTGGGAGGACGGCGGCGGCCTGTCGCAACTGCTGGGCCTGGAACGGGAGATGACCCGGGACTGGGTGCAGGAGGAGCCGATCACGATGACCCGGGCCGAGCTGCGGGAGCTGTTCGGCCCCACGGCCACCGCCGAGGACACCCGGCGGGCGGCCGAGTTGGGGTACGTGACGGTCGACGGGGACCTCGTCACCCACCCGAGCCGGCGCCTGCTGGACGCGACGCTGGCGCTGGTGCGGCAGGGGGTGCCGATGGCCGAGATCCTGGACGCCGGGGAGTTCGCACAGGCGCAGGCGGCCGCGCTCGCGGACCGGTTCGTCGGACTGTTCCGGCGGCATGTGATCGGTGCGCAAGGGCTGGAGCGGCTTTCGGCCACGCAGCTCCAGCACATCACGGCGGCGGTGGCGGCGCTGCGGCCGGTGGCGGGTGAGGTCGTGGCCACGGAGTTCGCGCGGGCGATGGCGCGCCGGGTGGAAGCCGAGGTCGCCGAACTGCTGCGTACGGAGCAGTAGGAGTCGGCCGAAACGGTGCGCTCGCACAACCTTGCCAACCACCATTGGCACTCTTACATTCAACTCGTCGGTAACAACGGTGCACAGCCGAAGTTAAGGGACGATCTCATGGCAGATTCCCCCAAGTTACCCGAATCCCCCGGCGGCGCCAGCGGCCCGGGACCAGGCGACGGCCGCGTCCGCTGGCGCAGGTTCGCGGTCCTGACCGTCCCCGCCGTCGCCGTCACCGCCGGTCTCGGCATCGCCCTCGCGCAGGGCGCGCTCGCCGCCTCCTTCGCCGTCTCGGGGCAGCAGTTCAAGGTGTCGGCGAAGAGCCTGGAGGGCGAGGGCTTCGCCCAGTACGGCAGCGTCGACGTCAACGCCCGCGAGGAGCTCATCCCGGTGGCGGTCACCGCCATCCGGGAGGCCAAACTCAACAGCCTGTGCCAGTCGGTGGTCACCTCGCTCCCGGTGATCGGGGACATCTCGCTCAACCTGACGGCCGGCCAGAAGAAGCCCGTCGAGGCGAGCAATCTGTTCGTCGACGCGACGCAGCTCTCCGGCGACGCGGTCTTCACCAACATCGAGATCGGCCGCGACGCCTCCACGCTCGACAAGGGTCCGGCCGACGCGCAGGGGATGCAGGACCTCTTCGCCCAGCAGGCGGACAGGGTCAGCATCACCGATCTGCAGCAGACGGCCTGGGCGACGAACGCCGGCACCTTCAAGCTCTCCGGGCTCAGCATGAACATCAGCAAGGGCAAGAAGGAATGCTTCTGACCCGCTGGCGGCGGTGGCGGCGCAGCAGGCCGTTCTGGGGCGGGCTGTTCGCGGTCCTGGCCGGGGCGTGGATCTGCGTCCTGCCGCTGGCACCACTGAAGATCATGCTCCAGCAGGGGGTGGCGGGGATCCCGTCCGTCCTGATGGGGATCGTCATGATCGTGCTCGGGCTCACGGCCTGGTTCGCGCCTCCGCAGCGCAGCCTGGCCGGTGTCCTCACCACGCTGATCGCGACGGCGGCCCTGGTCCTGTCGAACCTGGGCGGCTTCCTGATCGGCACCCTGCTCGGCATTCTCGGCGGCGGCCTGATGTTCGCCTGGCAGCCGTCCGCCGCACCTGCTCCGGCACCCGCACCCACACCCACACCCACACCGGTACCCACGCCCTCCCCCGCTCCCCCCACCGCGGTCCCCACGCCGCACTCCGATCCCCAAGGAGCACAGCCATGAGCCGTACGCGCACCGCGCTCGCCCTCGGGATGGCCGCCGCGGCGGCCCTGTCGGTGGCCTCGGCCACCGCCACCGCCTCCGCCTCCCCCTCCGCCGCGCCCTTACCGCTGGCCGGGTCGACCACCGTCACCCCGGCCGGACACTCCTTCAAGGCCACCCTCAGCGGGAAGGCCACCTTCAAGGCCGGCTCGGTGACGGTGACCTGTACGGTCTCCGTCGCCACCGGTACGGTGCCTGCCGCCCCCGGCAACACCAACCCGGCCGGGCCGGTCTCCTCGCCGATCTCGCCGCCCACGTACAGCTCGTGCACCTCCAGCATGTGGGGCGTGACCCCCACGGTCACCACCAGCGGCTCCTGGTCGGTGTCGATGCAGAACGGCGCCCCGGCCACCGCCACCATGACCGTGCCGGTCGGCGGGCTCGTCGTGCACACCACGGGCCTGGCCACCTGCACGGTGACCGCCGCCCCGGCGACCGCCGCCAATGTGCCCGGGAGCTGGACGAACGGCGCCCCGTCGAGCCTGACCTTCACCAACGCATCGGTGCCGGTCACGGTCACCGGCGGGTTCGGCTGCCCGACGAGCGCGACCACGTCCACCTTCAACGCCGTCTACCTGGTCAGCGACACCACCGACCCGGCGCAGCAGATCACCGTCGGCCCCTGACACGACGGCCCACGCCAGTGGCCCGCTGCCCCGGACAACATCTCCGGGGCAGCGGGCCACATGGCGTTGCGGCGAGCTCAGCGGTGGGCCGGGAACTCCACCACCTGCTGATACGTGGGCCTGTTCTGCCAGTTGATCTGCGGATGGCTCAGCCCGCCGACCGGGCGCTGCACGATCGAGTCCGCGCACCACTGGTTGCCGGCCGCGCAGGTCCCGTCGGCCGGGTACACGGCCGCGGGGGTGGCCGCGGCCGCCTGCTTGAGCGTGGCGGTCATGGCTTCGCGGCACGCGGCGAGCGAGCCGCCGCCGCAGTACACCTGGGACGGCGGATCGGCCACGGGCCGTCCGAGGACCATGCGCAGGTCCTCGTCCGAGTAGCTCCACCAGCCGTACTGGAAGGCCGACCCGGCGTGTGAACCCGTGGGCCCGTGGCCCGCGTTGGGAGCCTCGTCGACGCTCAGCGAGGCGCGCAGGGCGTCGTACAGCGGGGCGCCGAGGCCGGGCTCGAACTCCGCCTCGATCAGCAGCGGCCACCAGGCGTCCATGATCCGGACGGCGTCCGCGTGCGCGTACGTCTTCGAACCCTGGGCGGTCTCCTTGCGCTTGGTGCCGCTCGCCTGCCACGCGGCCAGCTTGTCGATCGCCGCGGTCACCGCCGGATCCGTGCTGGGCGCGCTGCGCAGGACGGCCAGGAGCTCGGGCAGCAGGTTCTCGGCGCGCAGGTCGGTGACGGCGGCCTCGGCCATGGCCTGGGTGAGCTTGGCCCGGGTCACCCCGCCCGCCGCGACGAGCGGTTTGACCCGGCGGTCGAGGAGGTCGCCGCGGTGGACGGCGCCCATCCCGAAGCCGGCCGCGCTGTAGTCCTTGGCCTGCTTGTTGTTCCAACTGACGTAGTAATCCTGGCCGATGGACTGCGGGTGCTCGGCGGGCGGGGTGTAGGCGGCGGTGTTCGCGGCGGGGTCGAAGCCCTGCCACTCGTACGCCTGCCTGGCGTGCACGGGCAGGGCCGCGTCCACGCCCGCGGGACGGACGGGGTTCAACCCGCTGTTGTAGTAGGCGGCTTCGCGCGAGTCGGCGTAGAACCAGTTGAAGGCGTAGCCGATGTGCTCGGCCGCCTGCTGGAAGGTGCGGGCGTCCTTGACGTACGAAGGGTCGTTCAGCATCTGGAAGCCGATGATCGAGTCGGCCTCGTGGCGGTAGGTGGAGCGCAGCGCGGTGTAGGCGACGGGCTTGCCCGCGACGGCGGCGCGGTGGGTGACGATGCCGTAGTTCGTGCGCCAGACCTGCATCCGGTACGAGCCGTCGGGGGTCGGGTCGGCGACGGACTTCTTCCAGGCGTTGGTGTGCTCCAGCTTCTCCATGGGGGTGCAGGTGCCGCGGTAGAGGTAGGAGGTGCTCGCCTTCGTCGGCGCCCCGCCGCCGGGCTCGCACAGTTCGACGGCGAAGGTGTCGGTGATGTCCTGTCCGGCGGAGGTGGCGCTCCAGGCGTAGTCCTGGCCGCGGCCGAGCTGTACGTACATGCTGACGCCCGCGAAGGAGGCGCCGCGGGCGCTGATGCCGGGGCCCTGGAGTTCCTGGAGCATGAGGAGCTGGGGCGCGAGGTAGCCGGTCTGCGGTCCGAAGACGGCGAGCGGGTGGCCGCTCGCGGTGTGGGCGCCGGAGACGAGCAGGGCGTTGGACATGCTCTGCTTGACGGGCTTCGGCGGGTCGAGGGCCTCCGTGGCCGTCGCCGCGCCCGTGCGGTCGTACACGAGCTGTTCGGGGACCACGGAGTCGGTGTCCGGGAGCGCGGCGCCCTGGGGGATCGCGGGTTTCTGGGCGTACGGGAAGCTCGTACCGTCGTGGACGGTGAGCACGGCCTCTGGGTCGTTGCGCTGGCGGAAGGACTCCCAGACGCGGGTGCCCTCCTCCAGCCCGTACTTCTGCTGCGCGGACAGCAGGGACAGCGCGGCCTGCACCTCGCCGCCGCCTCCGCCGCCGAACAGGCCGCCGACGACGGAGGCGAGGGCGATCAGGTCGGTGATCTTGAAGGGCTGGATCTCACCGGCGTTGGTGACGGAGTCGATGTGGCCGGTGAGGACGTACTCGCCGGGGAAGTAGCGGCCGTTCTTGGACTGGGTGCGGTAGAGGTTGATGCCGTCGACGTAGGCCTGCGCGTCCTCCATCGCGAGGCGGCCGCGCTCGCCCCCGGTGGTGCGTATCCGGTCCACCTGGGCCTGGAGGTCGGCCTCGGTGTACGGCGCCTGCGGCCAGAACTGCTGCTCCAGGCCCTGGTTGGCGAGGGCGCCGCCCGCGAAGGGGGTCAGGTCGCCGCGTCCCACGTGCCGGAAGAGGTCCATCTGCCAGAGCCGGTCCTGGGCGGCGGCGTAGCCCGCGCCGAAGGAAGTGCCGTAGCGGCTGGTGCCCTTGATGTGGGGGACGCCGGTCTTCTTGTCGCGGGTGATGGTGACGTCGGGACGGGGACTGGCGGTCGACTCGACCTGGTCGGCCGGCACGCCGAAGGCCGCGTTGTTGAAGAAGTCGTTGACCTTGGCGTCGGTGAGGCCCGGGTAGCCGGCCACCAGGGAGTCGTAGCGCGCCAGTTGGTCGGAGGTGTGGGCGGGCATCGTGCCGAACGCCTTGTGCAGGAGGATCTGCGCGAGGGTGGCGTTGCCGTTCTGGCCGGGCGGCAGGATGTCCGAGCACTGGCCGCCGCAGTAGTCGGCGACGGGGAGCGGTACGGGGTCTGCGGGGGCGGCGGACGCGGGTGCGAGGGGGGAGAGCAGGGCCGCGGCGAGGGCGATCAGCCCGGTGGCGACGGCGGTTCTCAGGCGAGCGGTGGGACGTCGCATACGTGCTCCTCCGTGGGGGGCAGGAACCGGTCACGGGGAGGGTACTGGCGGGACTACCACTCAGTAAGATGAACGACCGTCACTTTTTGTGGAGTCGAGGAGCTCTCGCCCCGGAAATTGCGTTGCCCCGCGGGAGGGCGGCGGGTGAAGCTCGCGGACATGTCACAGAGCACCGAACAGCAACAGTCCTCCGGCCCGGCACGGCGGGACGTCTCCGACCTCTTCTCCGGCGGGCGCCTCGTCGCCATCCCGCGCAAGGCGGCCCGGCGGGAGCAGTTGCTCGCCCACCTCACCGAGACCCTGTTCGCGGTGGACCGGGAGTACACGGAGCCCGAGGTGAACGACGCGCTGCGCACGGTGCACGAGGACTGCTCGGCGCTGCGGCGCTATCTGATCACCTCGGGCCGTCTCACCCGGGCCCGGGACGGCAGTTGCTACCGGCGGGCGACGACCACGCGGTAGTGGGTCGTCAGCCGCCCGTCCTCGCCCAGTACGTGGAAGGCGACGGCGGGCGGCTCGTCGAGGTGGACGTGGTGGTCGGGCCCCGTCCGGATCTCCCAGGGGAGCCGGAGGGTGGAGACCACACCGGGCGCCACCAGCAGCGGGCGGCCGGCGAAGGTGGTCGCGGCCGCGGTGTGGGCGTGCCCGCACAGGAACGCGGTGAGGTGCGGGTGCCGTTCGGCGAGGGCCGCGAGCCGTTCCTCGTCGAACTGCCGGATCCCGTCGACGTACGGGGTGTGCAGCGGGACCGGCGGATGGTGGAAGGCGACCAGTACCGGGGTCTCGCGCGGGGTGTCGGTCAGTACGCCGTCCAGCCAGGCCAGCGTGGACTCCTCCAGCAGGCCGTGGTGCTCGCCGGGAACGGACGAGTCGCACACGGCGAGCACGAAGCCGTCACCGCGCAGCACCTGGTCGACCGGCGCCGCGGAAGCGCCGGCCCCCTCCTCCAACAGCCCCTGCCGGAAGGCGACCCGCTCGTCGTGGTTGCCTGGGCAGACGACCAGGGGGTGCCGCGAGCGCAGCAGCTTGGCGGCCTCCTCGTACTCGGCGGGGGCCGCGTGGTCGGCTATGTCGCCGCTCACCAGTACGGCGTCCAGGTCGTAGGGCAGGGCGTCGAGGTACTCCATGACGGCGCGGGTGCGCTCGGCGGCCCGCGGGGCGCCGTCGAGATGGATGTCGCTGAGATGGGCGATCACGATCACGGGCGATGCCTCTTTCGTCGCTGGTCCACACGTGTGTACGCCCCATTCAACACAGCGCGGAGCTCATGTGCCGCCATCCTGTGCCGAGTCGGCGGCCAGGCCGTGTCTTCCGGATCACGTCGGCCCGCACCCGTGGTGCACCGGCCCGACCGAGCCCGAAGGGTCGGGCTTGGCCGGGCCACGCCAAAATGGGCCCATGGATTCGGGACTTGCGGCGCTGGTCGGCGCCGCCATCGGCTCAGCGGCTTCTCTGGGGGCGGCGTTCGTGAGCGGGCGTGTGCAAGCACGTTCCCAGCATGCGCAATGGCGCCGGCAGGTCCGCCGGGACGCCTACACCCAGTACCTCACCGCACTGCACGCCCGCGACGTCGCCTTGGACGAAGTCCTGCGCGCCCTCGGTCCTGATGCCCACGCCCTGCACACGGTCGACGAGCGCGTCCGGGATTTCGTGAGCCTGGCCCGCCAGGTCCACCGCTCCGCAGAGGTCGTCCTCCTCGAAGGGCCCGCGTCCATGGCCGACGCGGTGTCCCGTGTCTCCGACGCGTCGGCCGCCCTCTCCGAGGTGATGCGCACCATGGTCGCGCGTGCTCAGGAGGGAGACACCTCCCGGTACCGGGAGGACTCCGCCCTCGCCTCCGAGCGTTCCGCCGCCCTGTGGGATGCCGTAGGCCGGCTCCGCCTTGCGGGCCGGGAAGTCCTCGACGGCGGCAGCGGCCGACAGCGCCCCCGCGCTGTCCGCGGCAGCTGATCGATGACGGGACAGGCGGTCTGCTGCGGGCGGCACGAGCCCGCCGGCTATCCCCGGTACGTCTCCAGCAGGCGCAGCCAGATCTCGCTGATCGTGGGGAATGCCGGGACCGCGTGCCACAGCCGGGCGATCGGCACCTCCCCCGCCACCGCGACGGTGGCCGCGTGGAGCAGCTCTGCGGCGCCCGGGCCGACGAAAGTGGCCCCGAGCAGGACCTCGCGGTCCAGGTCGACGATCATCCGGGCCCGGCCGCGGTAGCCGTCGGCGTAGAGCCCGGCGCCGGAGACCTTGGACAGGTCGTAGTCGACGGCGCGCACCCGGTGGCCCGCCCGTTCGGCCTCGGCCAGGCCGAGGCCCACCGCGGCGGCCTCCGGGTCGGTGAAGACCACCTGCGGGACGGCCCGCGTGTCGGCGGTCGCCGCGTGCGCGCCCCAGGGCGCGGTGTCGGGCGAGGCGGTGTCGGGCGAAGCGGTGCCGGCCGCGCGGGCGGCGATGGCGGCGCCCGCGATCCGGGCCTGGTACTTGCCCTGGTGGGTCAGGAGCGCGCGGTGGTTGACGTCCCCGACGGCATACAGCCAGTCGTGCCCGGGCACCCGGCAGCTGTCGTCGACCCCGATCCACTCCCCCGCGGGCAGGCCGACGGTGTCCAGCCCGATGTCCTCGGTCCGCGGCGAACGGCCCGTCGCCATCAGCAGTTCGTCGCCCTCCAGCATCTCGCCGCCCTCCAGCACCACCGTGACGGGGCCGGTGGAGCCGTCCCGTACGACCGCCTCGACGGACACGCCCGTACGGACCACCGCGCCCGCCTCGCGCAGCGCGTCGGCGACCAGCTCGCCCGCGAAGGGCTCCATCCGCGGCAGCAGCCGTGGTCCGCGTACGAGTACGGTGACCTGCGATCCGAGGGCCTGCCACGCCGTGGCCATCTCGGCGGCGACCACCGAACCGCCCACGATCAGCAGCCTGCCGGGCGCCTCCTGGGCGGACGTCGCCTCCCGGCTGGTCCAGGGACGGGCACCGGCGAGCCCGGGCACGTCGGGGATCACGGCCCGGGTGCCGGTGGCGACCACCACCGCGTGGCGGGCGGCCAGCACGTGGTGCTCGCCCTCGGGGCTGGTGACGGCGACCTTGCGGACCCCGTAGAGCCTGCCGTGGCCCCGGTACACATGGGCGCCGATCGAGTCGAGCCAGTCGATCTGGCCCGCGTCCTTCCAGTTCCCGGTCCAGTAGTCGCGGTGCGCGAACACCGCCGCCGTGTCCAGCGGGCCCTCGACGGCGCCCGCCAGCCCCGGCACCCGGCGGGCGTCGGCCCGGGCCAGCACCGGGCGCAGCAGCGCCTTGCTGGGGACGCAGGCCCAGTACGAGCACTCCCCGCCCACGAGCTCGCTCTCCACGAGGGCGGTACTCAGCCCGGCGGCGCGGGTCCGGTCGACGATGTTCTCGCCTGCCGGTCCCCCGCCGAGCACCACGACGTCGTACTCCACGGCTTCGGTCATACGGATCAGTGTCACCGCCCGCCGGGGGTGGCGTCACGCAATCAGGCCTCCGGCGTGCCGGGTTCCCGCGCACCGGGATCCTGCGCGCCGCCGTCCTGCGCGCCCTTCTGCTCGGCGGCGATCTTGGCGCGCACCTCGTCCATGTCGAGGGCGCGCGCCTGCCCGATCAGGTCCGTCAGCGCCGGCTCCGGCAGGGCGCCGGGCTGGGCGAAGATGGCCACCTGGTCCCGGACGATCATCAGGGTCGGGATCGAGGTGATCTGGAACGCGCTCGCCAGCTCCTGCTGCGCCTCGGTGTCCACCTTGGCGAAGACCAGGTCCGGGTGGGCCTCCGAGGCCTTCTCGTAGACGGGGGCGAACTGCAGGCACGGCCGGCACCAGCCCGCCCAGAAGTCGATCAGCACGAACGGGTTCTCGCTGACCGTCTGGTCGAAGTTTTCCTTGGTGAGCTCGACTGTAGCCACGGTTTCCAGACCTCCTGATTGAGCCGTCTGCTCCTTGAACGAACGACCTGCCGTCCGCATTCCTAGAAAGGATGGCCTGCGGGCGTGGCGCGGGTCGTGGTCCAGCGCAGTTCCGTGAACGCGTCCAGGTTCGCCTCGCCGCCGAAACGGGCACCGGTGCCGGAGGCGCCCACACCGCCGAACGGGGCGACGGCCTCGTCGTTGACCGTCTGGTCGTTGATGTGCGCGATCCCGGTCGGGATCCGCTCGGCCAGGTCCAGCCCGCGCGCCGCGTCCCTGGTCACGATCCCGAGGGAGAGGCCGTACGGACCCGCCGAGGCCAGGGCCACCGCCTCCTCCTCCGTCGAGAAGGAGCGTACGGGCGCGACCGGGCCGAAGACCTCCTCCGCGTAGGCGGGGGTGTCGTCGGCGACGCTCGCCAGCACGGTCGGGCGGTAGAAGAGGTCCTGGTGGGTGCCGCCCGCCACGAGCTTGGCGCCCTGTCCGGTGCTTGCCTCCACCAGGGCGTGTACGCGCTCCAGCTGAGCCCGGTCGATCAGCGGGCCCAGGTGGACCTGCTCGCGGTACGGGTCCCCCACCACCAGGGCCTCGGCGCGTACGGCGAGGCGCTCCACGTACTCGTCGTAGAGCGAGGCATGTACGAGGTGGCGTCCGGCGGTCATGCAGATCTGGCCCTGGTGGAAGAAGGAACCCCAGGAGGCCTGGGCCACGGCGGCCTCGACATCGGCGTCGCGGAGCACGACGAGGGCGGAGTTGCCGCCCAACTCCAGGTGGGCGCGGGTGAGGTGACGGCCCGCCAGCTCGCCGACCGACCGGCCCGCGGCGGTGGATCCGG
The DNA here is from genome assembly GCF_043201995.1 of Streptomyces sp. NPDC048258. Lineage (NCBI taxonomy): Bacteria > Bacillati > Actinomycetota > Actinomycetes > Kitasatosporales > Streptomycetaceae > Streptomyces > Streptomyces sp. NPDC048258. Next base: position 12,068 of record NZ_JBICZH010000018.1, read on the forward strand.
TGAAGGAGACCACCCGGACCCGGGGGTCGGCGACCACCGCGGCTCCGGTCTCGGCGCCGCCCGGCAGGACGTGCAGCAGCCCACCAGGCAGACCGGCCGCGGCGAACACGGCGGCCAGGGCGAGGCCGCCGCAGACGGCGGTGCGCCGGTCAGGCTTGAGGAGCACCGCGTTACCGAGGGCCAGCGCGGGTGCGACGGAGCGGATCGCGAGGATCAGCGGGGCGTTGAACGGGGCCACGACCCCCACCACCCCGGCCGGCACCCGCCGGGTGAAGGACAGCCGGGGCGCCTCGCTCGGCAGCACCTGCCCGGTGGGGCGCGAGGCCAGCGCGGCGGCCTCGTAGCACTCCTGCGCGGCGACGTGCAGCTCGAAGTCCGCCTTGCCCGGTATCGAGCCGGACTCCCTCACCAGCCACTCCCGCAGCTCCTCGGCGTGCGCGGCGAAGAGGTCCCCGGCGCGGCGCAGCACGGCCGCCCGCTCCAGGTGGGTGGCGCGCGCCCAGTCGCGCTGCGCGGCCTGGGCCCGTACGGCGACCTCCGCGACGTCGGCGGGCGCGGCCAGGTCGATGGTGGCGAGGGTGCGGCCGGTGGCGGGTTCGACGACCGCGGCGGCGCCGCCGGTGAGGGTGGGTCCGTCCTGCCAGAGCGTCGGATCGAGGAGCGGCATGGCGCGGGGCCTCCGGGTGGGGATGGGCGGGGCGGGGGGGCGGCAGCACGCGCCATCGTGCCAGACCGGAGGCACCACTTCTGTTCAGTTATTGGGCAGTTGGCAAGGGACCGTGTCCGGAAACGATCGACGGCCGCAGGCCGGCGGTGGGTTCAGCGCTCCAGGACGAGCGCGATGCCCTGCCCCACTCCGATGCACAGCGCCGCCATGCCGGTACCGGAGCCCGCCGCCGCCAGCTGGTGCGCGACCGAGCCGGCCAGCCGGGCCCCCGACGCGCCGAGCGGGTGACCGATCGCGATGGCCCCGCCCCGCGGGTTGACCACGGCCGGGTCGAGCTCCGGCCAGGACGCCAGGCAGCCCAACGCCTGGGCGGCGAAAGCCTCGTTGAGCTCGAAGGTGGTGAGATCGGCGAAACCGCGGCCGGCCTTGCCGAGCGCCCGCTGGACGGCGTCCACGGGGCCCAGGCCGAAGAGCTGGGGCTCGATCCCGGTGACGGCGGAGGCACTGATCCGGGCGAGCGGCTCCCGGCCGGTGGCGGCCAGCCCCGCCGCGTCCGTCAACAGCAGTGCGGCGGCGCCGTCGTTGAGCGGCGAGGCGTTCCCGGCCGTGACCGTGCCGCTGCCGTCCGTCCGGAAGGCGGGCTTGAGCCGGGCCAGCGCCTCGGGCGTGGAACCCTCCCGGATGCACTCGTCCCGCACCAGGTCCACACCCGCGTACGGCACGACCTCGTCCTCGTACAGCCCGGCGGCCCAGGCGGCCGCCGCCTTGCGGTGGCTCTCCAGGGCGAAGGCGTCCTGCGCCTCGCGGGTGATGCCGTGCTTGTCGGCCACGAGTTCGGCGCCCTCGCCGAGCGAGCCCGTCCACTCCGCGGGCATCCGCGGGTTGGTCATCCGCCAGCCGAGCGTGGTGGACCACATCTGCTGGTGGGCCGCGGGGAAGGTCCGTTCGGGCTTCTGCACCACCCAGGGGGCGCGGGTCATCGACTCGACGCCGCCCGCGATGGCGACGGAGGCATCGCCGAGCGCGATGGCGCGAGCGGCCTGGATCACGGCTTCGAGGCCGGATCCGCAGAGCCGGTTCACGGTGACCCCGGGGACGCTGACCGGGAGCCCGGCCAGCAGCACGGCCATCCGCGCGACGTCGCGGTTGTCCTCGCCCGCGCCGTTGGCGTCGCCGAACACGACGTCGTCGATGCGCGCCGGGTCGAGGTCGGGCGTACGGTCCACCAGCGCCCTCACCACGTGCGCGGCGAGATCGTCCGGCCGGACCCCGGCGAAGGCCCCGCCGAACTTGCCGATCGGGGTGCGGACGGCGTCGACGACGTAGACGTCGCGGACGGTGCGGATGCTCATGGGGTCGCTCCTGGGCGGATCCGTACGGGCGGTGGCGCATCGGTGCGTGTGTGGGCACCCCAAGACGCCGCCGGGCGCGCCCGGTGGGGCGCGCCCGCAGTCTCCGTCCGCAGGTCACCGCCTGTCAACGGCCCCCGAGGCCAGGTCCGGCTCCTGCGGGACTCCAGGACCGTCACGTCGACTCCCGGTGGACGGCCACGGCCGCCATCAGGTCGTGCCGCTCCGTGATCTCCGACGGCTCCCGCACCGCGCGGTCCACCAGCGACGCCAGGTGGTCACCGGTCGGCATCTCGATCTGCACCGTGCTCAGCCGGGGCCGCAGCAGCCGCCCGATGAGCAGGTCGTCGGCGCCGATGACGGCGACGTCCTCGGGGATGCGCAGCCCCTCGTCCTGGAAGGCGCGCATCAGCAGCATCGCGTATTCGTCGTTGTACGCGAACACCGCGTCGAGCCCGAGCCCGCGCCAGCGGGCGGCGAGCGCCGCGGCCGACTCCTCGGTGTAGGCCATCGGGAGGGGCTCGATCTCGGCCTCGGATCCGGCCCCGGATCCGGCCCCGGCCACCGCCACCGAGCGCGCGCCCGCCAGGCGGGGCGCGGAGAACAGTTCGAGCCCGTCCTCCTCGGGCACGATCACACCGATCCGCCGCCGGCCGCGCGCGACCAGATGGGCGGCGGCCCGGGCGCCGACCTCCTCCTGGTTCATGACCAGCGCGTGCGCCCCCGGCACGCCCACCGGGCCCATCGTTATCACCGCGCGGGCGCCGGCCCGCTTGAGGGTGGCGACGTTGCGCGCCGAGAGCGCGATCTCGCCCAGCGAGATCACCGCCACCGGACGCAGCTCCGCCCAGGCGCGCGCGGCCTCGTCACCGTCCAGGCCGAGGCTCCCGTACTGCACGACGGTGTAGTCGAGGCGGCGCAGCGCCCACTGGAGCTCGTTGAGGAAGGTGCTGTACAGCGGTCCGACGGGCACGTGCGAGGTGGGCAGCAGCACGATCCGGGTGTGTCCGGCGCGCAGGCTGCGGGCGGCCGCGTGCGGTACGTACCCGAGTTCCTCGGCGGCCTCGCGGACCTTGCGGCGGGTCGGCTCGCTGATGCGCACGGCTTCCGCGTTGTTCAGTACGTACGAGACCGTCGCGCGCGACACGCCCGCGAGGCGGGCCACGTCGGCGCTGGTCGGCACGGGGGGCGGCGGCGTGGGAGACCCGGAGGCCGGTGCCGGCGGCTTCGGCGATTTCGATGACTGTGACATTGCCGTGGCATCTTTCCAGACCGGTTGCGCCCGGGGGCTAGCGGATGGCCTGAAACGAATGCTACACAGTGGTTACACGATTCATTGACACGTGTAACCCGACTGTCACATCCGCTTCGGCAGGGTGTGCCGCCGGACGTGTCGCGGCCGTGCCCAGCCGTGCCGTCGCCCTGTCGCGCTCCGTCGCACCCCCGCCGTCGCGACAGGGCGGCGCGCACCCCTCGACCATCCCTTTCACCCCCTCCATCCCAGCTCAGCCGCACCCCCACACCCCGCCCCTCATCCGCTCGCATCTGCCCAGGAGGGCACCGTGGCCCTTTCCTCCCCCGGCACCGGCACCACCGCCGCCACCGACGAGGCGTCCGCCTCCCCCGGCCCCGGACGCGGCCTGCTCCCGCTGCTGCTCGTCGGCAACAGCGCCATGTACGCGCTCTACGTCGGGGTCGCCGGCGTGCTGCTCGCGCTCCAGGTGGGAGACATCGACCCGGCGAACAAGGTCGCGAACTTCGGCCTGATCGCGGGGGTCTCGGCGATCTTCGCGACGGTGTTCAACCCGGTCGCCGGAGCCCTGTCCGACCGCAGCGGACGGCGCAACCCGTGGATCCTCGGCGGCGGACTCGCCGCCGTACCGGCGATGTTGCTGCTCGGCTTCGCCGACACGATCCTGCTGATCACGATCGCCTGGTGCCTCGGCCAGGCCGTCATGAACGTCTACCAGGCCGCCATCACCTCCGTGGTCCCCGACCGGGTGCCGATGAGCGCCCGCGGCAAAGCCTCGGCGGCCGTCGGCCTCGGCCTGCCCTTCGGCTCCACCCTGGGCGCGCTCGTCGGCGCGGCCTTCTCCGAGGACTACCGCACCGGGTACCTCGTCTTCGGCGCGCTCGTGGCGGGCGCCGCGGTCCTCTTCACCGCCTGCACCCGGGAGCAGCGGCTCCCGGCCCGCGCCCAGATGCCCGTCAAGACCCAGCTCGCAGCCTTCGGGGGCGCGTTGAAGGACCACGACTTCCGGTGGGCCTTCATCGGGCGGGCGCTCCTGGTACTCGGGTACTTCGCGGTGAGCGGCTACCAGCTGTACATCCTGCAGGACCACACCGTGCTGCCCGACGGCATGAAGCCGGAGGCCGCGGTGGCGGTGCTGATGCCGCTGACCAGCGTGGCGATGGTCGTCTCCACCGTCCTCGGCGGCTACCTCTCCGACCGGTTCGACCGCCGCAAGCTCTTCGTGGGCGCGTCCGCCCTGCTGTCGGCGGTCGCCCTGGTGATCCCCGCGGTGTCGACCAGCTGGACCGCGATGCTGGCCTTCTCGGTCGTCAACGGGCTCGCGTTCGGCTGCTACATGGCCGTGGACACCGCCCTGGTGACGATGGTGCTGCCCAAGGCCGAGGACGCGGCGCGCGACATGGGCGTGCTCAACATCGCCAACGCCGGCCCGCAGATCGTCGCCCCGTTCATCGCCTCGGTCATCGTCTCGCTCAGCGGCGGGTACACCGCCCTGTTCATCGTCGCGGCCGTACTGGCGGTGGCGGGCGCCCTGGCCGTGAAGCCGATCCGCAGCGTGCGCTGACCGTTCGACTCCAGCACTTCCTCCCCTTCCTCCCCTTACTCCACTTCCTCGAACTCTTCGAACCCTCCGAGTACTTCTGGAAAGGCACCACCGTGCAGCTTCACACCCGGACCTGGGGCGAGGGCGACCGCGTCGCCCTCCTGATCCACGGCATCATGGCCGACCACCGCACCTGGCGCCGGGTCGGCCCTGCCCTGGCCGGCCTCGGGTACCGCGTCATAGCCGTGGACCTGCGGGGCCACGGGGCCAGCGGCCGCGGCGAGTACAGCCCGGAGCTCTACGCGGACGACGTGGTCGAGACGCTCCCGACCGGCGCCGAACTCGCCATCGGCCACTCCCTGGGCGGCCTGACCCTGTCCCTCGCGGTGGACCGGCTGAAGCCGCGGCGGGCGGTGTTCTCCGACCCGGCGTGGTACCTCGCCGCGCCTGTCGAGGGCTTCGGTCCCGAGATGCTCGCGCAGTTCAAGACGGCGCCCAGGGAGCAGATCCAGGCGATGAACCCGCGCTGGGAGGAGGCCGACGTCGACGTCGAGCTGGAGACCCTGGCGGCGTGGGACGAGGCCACCGCACTGAGCCTCGGTCCGCTGATGGGATCCGACCTCATGCCCGCCGCGCCGGCGGTCCCCTCGCTCGTACAGCTCGCCGATCCGAGCACCCTGATCACGGAGGAGCGGGCGCAAATCCTCAAGAGCCGTGGTTTCGAGGTGCGTTCGGTCTCCGGAGCCGGACACACCATCCACCGTGACGACTTCGACGGATTCATGGCCTCACTGAAGGGCTGGATCTAGTCACCCACGACCACTCCCCATTACCGTCTCCCTACCGGTCGGTAATGGGGAGAGTTGGTCACGGTGTCGGATTCTTCAGGGTCGAATTCTTCAGGGTCGGCGGTCTCGGCGGCCACGAGGGTCGCATCCGGCGCCGCCGAGCCCTCGGGCCTGGTGGAGATGGCAGCCGCCCTCGCCGAAGGCAGCGTCACCGCACGGCAGTTGACTGAGCAGGCGCTACGGCGGATCGCGGCCGCGCAGCCGGAGCTCAACGCCTTCCGGACCGTACGCGCCGAGGCCGCCCTGACCGAGGCGGACGCGGCCGACAGGCGGCTGGCCGCGGGCGAGCGGCTGCCGCTGCTGGGCGTCCCGCTCGCCGTCAAGGACGACATGGACGTGACGGGCGAGCCGACCTCCTTCGGCTGCGCCGGGAACTTCGCCCCGAAGACCGTCGACAGCGAGGCGGTACGAAGGCTGCGCGCGGCCGGCGCCGTGATCGTCGGCAAGACCCAGACGCCGGAGCTGGGCCAGTGGCCGTTCACCGAGGGTCCCGCCTTCGGCGAGACCCGCAATCCCTGGAACCCCGCCTACACGCCCGGCGGTTCCTCGGGCGGCTCGGCGGCCGCCGTGGCGGCGGGGCTGGTCCCTGCGGCGCTCGGGTCCGACGGAGCGGGCTCGGTACGGATACCCGCGGCGTGGACCCATCTCATAGGCGTCAAGCCCCAGCGCGGACGCATCTCGACCTGGCCGGAGCCCGAATCGTTCCACGGGCTCACCGTCAACGGCGTACTGGCCCGCACGGTCGCCGACGCCGCACTCCTGCTGGACGCCGCGAGCGGCCCGCACCCCGAGGACCTGCACCGCCCGGCCCGTATCTCAGCGGTCGAAGCGGCCCGCCGCACCCCCCGCCGGCTACGGATCGCCCTCTCGTTCGCCATGCCCTTCACGGCGACGCCCAAGTCCCTCGACCCCGAGGTACGTTCGGCGGTGGAGCGGTTGGCCGGGCGACTGGAGTCGCTGGGCCACGAAGTGGTCCCGGAGGACCCGCGCTACGGCCCGATCGGCCTGACCTTCGTCCCCCGCGCGACCAGCGGCGTACGGGACTGGGCGGCCCGGGTGCCGGATCCCGCGCTGCTGGACCCGCGCACGCACGAGGCCGTACGGACGGGCCGGATCCTGGGCGGCCTGCCGCTGCGGGCGGCCCGCCGGGCGGAGTCGGTGCTGGGGCGGCGGGTCGGCGAGATCTTCGACCGCTTCGACGTGGTCCTGACCCCGACGACGGCCACCCCGCCGCTGCGGATCGGAGCACTGGCCGGCCTGGGGGCGATGGCCACGGACCGGGCGATGATCGCGGCCTGCCCGTACGCCTGGACGTGGAACGTCCTGGGCTGGCCGGGGGTGAACGTCCCGGCGGGCTTCACGGCCGACGGACTGCCCATGGGAGCCCAGCTTCTGGGCCCGTCGGAATCGGAGCCGACGCTCCTCGGCCTGGCGGCGCAGGTGGAGGCAGCGGAGGGCTGGGGAGCTCGGCGGCCGGGGTGAGGGGGCGGGGCGGGGCGGGGCGGGGGCTTCGGGGGGGGGCGGGACCTCAACTGGGCGGCATCAGGGAGGTGGGCCGGTGGCTTCGGATTTGCCGGGAGCCCCTCACTCGGCATCAGAGTAGGTCTGGGGGTTTCCCGTCCGTCCCATCGTCTTCCGGGTCGGGCCGGTCCCTCAAGGGCGCTCCCTTCGGTCGCGTCGCTTCGCGATGGCCTTCGGCCACCCTTGACCGACCGGCCCGACCCGGAAAGCTCGAGGACAGACGGGAAGCCCCCAAAAGAACGGTCACCAGTGTTCATATCCAGGGGCAGGGACATCAGGGATGCGGGGGCCAGTTCCCCCGGGGGCAGCCGAGCCCCATCACCGAGCCCGGCCAGCGGTGGGGGCGCGGGCACCAGCCCAACCCCACACCAGGCAGCGACCAGCAGCCCATCGGGATCGGGGGCGCGCCAGATCGCTACGCGCTTCTCACGTCTCGGCGTCCGACGGCCGTCCAGGGCTGGGAACAGACATACAACAAACTGTTTAAGGGAGTGCGTTTTGACGTAAGTTCCTTTTGGGAATGCAGTGCGATGAGAGGGGATCACAGTGGGTCAGCACACGTGGACGGCCGTCGACGCGTACTTCGAAGGGTTGTTGGTCGAGGAGGACGAGGTCTTGACGGTCTCCGCAGCGGACACTGAGGCGGCGGGATTGCCGGCCCACCAGGTCGCTCCGAATCAGGGAAAGCTTCTCCACCTCCTCGCCAGGATCCGTGGGGCCCGCACCATCCTGGAGATCGGCACCCTGGGCGGTTACAGCACCATCTGGCTCGCCCGCGCCCTTCCCGAAGGAGGACAGTTGGTCACGCTGGAAGTCGACGAGCGGTGCGCTGACGTCGCCGCCGCGAACATCGCGCGCGCCGGGTTGGAGCACGTCGTCGACATCCGTCGCGGCAGGGCCATCGATCTCCTCCCGGAACTCACGGACGTCGCGCCGTTCGACCTGGTCTTCATCGACGCGGACAAGCCGTCCAATCCCCAATACCTCGAATGGGCCCTCAAGCTCACCCGTTCCGGCAGCGTCATCATCGGTGACAACGTCGTCCGCGACGGCGCCGTGGTCGACTCCACCAGCTCGGACCCTCGCGTACAGGGCGTCCGCCGCTTCACCGAACTCATCGCGGAACACCCCCAACTGACCGCCACCGCCTTGCAGACCGTCGGCAGCAAGGGCTACGACGGCCTCATCATGGCCCTGGTCACGGAGTAGAGACCAACGGATCGCCGCCCACCGACCTCCCGCAACAAGCAGTCGTGGGCGGCCTGTTCCCAGCCCCGGACGGCCGTCGGACGCCGAGATGCGAGAAGCGCGTAGCGATCTGACGCGCCTCCCGGCTTCCGAGGGGCTGGTGGTCGCTGTCTGGTGTGGGTTGGCCGGCCCCGACCCGGAAATCCCCTGTCTCTGGGGCCGTGTGGGTGTCCGCCCGTGCCCGCGCCCCCACCGCTGACCCGGCATGGTGGTCGGGCTTGGCTGATCCTCGGGGAAGCGGGCACCCGCATCCCTGACGTGGCCGCATGGCCCCTCGAACACCCGTGACCGTTCTTTTGGGGGCTTCCCGTCTGCCCTCGAGCTTTCCGGGTCGGGCCGGTCGGTCAAGGGTGGCCGAAGGCCATCGCGAAGCGACGCGACGAAGGAGCGCCCTTGAGGGACCGGCCAGACCCGGAAGACGATGGGACGGACGGGAAACCCCAGACCTTCTCTGATCCCGAGTAAGTGGCTCCCGACCATCCGAAGCCCCCGACCAGCACCCCCTGATCCCGCCCCGCTGAGGTCCCGCCCCCGGTCACTCCCGCGCACATCCCTGACGCCGCCCAGCCCGGCCACCGCCCCCGAAGCCCCCGCCCACACTCCTCATCCCGCCCCGCCGACGCCCCGCCCCCCGAAGCCCCCAACCCGCTACCCTCACCCGGATGACGGCACTTTCGCATCACAGCAACTCCGGCAACGGTCGTATCGACAACGGTCATGTCGACCAGCCCGGCCGTGACGGCGCCACCGCCACCACCGAGGCCGATCCGCAGGCCATCGGCCCGGTGCAGACGTCGTACGCCCCCGACCCCGACGGGGACCCCGACCCCGGCGAGATCGTCTGGACCTGGGTCCCCTTCGAGGAGAACGACGGCCGTGGCAAGGACCGCCCGGTGCTGGTCGTGGCCCGGGAGGCGGGCGGGCGGACGCTGCTCGCCGTACAGCTGTCCAGCAAGCGGCACGATCACGACCGGGAGTGGGTGCCGATCGGCACGGGATCGTGGGACAGCGCCGGGCGGGAGTCCTGGGTGGACGTCGACCGGGTGCTGCGGGTGCACGAGTCGGGGATGCGGCGCGAGGCCTGCGCGCTGGACCGGGGCCGCTTCCAGTCGGTCGTCGACCGGCTGCGCGAGCGCTACGGCTGGCGGTAGCCGGTCAGCTCGTCGCCGAGGGCGCTGCGGCGGTACAGGACCTGGCGTCCGGCGCGTGCCCTGGTCGCGAGGCCCGTGGCGTACAGAACGCGCAGGTGCTGGGAGACTGCGCTCGGAGTGACCCGGAGGCGGCGGGCGATCTCGACCGTGGGCAGCGGCTCGTCGAGGAGGCCGAGCAGTCTCGCCCTGGGCGCACCCAGCAGGGACACGAGCGCCGCCGCGTCGGCGACGGGCGCCGGGCCCCAGAGCGTCGCCACTCCGCGGCAGGGGTAGGCCAGCATCGGTGGTTCGTCCGGGCTGAGCGGGGGCGCGGGCTTGTGGGCGAACACGGACGGTACGAGGAGCAGGCCGCGGCCGGACGCCGCGACGTGGTGCCGGCTGATCATGTCGGCGATGTGCAGCACGCCGTGTTCCCAGCGCAGGTTCGGGTGCATGTCGGCGAACAGCTGGCGGGCGCCGCCGACGGCCAGTTGACGCGCGCGGTACGTCATGTCGGCTTCCAGCACGAGGCGCATCTGCGGCCACATCGGCTCGACGGCGGCCTCCCAGTACCGCCGCAGGAGTGCGCAGATCTCGTCGCGGAGTCCGACGACGGCGGCATCGTCGGTGGCGGTGGCATCGCGCAGGGCTTCGGGAAGCGGGTCCGGCGCGTGCGTGGCCAGCAGATCGCGGCGGACCAGGTCAGGGGAGGTCCGGCGGGCGACGGCCAGTTCCTCTTCGAAGGCCGGGGCGAAACTCGCGGGCCGCGGGGTCAGGAAGTCGGGAAGGGTACGCCGCGTCGCGACCAGGGACATGAGCAGACCGGTGTCGAGCGCCCCGAGTCCGCCGAGAACGGATCTGCGCCACGGGAGGTGCAGCGCGGACAGCCCCGGCTCGCGCAGCACCCGCAGGCTGAGCACGGTCTCGTGCAGCGGCGACACGGCGAACCGCGTGTCCGCGAGGTCCTCGACACCGAGCTCGAAGCTGATCATTAAGCCCCACGCTACATCGATTGGCGGCGGGACGCGGGTGCCGTGAACTTCCGGGCATGACACAGCCGACAGAGCCGATACGGCCGGCGCCACCGACACCACCGACACGGTCGGCTCACGCACAGCCCGCGCCCGTCGCCCCAGGCGCCCCGGGTATGAGCCGCCGGATGCTCCTGATCCTCGCCCTGACCTGCGCCGTCGGTGTCGGCAACATCTACTTCCCGCAGGCGATCAGCCCGCTGGTCGTCGCCGGACTGGGCGCGTCGCCCGATTCCGCCGGCCTTGTGGTCACCGCGATCCAGGTGGGCTACACGGCCGGAATGTTTCTGCTGGTGCCGCTCGGGGACCGGCTCCCGTACCGCCCGCTCCTCGTCACCCTGCTCGCCCTCACCGGCGCCGGTCTGCTGGCTGCGGGCTGTGCTCCGGCCCTGCCGCCCCTCCTCGCCGCCGGCGCGCTGGTCGGGGTCACCACGGTGGCCGCCCAGGTCATCGGTCCGATGGCGGCCGGTCTGGTGGCCCCCGAACGCCGCGGGGAGGTGGTGGGCACCCTGCTGAGCGGGTCCATCGGCGGCATGCTGCTGGCCCGCACCTTCGGCGGGACCCTCGGCGAGTGGCTGGGTTGGCGCGCCCCCTACCTGGTGGCCGCGGTCGTGGTCCTGCTCCTGGCGACGGTCCTGGCCCGCGTCCTGCCGGTCAACACTCCGCCTTCGAGCCGGCCGTACCGGTCGCTCCTGGCCGAGCCCCTGCGTCTGTTCCGCGCCGAGCCGGATCTGCGCCGCTCCTGCTTCTACCAGGCGACGGTCTTCGCCGGGTTCTCCGCCGTGTGGACCTGTCTGGCGCTCCTCCTCACCGGCCCGGCGTACGGCCTGGGCGCCCACGTCGTGGGGATGCTCGCCCTGGTCGGCGCGGCGACCATGCTGTGCACCCCGTTCGCCGGACGTCTGGTGGACCGCAGGGGCCCCGATCAGGTGAACCTGGTCTGCATGCTCGGGGTACTGGTCTCGGCCGCGGTCCTCGTCGCGGGTGACCGGGGCGGCGCGCCCGGTCTGGCCGCGCTGGTCGTCGGCACGCTGCTGCTCGACGTCGCGATGCAGTCCGGCATGGTCGCCAATCACGCCCGGGTGTACGCCCTGCGTCCCGACGCCCGCAGCAGGCTCAACACCGCCTACATGACCTGCGCCTACGTGGGCGGCAGCGCGGGCTCCTGGGTCGGGGTGCGCGTCTACGGCCGGGCCGGATGGCACGGCGTGTGCGCATTCGTGGCGCTCCTGGCCGCCCTCGCCCTGGTCCGCCACCTCGTGGCGCTGTACGGCGGAAGGAACGCGAGCCGGCGCTGACGCCGCCGTCCTGGTCGGTCGTCTACGCCGTCGTTCTACGCGAAAGCCCGCTGTTCTACGCCGCGAAGGCCCGCCCGAAGGCCTCCCGGGTCCGCGGATCGCGGTCCAGGATCCCGAACACCACCCGGTTGAACACCCCCGCGAACCGTCCCCTCAGCAGCCCCCGGAAGGCTTCCGCCACCTCCGCCGGGTCGTTCCGGAACACCCCGCACCCCCACGCGCCCAGCACCAGCCCCCGGTACCCGTGCAGCGCGGCCACCTCCAGGACGAGCCCGGCGCGCCGTACCAGGGCCGCCGGGATCTCGGCGGCCCGCTCCGGCTCCTGGCGCCGGATCGTGCCCGCGTTCGGGGCCGGAGAGGTCAGGAAGCCGACGCGGAACGGGTACTCCAGCAGCGCACCCCGGTCGTCGCGGAAGACGGGTACCCCGGGGGAGTGAATCACCCGGTCGGTGTAGAAGGTGCTGCGTTCCGCGCGGTGGATCTCGTAGTACTCCGGCGCCTCCAGCAGGGTCTCGTACAGGGCCGAGGCGCGGCACAGGGCCTCCTCCTGGGCCTTGGCCCCGCGGACGTAGCCGCCCCCGGGATTCCGGGCCGAAGCGAAGTTCAGCACCGCCACCCCGGCGCCCTCCGGGACCGGCTCCAGGCCCTCCGGGGCGAGCCTGCGGGCCGCGACCGTGCTGCTCTCCCCGGTGACCTCGACGGCCGTCGCACCACCCCCGCTCGCGATCACCTCGCCTGGAATGACCCGGTTTGGTCCATATATCCTGGTTTCTGCCTTGGCTTCCGCCAGGGCGGCGGCGAGCGCGACCTGCCGTCCCGACCGCGTCCGGTAGCCACCGGCCGCCAAAATGTCCGCGTTCTCCCGCGCGATCTCGCGCAATCTGCTGCTCACGCCGCCATCTTCTGCACCACCAGCCCCGGCGGCAAAGGAATTTGTGCTCCACGGACGGGTAGGCACGGGTGATGTCACGGCCGACGAGAAGAGACGAGGACCCGGTCATGTCACAGGACTCGCCCGCTCCCCCCACCGCTCACCCGCCCGCACTCTCGATCACCGAGACCGAGGCCGAGGACCTGATCCACGGCATCTGTTTCAAGACCGGCCCGCCCCGCTTCCTCGGAGCCGAGCTCGAATGGCTGGTCCTGGACGCGGAGCGGCCCGGTCGGCCCCTGTCCCCCGAGCGGCTGCGCGCCGCGCACACCGCCGCCCGCGCGCTCCCCCTCCACTCCCGGGTGACCGTGGAACCCGGCGGCCAGCTGGAACTCAGCTCGGCCCCCGCCACCTCCCTCAACGGCTGCGTGGACAGCCTGCAGTCCGATCTCACCGCCGTACGGGCCGCCCTGCTCGCCCAGGGTCTGGTCCTGCACGGCCACGGCCACGACTACCGCCGCCCGTACCGCCGGCTGCTGGCCAGCCCCCGCTACGACGCGATGGAGGCCTACTTCGACCGCACCGGCCCGGCCGGGCGCGCCATGATGTGCGCCTCCGCCTCCGTGCAGGTCTGCGTGGACGCCGGGCACGAGGAGCCCGGTGCGCTCGGCCACGGCCGGCGCTGGCGGCTGGCGCACCTGCTGGGCGCCGTCCTGGTGGCCGCCTTCGCCAACTCCCCCGCACACGAGGGCCCGTACGCGGGCTGGCGCTGCGCCCGCCAGGGGACCTGGGCCGACATCGACGACAGCCGGCGCGCGCTCGCACCGCCGCTGGACGGCCCGCCGCGCGACACCTGGACCCGGCAGGCGCTGGACACCGAGGTGATGTGCGTACGGTCCTACGACGGCGAGCCGTGGGCGATCCCGCGCGGCATGACCTTCCGCGACTGGCTGCGCACGGGCGGCCACCCGGGGCTGCGGCCCCCCACCGCGGAGGACCTGGACTACCACCTGACCACGCTGTTCCCGCCGGTGCGGCCGCGCGGCCATCTGGAGCTGCGGATGATCGACGCACAGCCCGGTGACGACGGCTGGCTGGTCCCGGTGGCCGTCGTGCACGCGCTGTTCGACGATCCGGAGGCGGCCGAGACCGCGTACCGGGTGGCCAAGGGACTCGCCGACACCTACGGCTCCGGGCCCGCGCCCCGCAATCCGCTCTGGAGGTCCGCCGCGCGTCGCGGCCTGTCCGATCCGGAGCTGCGGGCGGCCGCCAAGGCCTGTTTCCGGGCCGCGTCCGAGGCGCTGCCCCGGCTGGGCGCGAGCGCGCACGTCCGGGAGACGGTCGGCGCCTTCGGCGAGCGCTTCGTCCTGCGCGGCCGCTGCCCGGCCGACGACCCGCCCCGGCCGCAGCCCACCGCGAGGGAGGCCCGCCCGTGACCACCGAATCCCGCCCCGGCCTGCGGGAGCGGGCGGCCGCCGCGCTGACCGCCGCCCGGGCCCGTACGGCGGCGCTCACCGACGCCGTGACCGACGAGGACCTCACCGCGCAGCACTCCCCCCTGATGTCCCCGCTGGTCTGGGACCTCGCGCACATCGGGAACCAGGAGGAGCTGTGGCTGCTGCGCAACGTCGCGGGGCGCGAGTCAATGCGCCCCGAGATCAATTCGCTCTACGACGCGTTCGAGCATCCCCGCTCCGAGCGGCCGAAGCTGCCGCTGCTGGGGCCCGAGGAGGCCCGCCGGTACGCGGCCGAGGTGCGCGGCAGGGTCTTCGACCTGCTGGAGCGCACTCCGCTGGAGGGTACGGCGCTGCTGGACTCCGGCTTCGCCTTCGGGATGATCGCCCAGCACGAACAGCAGCACGACGAGACCATGCTGATCACTCATCAGCTCCGTCGGGGCGCCCCCGTACTGACCGCCCCGGACCCGGATCCGCCGTACGACCCGCCGATCGCGGCCGAAGTACTGGTCCCCGGCGGCCCGTTCATGATGGGCACCTCGGCCGAGCCGTGGTCGCTGGACAACGAGCGGCCCGCGCACACCCGGGACACGGCGCCGTTCTGGATCGACACGGTGCCGGTGACCAATGCCGCGTACGAGGCGTTCATCGCGGACGGCGGCTACCGCGAGCCCCGGTGGTGGGCGCCGGCGGGCTGGGAGCAGATCCGCGAACACGGCATCGGGGCCCCGCTGTTCTGGCACCGGGAGGGCGGCCAGTGGCTGCGCCGCCGCTTCGGGGTGACCGAGCCGGTGCCGGGCGAGGAGCCGGTGCTGCACGTCAGCTGGTACGAGGCGGACGCCTACGCCCGCTGGGCGGGGCGCAGGCTGCCCACGGAAGCCGAGTGGGAGAAGGCGGCCCGGCACGATCCGGGTAGCGGCCGCTCGACCCGCTACCCGTGGGGCGACGCCGACCCGACCCCCGCGCACGCCAATCTGGGCCAGCGCCATCTGCGTCCGGCCCGGGCCGGCAGTTACCCGGCCGGGGCCTCGCCGCTGGGGGTGCGCCAGCTGATCGGCGACGTGTGGGAGTGGACGGCCTCCGATTTCCTGCCGTACCCGGGGTTCCGGCCCTTCCCGTACCGCGAGTACTCGGAGGTGTTCTTCGGGCCGGAGCACAAGGTGCTGCGGGGCGGTTCGTTCGCGGTGGACCCGGTGGCCTGCCGGGGCACCTTCCGCAACTGGGACCTTCCGGTGCGGCGGCAGATATTCTCCGGTTTCCGCACCGCGAGGGATGTCTGATGTGCCGTCATCTCGCCTATCTGGGCCCGGTGGTGGCGCTCGGACGGCTGCTGAGCGAGCCGGAGCACTCGCTGGTCCACCAGTCCTGGGAGCCGCGCCGCCAGCGCAGCGGCACGGTCAACGCCGACGGGTTCGGCGTCGGCTGGTACGCCGACGAGGACCCGGTTCCCGCGCGCTACCGCAGGGCCGGGCCGATCTGGGGCGATCTGACCTTCGCCGATCTGGCCCGCGTGGTGCGCAGCGGGGCCGCGCTGGCCGCCGTACGGGACTCCACGCGGCCCGGGGCCGACGGGGAGGCCGCGGCGGCGCCGTTCGCGGACGGGCCGTGGCTGTTCAGCCACAACGGCGCGATACGGGACTGGCCGGACTCCGCGGCTCCGCTCGCGCTCGGCCTGCCGCCCGAGGAGTTGCTCCAGCTGGAGGCCCGCACGGATTCGGCGCTGGTCTGGGCGCTGGTCCTGAACCGGCTGCGGGGCGGGGAGGACCTGGGCACCGCGCTGGCCGGGCCGGTCCGGGAGCTGGCCGCGGCCGCTCCCGGCTCCCGGCTGAACCTGCTGCTGACGGACGGCGCCGCCATCGCCGCGACGGCCTGGGGCGATTCGCTCTGGTATCTGGCCGACGCGACGGCGCAGCGCATGGTGGTCGCGTCCGAGCCGTACGACGACGACTCCCGCTGGTTCGAAGTACCCGACCGGACCCTGCTGACCGCCACCCGTACCCGGGTCGAGCTGACCCCGCTCAAGGAGACCCCGATGAGGGAGAAGGAGCGCTCGTGAACGACTTCCAGATGACCCGGACCCTCGACGAGCACGCCGCGGAGTCCGCGCTGCGCGCGGATGTGCTGCACGGGCTGACCCAGAACCCCAAAGTGCTGCCACCGAAGTGGTTCTACGACGCGCGCGGCAGTGAACTCTTCGAGGAGATCACCCGGTTGCCCGAGTACTACCCCACGCGCGCGGAGCGGGAGATCCTGCTGGAGCGGGCGCAGGAGATCGCCTCGGCGAGCGGGGCCAGGACCCTGGTGGAGCTGGGCTCCGGATCCTCGGAGAAGACCCGGCACCTGATCGAGGCGATGCCCGCGCTGGACACCTACATCCCGGTGGACGTCAGCGAGAGCGCCCTGACCGGTGCGGCCGAGACACTCCTGGCGGCGCACCCGGGGCTGCGGGTGCACGCACTGCTGGCCGATTTCACGGCGGCGCTGCATCTGCCGGAGTCCCCCGGACCCCGGCTGGTGGTTTTCCTGGGCGGCACGATCGGGAATCTGCTGCCTCCGGAGCGGGCGGTGTTCCTGGCGTCCGTACGGGCGATGCTCTCGCCCGGGGACACGCTGCTGGTCGGCACGGACCTGGTCAAGGACGAGGCCGTGCTGGTGGCCGCGTACGACGACGCGCAGGGGGTGACGGCCGAGTTCAACAAGAACGTACTGGCCGTCATCGACAGGGAGTTGGGTGCGGACTTCCACACCGCCGACTTCCAGCACGTGGCGGTGTGGAACCGGGAGCAGGAATGGATCGAGATGCGGCTGCGGGCCCGGTCGGAGGTGCTGGTGAAAATCCGGGCGCTGGATCTGGTGGTGCCGTTCGCGGCGGGCGAGGAGATCCTGACGGAGGTGTCCGCCAAGTTCCGTCAGGAGGGGGTACGGAAGGAACTGGCGTCCGCCGGGCTGGAGCTGACCCAGTGGTGGACGGACGCGGCGGGCCGTTTCGCGCTCTCCTTGTCGGTCGCCGACGGCTTGGCGGGCTGAGCGGGGATGCCCGGGAGCGGCACCGGGTGTGAGGCGGCGGCGATCGCCGTCTGAGCCGCGGCCGCGAGGTCCCGCCGGTCCGTGTGGCGGCCCGGCGGGATCCGTGGCAGCAGCGTGACCTCGGCCCGTACCCCGCGGGCCCGGGCGATCCGCCAGAGGGAGGCCGTCAGCGGGTCGTCCCCGACGAAGGCGGGCTCCCCGGCCGTTTCCCCGTCGTACCGCAGGTAGGCGAGGCGGAGCGGCTGTACGGGTACCCGCGCGTCCAGGGCCGACTGGAAGGCGGCCCTGCGGAAGGTGCCCTGGGCGCGCCCGCACCAGGTGGAGCCCTCGGGGAAGACCGTGACCCGGTCGCCGGCCAGCAGGGCGCCGGTGACGCTCTCGACGGTGGCGGGCAGGGCGCGGATCCGCTCGCGTTCGATGAAGAGGGTTCCGGCCTGTCCCGCGAGGCGGCCGAGGACCGGCCAGCTCCGGATGTCGCTCTTGGCCAGCATCCGGCACGGCAGGACGGCGGCGACGAGCGGGATGTCCAGCCAGGAGATGTGGTTGGCGACGACGAGGCGGCCGCCGCCCGGGCCGGGGCTTCCGTGCACGGTGATCCGTATCCCGAAGGCCCGCACCAGCGCGGCCGACCAGGCCCGTACCACGGCGTGCCGGGGCCGGGCGGGGAGCAGCCGCAGGGGTGGGGCGCCGAGGATCCCGATCAGGATCAGGGCGATGGCGGCGGTGAGCCGGAGCACCGCGTGCGGGATGCTCGCGGTGCCCCCCTCGTGGCCGGCGCAGGCCTCGGGGGTGCAGGGCGAGGTGGGCAGCCAGACGCTCATGCGCCCGGGACGAGCGAGAGGAAGTGCTTGAGGTAGCGCGGGTTGGTGCGGCGCAGGGAGAGCAGTACGTACAGGTCGGCGCAGCCGAATTCGGCGTCGAGGGCGGGCTCCCCGCAGACCCAGGCGCCCAGGCGCAGGTAGCCGCGCAGCAACGGCGGCAGCTCCATGCGGGCGGGGAAGGTGATGCCCTCGGGGTTCCAGGGGAGGTGGGGGGTGACCCGGTACTCCTCGGGTGCGAGGGCGCGGGCCAGGGAGGCCTCGCGGGTGGCGGCGGCCAGGACTCCGCCGTCGGCGAGCGGTATCGAGCAGCAGCCGGCGAGCCAGTTGTGTCCGGAGCGGTCCATGTAGCGGGCCAGGCCGGCCCAGATCAGGGCGATGACGGCGCCGTTGCGGTGGTCGGGGTGGACGCAGGAGCGGCCGACCTCGACCAGGTCGGGACGGATGGGAGCGAGGGCGGAGAGGTCGAACTCGCCCTCGGAGTAGAGGCGTCCGGCGACGGCGGCGCGCTCCGGGGGCAGCAGCCGGTAGGTGCCGACGACCTGCTCGGTATCCTCGTCGATGACGAGGAGGTGGTCGCAGTACGCGTCGAAGGAGTCGACGTCGAGACCGGGCTCGGGGCCGTCCAGGCGGGCGCCGAGCTCGCCGGCGAAGACCTGGTGGCGCAGGCGCTGGGCGGCGCGTACCTCGTCCTCGTTGCGGGCGAGGCGTACGGCGTAGCGGGGGCCGTCGGCGGGGGCGGGGCCCGTGGCGGCGGGGGCGCGCGTGGCGGCTGGGGCGGCCGGGGAAAGGGGGGACGGGGACAGGGGTGCGATGGTCATGGCGGCTCCTGATCCGGGCACGGAGAGCCAGGCCGGCAGGTGTGCGACCTGGCTCCTTTACTTCTTCCGTGACCGGCTGGATTCGACATGACCGCTCAGCGGCCCGCGGATGTGCGGACGCTGAACTCGGCGGTGCTCCGGGCAACGCTCTCCGCGGTGCTCCGTCGGTGCTCTGCGCGGTGGCCCCCGCGGGGGTCCCTGGAACCGGCCGGGTCAGCGGTCGGAGCTGAGCACCTCGCTGATGGTGTCGGAGGCCGCCCTGGCCGCCCGCTTGGGGTCCTGGCCGGTGAGGACGGCCGTCATGAAGGGCTTGATCGGGTTCTTCGCCTCGATCTCGGCCCAGCGGGCGGACTTCGGGGTGGCCCGGCCCTGGGCGGCGCCTACGGCCATGTTGGCGGCGCCGTCGTTGCCCTCGACCACGTGCGCGAGGGTGGTCTTGTTCGGCACGTAGCTCATCGTGCGGGCGAGTTCGGTCTGCCACTTCTCGCTGACCAGCGCGGTGATCACGGCCACGGCGTTCTTCCTCTGCCGGGTCTTCTCCGGGATGATCAGGTCCGAGCCGCCGGTGAACACGGCGCCCGCCCTGTCGGCGGTCTTGCCGGGGATCGGGAAGTAGCCGAGCTTGCCCTTGAGGGCAGGATTGGCCGCCTCGATCGCCGCTGCCTGGCCGGGCGGGGCGATGATCTGGGCGACCTGGCCGCGGGCGAAGACCTCCGACTGCGGGGGCGTCTCCTCGTCGGCGTCCTTGGGGCCGTTGCCGAGGGCCTGGAGCTGCTTGTAGAACTCAATGCCGGCCAGGGCCTTCTCGTCGTCGAGGCTGCCGACCCACCGGCCGCCGGTCTCGACGGCGAGTTCGCCGCCCTCGTCCCAGATGAAGCCGGCCAGGACGTACCAGTTCTGGCCGGCGAGGTAGATGCCCTGCTGGTCGGCCTTGTCGAGCTTCTGGGTGGTCTGGATCCACTCCGCGCGGGTCCGGGGCGTGGTCTTGATCCCGGCGTTCGCGAAGAGGTCCTTGTTGTAGATCACCACGCGGTTCGCGGCGTACCACGGGACGCCGTACTGGGCGCCGTTGACGCTACCGGGGTCGGAGAGGCCCCTGAGCCAGTCCTTGCTGCCCCATTCGCGCAGCCCTTCGAGGGTGAGTTCGGAGAGGCCGCCCGTCTCGATGTACTGGGCGACCTGGGTGTTGCCGACCTCGATGACGTCGGCGCCCTCCTTGCTCTTCCCCTGCAGCACGGCGTTGACCTTCTCGCCGATGCCCGTCCATTCCTGGATCCTGACGTCGAGGTCGACACCCGGGTGGTCGTGCTCGAAGGACGCGGTGAACTTGCCGATGAAGTCCTCCGAGGCGCTGCCCTTCATCAGCCAGAGCGTCACCTTTCCCCCGGCCGGGTCACCCGACCGGCCGCATCCCGTCAGGGCGGTCGCGGCCACGAGGGCGGTGCACACGGCGAGGAAGCGCATCTTCACGTAAGGCCACCTTCTGGGGACGGATCTCGGTGGCTTGAAATTGGCATAGACCAATGGGTGGGTCAAGGGCCTTTCGCTCGGGAGTGTTCACGCAAAGTTCGCGGAGCCGGACTTACTGGGGCACCGTAGAACGAGGCAAAAGCCACCCAGCGTCGGGAGACCCCCATGTCCAATCACACGTACCGGGTGACCGAAATCGTCGGCACCTCCCACGAGGGCATCGATCAGGCCATCCGCAACGGGATCGCCCGGGCGGGCCAGACCGTGCGCAACCTCGACTGGTTCGAGGTCGTCCAGGTGCGCGGGCACATCGAGAACGGCGAGATCGCCCACTACCAGGTGGGGCTGAAGGTCGGCTTCCGCCTCGAGGGCGAGGACTGACCCGGGCCTCCCCCAGCCGGCAAGGACTGACCAGGGCCTCCCCCAGCCGGCTCAGGTCCGGCCTTCACCCTCCTGGGCCGCCTTGAGTTCGGGCGCGTCCGCCGCCCAGTCGGCCAGGAGGACCCGGAAACCGGCGGCGCGGGCTGCCTGGCAGACCAGTTCGTCGTCGTCCACGAGCATGCGCACCTCCCGGCCCCGGGCGATCCGCTTCAGCACTTCCAGCTTGGTCGTCCGGGCCGGCCGCCGGTCCTGGTTCCCGCGCATCCACAGCCGGCCCTCGGGCAGGCCGTGCCGGACGAGCCACTCCTCGGTGTCCGCCCGGCACCGCTCGGGGCGGCCGGTCAGGTACACCACCTCACAGTCGGCCCCGCTCTCCACGGCCAGCGCCACCCCGCGCCCGAGCGGCGGATCGGCCGTGGCCGCGCCGAAGAATCCGGTCCAGTCGCGGGGACGGCGCTCCAGGAAGTGCTGGCGGTGACCCGTGTCCGCCAGGGTGTTGTCGATGTCGAAGACGGCCAGCGGCCGGTGGGTGTTCCCGCTCATCCCGCAACCCTAGGGCGTGGCGTGGGAATCCTCACGGCCCCCGGACGTTGAGACCTGTGTGATCCGAAAACTCTCCATACTCGACCGGTCCCGCACCCGGGAGGGCCACCCGGTCCCGGAGGCCCTGCGGGACACCGTGGACCTGGCCCGGACGGCCGAGGAGCTCGGTTACCACCGCTTCTGGGTGTCGGAGCACCACAGCGTGCCCGGGGTCGCGGGCTCCGCGCCGGCCGTGCTGGCCGCCGCGGTCGCCGGAGCCACCCGGCGGATCAGGGTCGGCACGGGCGGGGTCATGCTGCCCAACCACCAGCCGCTCGTGGTCGCGGAGCAGTTCGGGGTCCTGGAGTCGCTGTTCCCCGGCCGGATCGACATGGGGCTCGGCCGTTCGGTCGGCTTCACCAACGGCATCCGGCGGGCCCTGGGCCGGGACATCGGGGACGCCGACCGGTTCGAGGAGCAGCTGGCCGAGCTGCTGGGCTGGCTCGACGGCAGCCAGCGGGCCCATCCGGAGGTGCACGCCCGCCCCGCCGAGGGCTTGCGGATACCGGCCTACGTACTGGCCACCGGCGAGGGCGCCGGGATCGCCGCGCGGGCCGGGCTGCCGCTGGTCGTGGGAGACCTGCGGGCCCGCGGCAAGGTCATGGAGGTCGTCGAGGCCTACCGCAAGGAGTTCCGGCCCACCGCGTGGGGCGCGGAGCCGTACGTGGTGGTCTCGGGGGCGGTGGCGGTGGCCGCCACCGCCGCGGACGCCCGCCGGATCCTGGTCCCGGAGGCCTGGTCCCTCGCGTACTCCCGCACCCGGGGCAGCTTCCCGCCGCTCCGGCCGGCCGAGGAGGTCGAGGCCCTGGCCATGACGCCGAAGGAGCGGCAGTTGTACGAGGGCGCCCTGGCGGGGCACGTCCACGGCACCGAGGAGCAGGTCGCGGCGGAGCTGTCCGAGGTCTCCGAACTGACCGGCGCGGACGAACTGCTGGTCACGACCTCCACGTACGACCGGGCGGCGCTGCTGGACTCCTACCGCAGGCTGGCCCGGGTCGCGGGCCTCACCCCCCGGCCCGGGCTCTAAAATAGGACGAATGCACCAGCCCGCCGATCCTGACTCCAACTCCACCGATCCCGACGCCTCCGGCCGTGACCCCGACGGCCGTGACTCCGGCGGCCGTGACTCCGACGGCCGCACCCCCAACGGCCGTGATGCCCGCGTGCGCGTCCGGGGAGCCCGCGAGCACAACCTGCGCGGCGTGGACGTGGACATCCCGCGCGACGCGCTGACCGTGTTCACCGGGGTCTCCGGATCCGGCAAGAGCTCGCTCGCCTTCGGCACGATCTACGCCGAGGCCCAGCGCCGGTACTTCGAGTCCGTGGCCCCGTACGCCCGCCGGCTCATCCACCAGATCGGCGCCCCGAAGGTGGACTCGATCACGGGGCTGCCGCCCGCCGTCTCCCTGGAGCAGCGCCGGTCCTCGCCGGGCTCGCGGTCCTCGGTCGGGACCGTGACCCTGCTGTCCAACTCCCTGCGGATGCTGTACTCGCGGGCTGGGACCTACCCGCCGGGTGCCGGACGGCTCGACTCCGACGCCTTCTCCCCCAACACCGCCGCCGGGGCCTGCCCTTCGCGCCACGGCCTCGGTCGGATCCACCGCACCAGCGAGGAACTCCTCGTACCAGACCCTGGGTTGTCGATCCGTCAGGGTGCCATCGCCGCCTGGCCGGGTGCCTGGCAGGGCAAGAACCTGCGGGACATCCTGGAGACGCTGGGCCATGACGTGGACCGGCCCTGGCGGGAGCTGCCGGCGAAGGACCGCGAGTGGATCCTGTTCACCGAGGAGCAGCCGGTGGTGACCGTGCACCCGGTGCGGGAGGCCGACCGGATCCAACGGCCGTACCAGGGCACGTACATGAGCGCCCACCGCTATGTGATGCGTACGTTCTCCGACAGCAAGAGCGCCACCCTGCGGGCCCGCGCGGAGAGCTTCCTCGCCGATTCCCCCTGCCCGGTGTGCGGGGGGCGGCGGCTGCGGCCGGAAGCCCTGGCGGTGACCTTCGCCGGGTACGGAATCGCCGAGCTGGCGGCGCTGGCGCTGACCGACCTGGACGGCGTACTGGCCGGCGCGCCGGGGGGCGGGGAGGCGGCGCGGGTGCTCGCGGAGGACCTGCGCTCACGGATCGGGCCCGTCGTCGAGCTGGGGCTCGGCTATCTGAGTCTGGACCGCGCCGCGCCCACCCTGTCCACGGGCGAGCTCCAGCGGCTGCGGCTGGCGACGCAGCTGCGGTCGGGGCTGTTCGGGGTGGTGTACGTACTGGACGAGCCGTCGGCGGGGCTGCACCCGGCCGACACCGAGGCGCTGCTCGGCGTACTGGACCGGCTGAAGGCGGCCGGGAACACGGTGTTCGTCGTGGAGCACGATCTGGATGTGGCGCGGCACGCGGACTGGCTGGTGGACGTGGGGCCGCTGGCCGGGGAGCACGGCGGGCGGGTGCTGTACAGCGGGCCGCCGGAGGCGCTCGCCGGTGTGGAGGAGTCGGCGACGGCCCGGCACCTGTTCGCGGCGCCGGAGCCGGCCGCGGCCCGTGGCCCGGTGCGGGAGGCGACCGGAACCGTGCGGCTCAGCGGCGTCGACCGGCACAACCTCCGTGACGTGACGGCCGAGTTCCCGCTGGGCGTGTTCACGGCGGTGACCGGGGTGTCGGGGTCGGGGAAGTCCACGCTGGTGGGCCAGGCGCTGGCCCGGGAGGTCGAAGTGCGGCTCGCGGAACCGGACTTCCCCGTACGGCGGCTGGTGGAGGTCGACCAGAAGCCGATCGGCCGCACGCCGAGGTCCAACCTGGCCACGTACACGGGTCTGTTCGATGTGGTGCGCAAACTGTTCACGGCGGCGCCGGAGGCCGAGGCGCGCGGCTGGAAGGCGGGCCGGTTCTCCTTCAACGTGGCGGGCGGCCGGTGCGAGACCTGCCAGGGCGAGGGCTTCGTCTCCGTGGAGCTGCTGTTCCTGCCGAGTACGTACGCCCCGTGCCCGGAGTGCGCGGGCGCCCGGTACAACGCCGAGACCCTGGAGGTCCGGTACGCGGGGCTGAACATCGCGGAGGTGCTGGCGCTGACGGTGGAGTCGGCGGCCGGATTCTTCGCGGAGGTGCCGGCGGCGGCGCGCAGCCTGCGCGCGCTGGAGGACATCGGGCTGGGCTACTTGCGGCTGGGGCAGCCGGCCACCGAGCTGTCGGGCGGCGAGGCGCAGCGGATCAAGCTGGCCACGGAGCTGCAGAGGCTGCGCCGGGACCACACGCTGTACCTGCTGGACGAGCCGACGACCGGGCTGCATCCGGCCGATGTACGGGTGCTGCTGCGGCAGTTGCACGGGCTGGTGGACGCCGGGCACTCGGTGGTGGTCGTGGAGCACGACATGGCGGTGGTGGCGGGCGCGGACTGGGTCATCGACCTGGGCCCGGGCGGTGGCACGGCGGGCGGCCGGATCGTCGCGTCGGGCACCCCGTCGGCGGTGGCCCGCACCGAGGGCAGTCGGACGGCGGCCTATTTGGCGCGGGCCCTCGGGAACTTCCCGGAGGGGGACGGCTAAGGGCTGACCCGTAATCCCCGGTGGATCAGGGCACGGCGTCAGATGCGGTGCATCGCAAGGCGGAGGGGCGCCCCCATACTGGGCGTATTCGGGCGTTCCGACAACGCAGCGAGGTGCCGTAGCTGGCGTCGTGCGCCCGGGGATTACGGGACAGCCCTTAGGCTGCCGGAATGTTCTGGAGACGTCTGGGAGAGCCGGCTCGCCCGGCGGGCAAGAACCCCTTCACGCCGGTGGAGAGCACCGGGGAGCCGATGGCGCCGATGGAGCTCGCGCCGCCGGAGCCGTGGGACCCGTCGTTGCCCGTCGCTCGACTCCCGGTCAAGAACGGCGGGGACCGCGAGTTGGAGCTCGTCCTCGAACCGTACTGCTGGAGCGAGTGGCTGGAGCCGGGTCAGGAAGTCACGGTGATCGCCGTGGGCACGGCGGACGAGGAGCGGCCCTGGTGGGGCACGACCGTACCCGATGAGCCCTTTCAGGTGGAGTACTACCCGGACCAGCTGGTGGTCTGGGTCAATGGTGATCCGCTGATCGTGGATTCCGCCGGGAACGAGCTGTACCGGGGTTTCTGAGGCTCAGGCATCGCCCGGCAGCAGCTGCTGCGGCAGTTCGCGGAAGCTCCACCGGCCCCGGCTGCGGGTGAACTGCCAGACGAGGTCGTAGCGGTCGGGCCAGGTCGCGGGGACGCCGAGGACCTGGTGGGCGCCGAGGGCGCGGACCAGGCGGGGGATGCCGGTGTGCTCCCAACAGACGAGTGCGGGCATCGGGCCGGCCAGCACGGCGTGGGCGAGGGCGGGTTCGGCGCCGACGGCGAAGCCGGCGCGGACGGGGGTGCGCAGTGCGGTGGCCAGTGCGGCCACGGTCTGCTTGCACCGGGCGGGGGCCGCGGCCTTGCCGCCGGCCGCGAAGACGGCGGCGGGGCGGGGCAGCGAGGAGCCGCGGGCCGGCGGGAAGAGGCGGGTGAGCTCATCGGCCCGGCGCCAGCCTCGGCCGGCCAGCGAGCCGGGGTCGTCCTCGCCCTCCTCGTCCCAGCCCGAGGCACCGGCGTACGGCTCCTCCGCGTGCCGGATCACCATGATCAGGGCGTCCTTGGGCGTCGGCTGCGGGCCGGGGGCGGGGCGGTGGGGGTGGTCTTCCGTGGAGCAGCCGGCCGCCGCGAGCGGGGCGAGGGCGGCGGCCAGCAGGGTGCGGCGGCGCGGTCCGGACCCGGCGGGGGCTTGTGACATGGGGCCACTGTCGCCCACGCCCCGGGCGCCGCCGTCGCGCGGCACGGCGGGGGCGACTCCGGTCAGCCGATCGGCGCAGGAGCCGAGACCGGCGGGCAGGGCACGTCCCGTACGGGGATCGGCCCGCCCCCGGCAGGGGACGGACGGCGGCCTCGGCGTCGGCCACCGAGGTCGCCGCGCCGGTCAGCGCCGGCCAGCGCCGGCCAGTACCGGCCAGTACCGGCCAGCCCGATCAGCGTGGGCCCTTGCGGACCGCTCGCAGCCATTCCTTGTTCATCGCGGCGATCGACGGCAGCGGGATGCCCTTGGGGCAGGCCGTGGCGCATTCGCCGGTCAGGGTGCAGCCGCCGAAGCCCTCCTCGTCCATCCGGGCGACCATGTCCAGCACGCGGGTCTCGCGCTCCGGCGAGCCCTGCGGGAGGACGCCCAGGTGGTTGACCTTGGCGGAGGTGAACAGCATCGCGGAGCCGTTGGGGCAGGCCGCCACGCAGGCACCGCAGCCGATGCACTCGGCGTGCTCGAAGGCGAAGTCGGCGTCGGCCTTGGGTACGGCCGTGGCGTGCGCCTCGGGGGCGGCGCCGGTGGGGGCCGTGATGTAGCCGCCGGCCTGGATGATCCGGTCGAAGGCACCGCGGTCGACGACCAGGTCCTTGACCACCGGGAAGGCGGAGGCCCGCCAGGGCTCGACGTCGATGGTGTCGCCGTCGGCGAAGGACCGCATGTGGAGCTGGCAGGTGGTGGTGCGTTCCGGGCCGTGGGCGTCGCCGTTGATGACGAGGCTGCACGCGCCGCAGATGCCCTCGCGGCAGTCGTGGTCGAAGGCGACCGGGTCCTCGCCGCGCAGGATGAGGTCCTCGTTGAGGGTGTCGAGCATCTCTAGGAAGGACATGTCCTGGGAGATGCCGTCGACCTCGTAGGAGGCCATGGCGCCGGGGGCGTCGGCGTTCTGCTGGCGCCAGACGCGCAGGGTGAGCTTCATGCGTAGCTCCGCTGGGTGGGGTGGACGTACTCGAAGACGAGGTCTTCCTTGTGCAGGACGGGGGCCGCGCCGGTTCCCTGGTACTCCCAGGCGGCCGCGTAGCCGAACTCCTCGTCGCGGCGGGCGGCTTCGCCGTCCGGGGTCTGGGACTCCTCGCGGAAGTGGCCGCCACAGGACTCGGCGCGGTGCAGGGCGTCGAGGCACATCAGCTCGGCGAGTTCGAGGTAGTCGACGATACGGTTGGCCTTCTCCAGGGACTGGTTGAACTCCTCACCGCTGCCCGGGACCTTGATGCGCCGCCAGAACTCCTCCCGGATCTGCGGGATCCGGGCGAGTGCCTTGCGCAGGCCGGCCTCGGTGCGGGACATCCCGCAGTACTCCCACATGAGTTCGCCGATCTCGCGGTGGAAGGAGTCGGGGGTGCGGTCGCCGTCGACGGCGAGCAGCTTCGCGAGGCAGTCGCGGGTCTCGCGGACGGCGGCCGCGGCCTCGGGGTGGCTGTCGTCGATCTCGTCGTGGTGCGGGTGGCGGGCGAGGTAGTCGTTGATGGTGGAGGGGAGGACGAAGTAGCCGTCGCCGAGGCCCTGCATGAGGGCGGAGGCGCCGAGGCGGTTCGCGCCGTGGTCGGAGAAGTTGGCCTCGCCGATCGCGAACAGCCCGGGGACGGTGGTCTGGAGGTCGTAGTCCACCCACAGGCCGCCCATCGTGTAGTGCACGGCCGGGTAGATCCGCATGGGGACCTCGTACGGATTCTCCGCGGTGATCCGCTCGTACATCTCGAAGAGGTTGCCGTACTTCTCCGCGACCTTGTCCCGGCCCATGCGGAGGATGGCGTCGGCGAAGTCGAGGTAGACGCCCTGGCCGCCGGGGCCGACGCCGCGTCCTTCGTCGCAGACGTTCTTGGCGGCGCGGGAGGCGATGTCGCGGGGGACGAGGTTGCCGAAGGAGGGGTAGATCCGCTCCAGGTAGTAGTCGCGCTCCGCCTCGGGGATGTCGGCGGCGGGGCGGGTGTCGCCCTTGGCCTTGGGGACCCAGATGCGGCCGTCGTTGCGCAGGGACTCGCTCATCAGGGTGAGCTTGGACTGGTGGTCGCCGGTGCGCGGGATGCAGGTGGGGTGGATCTGGGTGAAGCAGGGGTTGGCGAAGTACGCTCCGCGCCGGTGCGCCCGCCAGACGGCGGTCGCGTTGGAGTTCATGGCGTTGGTGGAGAGGTAGAAGACGTTGCCGTAGCCGCCGCTCGCCAGCACCACCGCGTCGGCGTAGTGGGTGGAGATCTCGCCGGTGATCAGGTCGCGGGCCACGATGCCGCGGGCCACGCCGTCGACCGTGATCAGGTCGAGCATCTCGGTGCGGGCGTGCATCTCGACGTTGCCGGCGGCGATCTGCCGGGACAGGGCCTGATAGGCGCCGAGGAGGAGCTGCTGGCCCGTCTGGCCACGGGCGTAGAAGGTGCGGGAGACCTGGACTCCGCCGAAGGAGCGGGTGTCGAGGAGGCCGCCGTACTCGCGGGCGAAGGGGACGCCCTGGGCCACGCACTGGTCGATGATCTCGACGGAGATCTGGGCGAGCCGGTGGACGTTGGACTCGCGGGCGCGGAAGTCGCCGCCCTTGACGGTGTCGTAGAAGAGGCGGTGCACCGAGTCGCCGTCGTTGCGGTAGTTCTTGGCGGCGTTGATGCCGCCCTGGGCGGCGATGGAGTGGGCGCGGCGCGGGGAGTCGGAGTAGCAGAACTGGACGACGTGGTAGCCCTGTTCGGCGAGGGTGGCGCCGGCCGCGCCGCCGGCCAGGCCGGTGCCGACGACGATGACGGTGTGCTTGCGGCGGTTGGCCGGGTTGACGAGCTTGGCCTCGAAGCGGCGGCGGTCCCAGCGCTCCGCGATCGGGCCTTCGGGGGCCTTGGTGTCGACGAGGGGGTCGCCGGTGGTGTAGCCGGCGTAGTCGTTCACGCGCTCGTCCACGCGGTCGCTGATGTGGTCGCTCATGTGGTCACTCATGTGGTCACTCATGGTCAGTTCACCACTCCGGTCATGACGGCGACGGGGACGGACACGAAGCCCGCGAAGAGGAGGAGGGCCAGGGCGTTGGCCACGAACTTCAAGGTCCGGTCGCGGCGGGCGTTGCCGGCGCCGAGGGTCTGCGCGGCGCTCCAGAACCCGTGCCGGACGTGCAGGCCGAGCGCGGCCATCGCCACGAGGTAGATCGTGTTGCCGTACCAGGTGGAGAAGGTGGCGAGGACGTTCTCGTACGGGTGCCCGGCCCAGGCCCGCTCGTTGACGGTGAGCGTGGTCAGGTCGAGCACGTGCCAGACGATGAACAGGCCGAGGATGATCCCGCCCCAGCGCATGGTGCGGGTCGCGTAGCTCGCGCGGCGGCGCTTGTGGGCGTACTTCACCGGGCGGGCCTTGATGTCGCGGCGGCTGAGCTGGTACGCGGACACGGCGTGGGCGGCGCCCGCGGCGAGCAGGACCACGCGGGCGGCCCACAGGCCCCAGTGGCTGTGCAGGAACGGCTCGCCCATGTGCCGCAGCCAGTGGGCGTAGGCGTTGAACTCGCCCGGACCGAAGAAGATCTTGAGGTTGCCGAGCATGTGCACGACGAGGTAGCCGAGCATGATCAGTCCGGAGACCGCCATGACGGTCTTCTTCCCGATGGTGGAGTCCCAGACATTCGATACGGCGGAGCCGCCTGTCCGGGTGCGCGTTGCCAGAGCCATGGGATCGACGGTAGGGACGAAGGACCCGAAAGGTCCAAGACATGATGTCGGTCATCTTGATAGACATTGCCTATGCAGTTTCAGCAGCTCGTCTACTTCGTGGCCGTCGCCGAGACCCGGCACTTCACCCGCGCCGCGGAGCGGGAGCACGTGGCGCAGCCCTCGCTCTCGCAGCAGATCAAGGCGCTGGAGCGGGAGCTGGGGGCGGAGCTGTTCAGCCGGGCGCGGGGCAACATCGCGCTGACCGAGGCGGGCGAGACGCTGCTGCCGCTGGCCCGGCGGATCCTGGCGGACGCGGACACCGCGCGGCTGGAGGTGCAGGAGCTGGCGCAGCTGCGGCGCGGACGGGTGCGGCTGGGCGCCACGCCGAGCGTGTGCACGGGCCTGCTGCCGGATGTGCTGCGCGCCTACCACACCGCGCACCCCGGGATCGAGCTGGTGATCGAGGAGAGCGGCTCCCTCGACCTCGTACGGGAACTGGCGCGCGGGGCCCTCGACCTGGCCCTGATCGCCCTGCCGTTGCCGCCCTCGGCTCCGGCGCTGACGACGGTGGAGCTGCTGACGGAGGACCTGGTGGTGGTCTCCTCCGCTGAGCTGCCGCCACCCGGTGGGGGCGGGCCCCTGAGCATCTCCGGGCTGCGCGACGAGCCGATGGTGATGTTCCGCCACGGGTACGACTTGCGGGAGCTGACCGTGACGGCTTGTCGCGCGGAGGGCTTCGAGCCGGTGTTCACCGTGGAGGGCGGGGAGATGGACGCGGTCCTGGGCTTCGTGCGGGCGGGGCTGGGCATCGCGGTGGTCCCGGCGATGGTGGTGGACCGCGCCGGTCCCGGCCTGCGGGCGACCCCCTTGGCCGGCTCTCCGCTCCGCCGCACGATCGCCCTGGCCCACCGCACCGATGTGGCTCCCCCGCGCGCTGCGCGCGAGCTGAAGCGCATCCTCGTGGGCTGACCGGGTCGGTCAGGCCGTGGGTATGGGCAGGGCCCGGTCGAGCCCGCCCGCCAGCATCCCGAAAGCCGCTTCGGCGTCGGCCACGGCCGCCGGGTGGGCCTCGTCGGCGCTCTGCCCGGAGTCGATGCGCCGCCAGTTCTCCCGGCCCAGCTCGTGGCGGACGGCCACCAGGTGCATGGCCGCCAGCCGGGCGGTGAGCGGAGGGGCCGACTCGGCTTCGAGGACCTCGGCGAGCAGCTCCACCTCGCGGGCGGTGTAGAGGGCGAGGCGCGACTCCAGACTCGCGGTGGAGTAGAGCAGCCGCTGGAAGGCGAGGACGTCGGGATGGTCGCAGAGCCCGGTGATCGGGTCCTGGCGGTCCAGGGCTTCCAGGAAGTGCGCGTGCACCGCGGCGACGGGTCCCTGACCGGCCGCCCGGTCGCGCACGATGCGCGCCGCCTCGTCCTGATGGTCGGCGAACCTGTCGAGCACCAGGTCCTCCTTGCTCGGGAAGTACCGGAACAGCGTGGGCTTGGAGACCTCCGCCGCGGCGGCGACGTCCGCCACCGAGACGGCGTCGAAGCCCCGTTCCAGGAAGAGTTCCAGCGCCGTGGCCGCAAGTCGGCGACGCGTACGGAGCTTCTTGTTCTCGCGCAGGCCCGTCGTGTTGTCCATGCTTCATACGCTAGCACGAGCGTGACCGGGTTATTTTTGATTCTCGGTTATTTTTTTGACCGGGTTGCTTTTTCGGTCGGGAGCCGCTTTCCTTGAGGCAACGACAACGAGACGACGACGAGAGGACTTCCGATGACCGACGTTCTGATCGTGGGCTCCGGCCCCACCGGACTCACCCTGGCCTGCGAGCTCGCCCTCCGCGGGATCGCCGTCCGGGTCCTCGACGGGCGTTCCGGGCCCCACCGCGAGTCCCGGGGCAAGGGACTCACCCCGAGCAGCCTGGAGGTCTTCGCCCGGCTCGGTGCCGCCGCGCGGATGTCCGCCATCGGCACCCGGGGTGTGATCCTGCGCAAGTACTTCGACGGCGCCCACATCAACGACACCCCGGGCGGCGACGGCCTCCTCATCGGCCAGTGGCAGGTCGAAGAGGTCCTCCGCGAGCGGCTCTCCGAACTCGGCGCCCGGATCGAGTACCAGGCCCAGGTCGTCGGGATCACCCAGGACGCGACGGGGGTCATCGCGCGGCTGACGGACGGCCGTTCGGTCCGCGCCGACTACGCCGCCGGGTGCGACGGCGGCCACAGCTCGGTCCGCAAGCTCCTCGGGATCCCCTTCGAGGGACGCACGGACGCGACGGAGACGATGGTGATCGGGGATGTCAGGGCGCCGGGGCTGAGCCGGGACTTCTGGCATCAGTGGTTCACCTCGGACGGCGGGGGGATGCTGCTCTGCCCGATACCGGGGACGGAGACCTTCCAGTTGCAGGCCTCACCGGAGCGCGACGAGAGCGGCGAGCCCCTGCCGCCCTCGCTGGAGAGCTTCCAGCGGCTCTTCGACCGGCACGCCCGGGTTCCGGGGATCCGGCTGGCGGATCCCACCTGGCTCTCGGCCTGGCGGGTCAATGTCCGCATGGCCGACCGGCTGCGCGAGGGCCGGGCCTTCCTCGCCGGTGACGCGGCGCACGTCCACCCCATAGCCGGCGGCCTCGGCATGAACACCGGGGTACAGGACGCGGTCGCTCTCGGCCGGACCCTGGCCGCCGCCCTGACCGGCCCGGCCGCGGACGGCGTGCTCGACGCGTACGAGGCCGAGCGGCTCCCGGTGGCCGCCGACCTGCTGGCCGACACGGTCGGGCGGCACGAGCGGGTCATGGCCGCGGTGCGCGAGCCCGGCCGCGGCACCGAGGCCGGGCTGACCTGACCCCCCGGGCCGACGTCAGGGTGTGGGCACCGCGTCCGCGAGGGAGAGGGTGTGGATGCGGTCGGGGGAGCCGGGGCGGGCGTAGTACCAGCCCTGGGCGGTGTCGCAGCCGAGGGCGCGCAGCTGGGCGGCCTGGGCTCCGGTCTCCACGCCTTCGACGGTGACGGCGAGTTCGAGGCTGTGGGCCAGGGCGACGATCCCCTCCACGATCTTGACGTCGACGGGGTTGGCCGGGATCTGCTGCATCCCCTGGGTGAAGGAGCGGTCCAGTTTCAGGACCTTGACCGGAAGGCGGCGCAGGTTGGCGAGGTTCGAGTAGCCGGTGCCGAAGTCGTCGAGCGCGATGTCCACACCGATGGCCGCGAGCCGGCGCAGCGGTTCGAGGAGTTCGTCGTCGGCGCCTATCAGGGCCGATTCGGTCACCTCCAGGCACAGCGCGCCCGGCGCGAGGCCCGACTTCTCCAGCACGGCGATGGTGTCGGCGACCAGGCCGGGGTGGTGGAGCTGGGTCGGCGAGAGGTTGACGTTGATCCGCAGGGACGAGCCGCCGTGCTGGCGCTGCCAGTTGCGGGCCTGGCGGACCGACTCCTCCAGGACCCAGCGGCCGAGCGGCACGATCAGTCCGGTCCGTTCGGCGAGCGGGATGAAGCGGTCCGGGCCGAGCACCCCGTACTGCGGGTGCGACCAGCGGACCAGCGCCTCCGCGCCGTGCACGCTGCCGTCGTGCATGTGGACCAGCGGCTGGTACTCGATGAAGAACTCGCCGCGCTCCAGCGCCGCCGGCAGGGCGTTGGTCAGTCCGTGCCGGGTGATGGCCCGGGCGTCGGCCTCGGCGTCGGCGAACTCGAAGCGGTTGCCGCCGGCCGCCTTGGCCCGGTACATCGTGATGTCGGCGCTGCGCAGCACCTCCGCGGGGGTGCGTTCCCCGGCCGGTCCCTCGACGATGCCGATGCTGCCCCGGACCGACAGCTCGCGGCCCTCCAGCCGGATGGGCGTGGAGAGGGCCGACAGGATGCGGACCGCGAGATCGGTCACCTTGTGCTCGGTGTCGGAGCCCGTGGTCAGGGCGACGAACTCGTCGCCGCCGAGCCGGGCGACCACCTCGCCGGGGCCCGTCGCGCAGCTCTGCAGCCGGTCCGCCACCTCCACCAGCAGCCGGTCGCCCGCCGAGTGGCCGAGGCTGTCGTTGACCGTCTTGAACCCGTCGAGATCCAGGTAGCACAGGCCGAAGTGGCTGCCCCCGGCCCCGCTGAGGGCCTTCTCCAGCCGCTCGAAGAACAGCGTCCGGTTGGGCAGGCCGGTCAGGGCGTCGTGGGTGGCCTCGTAGCGGAGGCGCAGGTTCAGCAGCCGGCGTTCGGTGGTGTCCTCCATCAGGGCCAGCTGGTACTGCGGAACCCCGTCGGCGTCGCGGAGCAGGGACACCGTCAGGTTGGTCCAGAGCACGGTGCCGTCGTGCCGGTAGTACGGCTTCTCCACGCGGTAGTTCTCGCGCTCGCCGCGTACCAGCTCGCCGTACATCCGCCAGACGTGCGGGGTGTCGTCGGGGTGTCCCCACTCGCTGACCTTGCGGCCCCGGACGTGTCCCTCCAGGCCGCCGAACATCTTCAGCAGCGCGTCGTTGACCTCCAGGATGTTCCCGTCCAGGTCGGCGATGCCGATCCCGACGGCCGCCCCCTCGAAGACCGCCCGGAAGCGTTCCTCGCTCGCGTGCAGGGCCTGCTGGGCATCGATGCGGGCGGTCAGCGCGGAGCGGGCGATGGCCTCCTGCTCCTTGAGAGTGCGTTCGCGCAGGGCGCGCGCGAACCCCGCCGCGATCCCGTGCTGGAGACGGGCACAGCGGGCCCGGTACTCCTCGGTGTCCTCCACACCCGAACCACCGGAACCACCGGAGCCATCGGATCCGCCCGGGCCGCAGTAGAGCACCAGGTACGACTCGACCACCCCGAGCGTGCCGGCCAGCGCCTCGGGGTCGGTGCAGTGCACGGCCACGAGCTCCGCCCCCACCCGCTGGGCGACGGCCGCGTCGAAGGGCCGGGCGTGCAGGGCCTCGGCGAGGGTCCGGGTGAGCGGTACCAGGTGGCGTTCGAACTCGGGGCGCGTCAGCGAGGTCGCCGTGACGGGGAAGATCGCCCGCCCCCAGATGGTCGCGAAGCGGGCGATCCGGTCCTCGATGCCGCCCTTGGGAACCGCCGCGGGCTCGGAAGCCGCCGCAGGCTTGGACACCCCGGGCTCCGGGGCCTCGGCGGGCGCCGCTGCGGCGCCCGGAGCGCCCGCCGTCTGTGCCGGGAGTCTCACGCCTTGCGTCCCACTCCGCCGAAGCCCGAGTAGGCGTACGGGTCCTCTTGCGCCACGCCGTCCTCCGCGGCCTCGGGGCCGTCGGGCCGCCACTCGGGCATGGACACCAGCCCGGGCTCCACCCACTCGAACCCGTCGAAGAAGCGACTGATCTGCTCCCCGCTGCGCATGACGAGGGGGTTGCGGATGTCCCGGTAGACGCCGACGGTGCCGCTCGCGACCTCCTCCGTGAGCGGGATCCCTTCGAACGAGGCGTGCGTGAGGATCAGCAGGCTGCCGGGGGCCAGCGCGTCGCGCAGCTCGGCCACGGCGGCGTACGGATCGTCCGCGTCCTCCAGGAAGTGCAGGACGGCGACGAGTAGGACGGCGACCGGACGGTCGAAGTCGAGCAGCCGGCCCACCTCGGGGGCGGCCAGGATGTCCCGCGGCTTGCGGAGGTCGGCGGCGACGACGGCGCTGCGGTCGTCGCCGTCCAGGACGGCCCGGCTGTGGGCTACGGCCACCGGGTCGTGGTCGATGTAGACCACGCGCGCCTCGGCGCTGGCGGCCTGGGCGATCTCGTGGACATTGCCGAAGGTGGGGATGCCGGAGCCGATGTCGAGGAACTGCGTGACGCCCTCGGCGACGGCGTGCCGTACGGCGCGGCGCATGAATGCCCGGTTGGCCTGCATGATCTTGGGCAGGCCCGGCATGAATTCCATGGCGCGGCGGGCCGCCTGACGGTCGACCTCGAAATTGTGGGAGCCGCCCAGGTAGTAATCGTAGATGCGGGACACGCTCGGCACCGATATGTCGATGCCTGGCGGGGCCCAGGCGGGGCGCTCCATCGGGTCTCCAAGCGTTGTTCCTGCGGCGGTCCGGTCGAGGTCGGACTCCTGTCCGAGCCGAATGTACTGATCATTGCCCAACGGGGCGAGCAAAAGCGGAAATTGGCGATCCGTTCTTCGTCACACACCAAAGGCGCCTGCCGCTCCCGTCCGGGGGATTGATCGATACCGACACATCCCTTTTGGGAATTGCGCGGTGGGTGCTCACGCTCGCCCGGCGACCGGCCCAGGGCTGGCTCAAACCTCACTGGTCGTCGCTCCACCCGTTCAGGCGAACCGGGGCGGTCTCTCGCGTGCGCGGGCGGGCGCGAGCCCATGCTCCCGGGGTGAACAGAGCCTGTGCCAGGCGCCTGCTGGCGGTCCCGGTCCTGCTGTGGGCGGCTTTGTCCGTCACGCCGGCCGTGGCTGATAGCTGCGCTTACGCGACGACCGACACCGCCGACGGCGCGGCCGCCATCACGGTGGTCGCGGCGGCCTCCGGCGGCGGCCGCGGAGGCGGTCCGGGTGGCGGACATCACGGCCGCGACCACGGCCGGGACCACGGCGGCAACCACGGAGGGGGTCACGGAGGAGGTCACGGACGAGGTCACGGGGGCGGCCATCACGGCGGACACCACTGCCCGCCCCCGCCTCCCCCGCCCTGCCCACCGAAGCCGACTCCCCCGCCGAAGCCGACACCGCCACCCGAACCCACTCCACCGCCCCGACCCACCCCGCCCCCGAAGCCCACCCCACCACCACCGCCCCCGCCCAAGCCGGCGCCGAAACCCGTACCGAAGCCCGTCGCACCCGAACCGGCCCCGCCGAAACCGGCGCCCGCACCGCCCCGGGCCGTCAAGGCGCCCGCCCCACCGGAGCCCGCCCCCGTGGTGACGCCGCCGCCCGCACCCAGGCCGGTGGCCCGTCCCGCGTACCACGCCCCTGCCCGCAAGCCGGCCGAGCACCACGTCTCCCCGGTGACCTTCACCCTGCTGACCGCGGCTCCCGCGGTGCTCGCGATCGTCGCGCTGCGCCCGCGCTGACGCCGGCGCCCGGCAGTTCTTCGCCCCACCCTGCAATCGATTGGGAGTCATCTTGTCGGAATGGCTCGTCCTGTCCATTGCGATGGCCGCGGCCTGCGCCGTGGTGCTGTCCATCGCCTTCTTCAACCACCGCAGGATCGGCGAGGACGACGATCCGAACGAAACCCCGGACGTCATCGAGTACATGACGATGATGATCGGGGTGATCTACGCGATCGTCCTGGGCCTGGCGATCGCCGGTGTCTGGGAGGGTCGCGGAGCCGCCCAGGAGTACGTGCGCCAGGAGGCGCAGGCCCTGCACGAGATCAGCGTCCGCTCCGAGGTCTACCCGGCCGAGGTGCGCAAGAAGATCCGGTCCGACGTCGACGCGTACGTGACGTACGTGGTGGACACGGAGTGGAAGGAGATGGCCGACCACGGCGACCTCACGGACCGCGGCGGCGAGCTGCTGGAACGGATCCGCCGGGACGTCACCGACTACGAGCCGCAGACCGACCACGAGGGGCAGGCGTACCAGCCGCTGGTCGACCAGGTCGCCGTGGCGGACGACGCCCGCAGTGCGCGCGGCCAGAGCGCGGGAGCCACGATGCCGGGGGTGGTGTGGTTCGGGCTCATCGCCGGGGCCCTGGTGACGGTCGGTCTGATCTTCACCCTGCAGATCCGGCGCTCGTTCCGGGAGTTGCTGCTGGCCGGCTTGTTCAGCGCGCTCATCGCCTTCCTGCTGTTCCTGATCTGGGACTTCGACGCGCCCTTCGGGCGCGGCATCGCGGCCACCGCCGAACCGTTCCTCGCGCAGTTCCCGCATCTGGATCTCCGGGACTGAGGGCTGCCGGAAGCCGTCGCCCTCCGGGGGTCCCGCAAACCGGGGACGGGCCTCCCGTCCCCGGTTCGGCCTAGGGTCATGCCCCATTCGCCCGTTCCTGATCGCGGGCGACCGCCCCCGGACCTAGCGTGTCGAACATCGAGGCGCACGACCCCCCACGTGCGGAAACCCTTCCGCGGCTGCTCCTCGGGGATCCGGAGAATCAACCATGGGTGCGATACGTATCTCCGCCACAGCCCTGCTGAGCGCCGGCGCCACGGGCGCCGTACTCGCGCTCGGGGCCCTCGGCGCGACCGCGGCCGAGACCCAGGTCACCTCGTTCGGCTTCGCCATCACCCCCTCGACCGTCGCGCCCGGGGGCCAGACGGTGCTCTCCGTCACCGGCTGCAACGCCGCCTACTCCACCGCCTCCTCCGGGGTCTTCGACACCGTGAGCATCGCCCGCGGCCAGACCGTACGGGTCACGGTGGACCGCGACGCCCGGCGCGGAGCCGTGTACTCCGTCTCCTTCACCTGCAACGGGGAGACCGGTTCGGCCGACCTGACGATCGCCGGCGGCACGACCAGACCGACCACGAGCTCCACCAGAGGCGCGGCCAGGGGGATCGCCACGGTCACCGCCACGGGCGCCACCTCCTCCGCGCTGGGTGTGCGCGGCGGCCTCGGCGGCAGCGTCGCCGGTATGGACCCCGTCGAGCTCGGCGCGGGAGCAGGCCTCTTCCTCACCGCCGTGGCCGGCACCGCGTACGCCCTGCGCCGCCGGGCAAGCGGTCGTGGCCACTGAGCCCCTCCCCGCTCCCCCTCCCGACTGCCTCCCAACCTCCTGCCAACCGCCGGGGGCCCCCCCGGGGGGGGGCGCCCCCCGGGGGCCCGCGGGGGGGGGGGGGGGGGGGGGGGCGGGGGGGGGGGGGGGGGGGGGGGGGGGCGGGGGCCCCCCCCCGGGCCCCCCG
>NZ_JBICZH010000018.1:50560-159696 GCF_043201995.1 Streptomyces sp. NPDC048258
CCCCAGCCGCTTTGCCCCCAACCCTCTTGCCCCCGGCGGGCGGCCCCGGCCCCGCCCCCCCCCCGGGGCCCCCCGGCGGTTGGGGGCTGCCTTCCGGGTCCGGCCCGACCCGGAAGGCACCCCCTGGGGAACTGACCGGGGAGGTCGGCCGGTCAGGCCCGGCCGCGGACCGGGCGGCGGCGGCGCATCACGTGGGCGCCCGCGCCGAGCGCCGCCGCGCCGACGAGACCCGCACCGATGGCGGTCTCGGCGGTGGACGGGCCGAAGGAGCCGCCGATACCGCCCTGGGCGGGGTTGCCCTCCAGGATCCTGAAGCGGGCGGTGGCGACCAGGCTGTTGTCGTTGCACTTGACCTGCAGCGTGTGGTTGCCCGGAGAAGCGTGGTTGAAGATCCGGACGGTGGCGAAGCCGATCGACCCCGCGGACAGGTTGGCTGGCGGAAAGTTGCCCGGCGAGGTGACGGTACCGCCGTGTCCACAGCCCGACGCGCTCACCTGCATCGTGGATCCCTGGTGCACGGCGAACGGGTTGACCGAGACGTTGCTCGGTCCGCCACCCCCGCCCATCGGTGAGTTCGCAGCGGCGAATGGGGTACTGAGGCCGATCGCGGCGCAGACTGCCGCCGTCACGGTGAGAGCGCGGAATGCACGCATGATGGAACCTCCAGCGGGAAGCGCCCCGGAGCGTCGGCCCCGGATGATCGACGAGAACGCCTCCCACGTCGAACCCTCGGGGCGGCCCGCAACCTCCGCATTTCCGGCTTTGGGCCGCCCGGTTGAGCGACACGCCGAAGCGCGGGCCGGGCAACTGACGGATCCGCAGGTCACGACCCGTCAGGCATTTATGTGACGATTACCTGGATGGGCGCACCCCTTCCGGCCCCTTCCGGGCCGCGCCACCCGTTCGCCCCCTCCCCCCTCGCCGTCCCGCCGACGCAGCCTTAGCGTGCGTGAAGTAGGGCGTACTGGGGCGGGAAAGGATCGCGGGTCGGGACCCCCGCGTCGGGAAGGGAGAACGATGGGCGAGGACGAGACCGGGCAGTCACGCAAACGCTCACCGTGGGGCGTGCTCGCCCTGGTCATGCTCACCGGCCTCGCGATGGTGCGAAACGGTGTGGACATCGACGACGGGCCGCCCCAGCCCACCGCGGCCTCGGCCGTCGCGGTGACCGCGGACCAGCTGCCGGCGAACCCTCCGGAGGTGCCGGAGGACCTGGAGGTACTGGAGCACTCCTCGGTGCAGCGCATCCGGATCCCCACGATCAACGTGGACGCTCCGGTGATGACGGTCGGGCTGGACGCGGAGGGCTGGATCGACGCGCCGCCGCCGCAGGACCGGAACCTGGCCGGCTGGTACCTCAACGGCATCTCGCCGGGCCAGCGGGGCTCGGCGGTGATCGTGGGCCACGTGGACAACGCGCAGGGCCCGGCGGTCTTCTACGGCCTGGGCTCGGTCAAGCCGGGCAACCAGATCGAGGTGGAGCGGTACGACGGGCGCACGGCGGTGTTCGAGGTGTACGGCGTGGAGGTGTTCTCCAAGGAGTCCTTCCCCGGAGCCCGGGTGTACGGGGACACCGGGCATCCGGAACTCCGGGTGATCACCTGCGGTGGCGGCTACTCCAAGGCCCGGGGGTACGACGGCAACGTGGTCGTCTTCGCCCGGATGGTGGGGGCCCGCTGAGCGACGCGCTGCCGCCCCGCCGGGCCGGGACTGCGCTCAGCGCGGCGGCAGCGTCGGCAGCGTCATCCGGTAGCCGCGCGCGAGCAGTTGGGGCAGGTACGAGGAGATCGCCTGGACGCTCTGCGACCGGTTGCCGCCCGCGTCGTGCGACAGCACGATCACGCCGGGCCCGGCGCCCGACAGGACCCGGGAGACGATCGTGGCGGTCCCCGGCTCCTTCCAGTCCAGGGTGTCCACGGTCCAGGCGAGCGGCTCCATGCCGAGCTCGGCCCCGATCTCGAAGGCGGCCCGGTTCCACGCCCCGTACGGCGCCCGGAACCAGACGGGCGCCTCACCCACCGCCTTCTGTACGACCTCACTCGTGCGGCCGATCTCGGAGACGAGGGCGGGGCGGCTGAGCTTGGGGATGAGCGGGTGGGTCCAGGTGTGGTTGCCGATGACATGGCCCTCGGCGACCATCCGGCGCAGCAGGTCGCGGTTCTCGGTGGCCATCTCCCCGCACACGAAGAACACGGCGCGCACGCCGTACCGGGCGAGGGTGTCGAGGATCGCCGGGGTGTAGCGCGGGTCCGGCCCGTCGTCGAACGTGAGAAGCATGGAGCTCGTCGTTGCCGTGCCGGACGGGAGTTCCAGGATGGGGCGGGCCCGTACGGCGGGCTTCGCCGCTTGTGGGCGGGCGGGGGCCTCGGCGGTCATCGGCCGCAGCCGGTAGGACTTCTCCAGTCGCGCTTCGGGGAGCACCCCTGGGAGACCGGCCGCGGGATGCGGCCCCGGCCGGGCCGCGGGTCCGGGCCCCGACGCGGGGCCGGCTGCGGGCACCGATCCGCGACCCGGCGTACCGCCCTCGCCGCTCACGTCGATCAGCCCGGCGGCGGCCGCGACTCCGAGGAAGACGGCGGTGCGCAGGAGCGCGCGTCGCCCTACTGTCGGCTCGTCATTTTTCATTATTACTACGTATCAACGACATCGCCGCGGATGTCGAGAGGCGCGGACGCGCCTCCTCCCCCTCACCCGATCAGCCGCGCCGCACCAGGGGGAAGGGGAGCGTCTCGCGGATCGTCAGCCCTGTGAGGAACATGACGAGGCGGTCCACACCGATGCCCAGACCGCCGGTCGGCGGCATCGCGTACTCCAGCGCGTCCAGGAAGTCGTTGTCGAGCTCCATCGCCTCCGGGTCGCCGCCCGCCGCGAGCAGGGACTGCGCGGTGAGCCGGCGCCGCTGCTCGACGGGGTCGGTCAGCTCCGAGTAGGCGGTGCCCAGTTCGGTGCCGAAGGCGACCAGGTCCCAGCGCTCGGCGAGCCGCGGGTCCTCGCGGTGCTGGCGGGTGAGCGGGGAGACGTCGGTCGGGAAGTCCTTGTAGAAGGTGGGCAGCTCGGTCCGCTCCTCCACCAGCCGCTCGTACATCTCCAGGACCACGTCGCCGCGGGTGTCCTCGGGGGCGTGCGGGACCGCCGCCCGGTCGCAGAGCCGGCGCAGCACGTGCTCCTCGGTGTCGGCGTCGACCTCCTCGCCGAGGGCCTCGCTGATCGCCCCGTACATCGTCTTCACCGGCCAGGCCCCGGAGATGTCGTGGACGACGAGCTTCCCGTCCGGCCCCGCCTTGTGGGCGACGGGTGAGCCGAAGGCGGCGGTGGCGGCGCCCTGGATCAGCTCGCGCGTGAGGTCGAGCATGACGTCGTAGTCGGCGAAGGCCTGGTAAGCCTCCAGCATCGTGAACTCGGGGTTGTGCTTGTAGGAGACGCCCTCGTTGCGGAAGGTGCGGCCCATCTCGAAGACCTTCTCCATGCCGCCGACGCACAGCCGCTTGAGGTACAGCTCGGGCGCGATGCGCAGGTACAGGTCGAGGTCGTAGGCATTGATGTGGGTGCGGAAGGGCCGGGCGTTGGCGCCGCCGTGGATCTGCTGGAGCATCGGGGTCTCGACCTCCAGGTAGCCGCGCTCCAGGAGTCCCTGGCGCAGGGCCTGCACCGCGCTGGAGCGGGCCCGGACGACGTCCCGCGCCTCGGGGCTCGCGACGAGGTCGAGGTAGCGGCGCCGGACGCGGGCCTCCGGGTCGGCGAGTCCCTTGCGCTTGTCGGGGAGGGGGCGCAGGCATTTGCCGGTGAGCTGCCAGGACCGGACGACGAGGGAGGGTTCGCCGGACTTGCTGGTGCCGGCCTCGCCGCTCGCGACCACGTGGTCGCCGAAGTCGACCTGGGAGGTGAAGGAGTCCAGTACGCCGGCCCCGGCCTCGTCGCGGGTGAACATCAGCTGTATGTCCCCGGACCAGTCGCGCAGGACGGCGAAGACCACGCCGCCGAGGTCGCGTACGACCATGACGCGTCCCGCGAGGGTGGCCTGTCCGCCGGAGCGGGTGCCGGGCGGATGGCCGGGTTGCGCGGCTTTCAGCTCGGCGTTCAGCTCGGCCGCCGTGTGGGTCCGCTGACGTATCCCGACCGGGTAGGGGTCGGTGCCGGCGGCCCGGATCCGCTCCAGCTTGTCGTGGCGCACCCGTACCTGCTCGGGCAGCCGCTCGGCCGGGACGGTCACGCC
This sequence comes from Streptomyces sp. NPDC048258, assembly GCF_043201995.1. Classification (NCBI taxonomy): domain Bacteria; kingdom Bacillati; phylum Actinomycetota; class Actinomycetes; order Kitasatosporales; family Streptomycetaceae; genus Streptomyces; species Streptomyces sp. NPDC048258. The sequence goes on from NZ_JBICZH010000018.1 coordinate 54,774, forward strand.
CTCCTCTCCTACGGCGTCCAGGTTCATGGAGGCGATGGACGGCAGCCCCTCGGTGGTGGCGGGGTTGGTGAGGCCCTTGGGGTGGCCGTTGCCCCACAGGGTGCGCAGGCTGGGTACGGAGACGAAGCCCTCGGCGATGCCGGAGGCGAGGCTGACCCGGGCGAGCGAGCCGGCGTCCTGGTAGCAGAGGAACCGCGGGTACCACTCGGGGCCGTACTTGACGTTCGAACGGTAGAGCGCCTCCAGCTGCCACCAGCGGGAGAAGAAGAGCAGCAGCTTGCGCCACAGCTTGAGGACCGGGCCGGCGCCGATCCGGCCGCCTTCCTCGAAGGCGGAGCGGAAGACGGCGAAGTTGAGCGAGATCCGGCGCACTCCCAGGCCCGGCGCGGCGGCGCAGAGCTGGGCGACCATGAACTCCATGACCCCGTTGGGGGCGGTGCGGTCACGGCGCATCAGGTCGAGGGAGATGCCGTCCTTGCCCCAGGGGACGAAGGAGAGCAGCGCGATCAGCTCACCGTCGGCGTCGAAGGCCTCGACCAGCAGGCAGTCCCCGTCGGCGCGGTCGCCGAGCCGGTCCAGGGCCATGGAGAAGCCGCGTTCGGTCTCGGTGTCGCGCCACTTGTCGGCGCTCTCCACGATCATCTGCATCTCGTCCTCGGAAAGGGCCGAGTGGCGGCGGATGACGGTGGTGGCGCCGGTGCGCTTCACTCGGTTGACGGCCTGGCGGGTGACCCGCATGTCGCGGCCGTCGAGGTCGAAGTGGGCGACGTGGAGGATGGCCTCGTCGCCGAGCTGGAGGGCGCCGAGTCCGGAGCGGGCGTAGGCGGTGGCGCCCTCCTCGGAGGCGCCCATGACGGCGGGCTGCCAGCCGTAGCGGCGGGCCACGGCCAGCCAGGCGTCGATGGCCGGGGACCAGGCGGCGGGGTCGCCCACCGGGTCGCCGCTGGCCAGGCACACTCCCGCTTCGACGCGGTAGGTGACGGCGGCCTTGCCGTTGGGGGCGAAGACGACGGCCTTGTCGCGCCGGGTGGCGAAGTAGCCGAGGGAGTCGTTACGTCCGTAGGCGCCGAGCAGGGCGCGGATACGGGGCTCCTCGTCCCCGTGCAGGGCCGCGGTCAGGCGCTGGGAGCGGAAGAGGGCCGTGGCGGCGTTCAGCAGGGCGAGGGCGCCGAACAGTCCGAGCAGGAAGTACAGCGGTCGGGGCGGCCTGCCGTCGAACTCGCGGGCCGAGAAGAGGCCGCCGAAGACCTGCTTGGCGGCCCAGTCCAGCCACTGGCCCTTGGGCAGGGTGCCGGGGAACAGGGCGACGAGCCCCCAGCCCACCAGCACGGCGGCGAGCAGACCGAGCCCGAGCACGATCATGGCCCGCCACAGGGCCCCGGGGCGGGAGGCCGCGTAGAACTCGTCGCGGGCGGCGATCAGTACGGCCATGGCGGCGACGGCGAGCGCCATGGAGGGGACGCCGACCCAGTAGTCGCCGACGGCCATGTCCAGCACGTCGTCGAGGATCAGCAGGGCCAGATAGGTGACGACGATCCACCAGGCGACCTTCTTGCGGGTGCCGAGGGCCGCGGCGAGCAGGAAGAGGAAGACGGCGTAGGCGAGGTTCGCGCTGACCGGGACGACGATGAGGTCGAGGAAGCGCACGACGTGGCGCAGCAGGCGTCGCAGTGTCGGGGAGAGCGCCAGCAGAGCGCACAGCAGGCCGAGCGCTCCGAAGAACGCCCCGAATGCGTCGGGCACCCGGTTCAGGAAGCGGTTCCGGGTTCCGCGCGTCTCCTCCACGGTGGCACTCATGGTTCGCACTGTAGGGAGGGCGGCGGCGGACCGCGCGCCGAGCCGGATAGCCTCGGGAGGGTGACTGGGCACGTGAACACGGGATTCGAGCGCGGTACCGACGGCCCGAAGGTGATCCTGGCCGGAGTCGACGGATCGGAGTCCTCGCTGCGGGCTGCGGCCTACGCGGCGGGGCTGGCCCGGCGGCAGAACGCGCTGCCGGCGCTGGTGTACGTCCAGCCGGTGATGCCGGCCGGCGCCTCGCTGGGCGCGCCGGTGGCCGGCACCACGGGGGAGATCGCGGAGGGCCTGGTGGCCGAGATCCGCGAGGCGGCGGAACGCCTCAAGGGCATCTACGAGGTGCGCTGGCAGTTCCACACCTTCCACGGCGACCCTCCCCCGGCTACCGCTGGGAGGTGCCCCCAGCGGGCCTCGTGAGCGCGGCGGAGGAGCTGACGGCGGACGCCGTGGTGGTCGGCGCCTCCGAACAGGCCGGCCACCGCATCGTGGGCTCGGTGGCGATCCGCCTGGTGAAGGCGGGCCGCTGGCCGGTGACCGTGGTCCCCTAGGCCCTGTCCGGGAGGATTCGGTCCGCTACTTCGCCATGGTGAGGCCGTCCTTGGCCGCGCCGCGGCTGAGGACGGCCTCGCTGATGGCGTCCTGGGCGGTCTCGTAGTCGCTCCGGTCCGCGTCCTTGGCGAGGGTGGCGGGGAGGTTGACGACCCGGCCGATGGACAGGTCCATCATCTGCGGAACGAACTCGGCCTTGGTGACCTGCCAGCGCTGTCCGGCGGCGGCCGGCGGGGCGAAGGTGAAGCGGCCGATCGAGCCGTAGTTGCCGCGCATGTCCCGCGCGCCGGAGTAGTTGAACATCTCGCCGGCGACCTGGTCTCCCATGCCGTAGATGATCCACGTCCCGTTGACCTTCTCGTAGGGCTGCGGGATGTGCGCGTGCGTGCCCAGGATCATGTCGATGTCCGGGCGGCCGCCGGTCTGCGAGGCCGTCAGCGCCTTGCCGAGGGAGAGCTGCTTCTCGTCCGGCTCGGTCTGCCACTCCGTGCCCCAGTGGAGGCTGACCAGGACCACGTCCGCACCGGCCTTCCGGGCCGCCCGCGCATCCGCGACGATCTTGTCCTGCTCCATCGGGTTGACCGCCCACGGCTGCCCCTCGGGCAGCGGGTACCCGTTGGTGTCATAGGTGTAGGCGAGGTGCGCGACCTTCGCGGAGCCCGCCGCGTACGTCGTCACCGTGGCCGCCTCGGTCGCCGTGCGGGCCGAGCCGGCGTGCTTGAGACCGACCTTGTCGAACCGGTCCAGCGTGCGGCGCAGCCCGTCGGCCCCGTCGTCCAGGGTGTGGTTCGAGGCCGTGGAGCAGCCGTCGTACCCGGTGTCCTTGAGCGCGTCGGCCACACTCGGCGGGGAGACGAAGGCCGGATAGCCGGAGAAGGGCCCGTCCTCCTCCCCGTAGATGGTCTCCATGTGGCAGAGGGCCAGGTCGGCCCCGGAGACCACGGGCTTCACCCCGGAGAACATCGGCCTGAAGTCGTGCCCGTCGCCGCCCGCGTCGTCCGCCGCCCGCTGGATGACCGAGGTGTGCGGCAGTACGTCGCCACTGGCGACCAGCGTGAACCCCTTGGCCGCGGGAGACCCGGCGGCGGTGGAGGCAGCCGGTCCGCCGGATTCCGCGAGGCGGGCCGGTGCCGGTCCCCCCGCGGCGGAGCAGCCTGCGGCCGCCGACAGCAGGAGGGCCGAGAGCAGGGCGACGGCCCTGCGGGTGCGCTTGGTCATCGATCCCAGCTCTCATTAGTACGACTATCGGACTCTTTCGTAATCCACATAACAGGACGTCACAAGTCAAGGAACGGCTCCGTCCGCCGGACACGAGCCCACCCCGATGGCCGCTGCCGTTCGCCGCGCCGTTCGACCGTTCACCGCCCCGCGCGGCCGCCCACCGGATGACGCGGGTGCTTGGGCGCACCGCCGGGGCCGGACGGTTCCCGGTGGGCTCCGTGCAGGTCAGGGTGGATGTGTCGCCCTCCCGACAGACCTCCACTCGCCCTGGAAGGAGCCCCTCGTGCCGCTCTCCCCCACCCTCCGGCGTACCGATCCCGACACGCTGGCCGAACTCCAGCGCGACCACGGGCGGGCCCTGTTCGGTTTCCTGGTCGGGCTCACCGCCGGGGACGCCCAGCGCGCGGAGGACCTCGTACAGGAGACCCTCGTACGGGTCTGGCAGCACCCGGAGGTCCTGTCGAGCGAGCACGAGTCCATGCGGCCCTGGCTGTTCACGGTCGCCCGGCGGCTCGCGATCGACGCGCGGCGGGCCCGGCTGTCACGGCCGCAGGAGGTGGACCCGGAGGGGCTGGAGCAGGCGCCCGCTCCCGAGGACGCGGTGGCCGGGTCGGTCACGGCGATCGACGTCCGGCGGGCCGTCGGGTCCCTGGGCCCGGAGCACCGCGCGGTGCTGATGCAGGTCTACTTCCAGGACCGGTCGGTGGCCGAGGCCGCCGCCGAGCTCGGGATTCCCGCCGGGACCGTCAAATCCCGTACGTACTACGCCCTGCGGGCCCTGCGGAAGGACCTCCAGGGGTACGGGTACGGCCTCGGCGCCTGAGCTCCGGGGACCGTGGCAACAGATCGGGGACCGCCTCCTATGCGCACGGACCGGACAGAAAGCGCTTGGAATGAGGCATTAGACCGTTCAAGTTGAGTAAACATGCCCCGCTCCGAGAGCCGCTCGGTGAAGGCTCAGGGCTGACGGCGGGACGCTCGAAGCGCGGGAGAAGGTGGAACGGTGCAGCCCGAGGGTATGAACGGCACCAGTGACGGCGGGCTCGCGGTGCCCATGGCTTGGCTCTACGCCGAGTACATCGCAGACGAACTGCTGCGCACGGGCCGGCTGATCCCGGTCAGCACCCTGGAGTTCCGGGCCGGGCGGGACACGCTCGCGCTGACCATCTACCTCTCGGACGCGGCCGGGGAGCTCTCCGGGATCCGGGTGGTCTCCCAGCTCGACGAGTGGCTCTCGCTGACGGCGTACGGCCACCCCTGGCGCGACTGGGTGCACACCCGGTTCCTCGCGCTGGGCGAGGAGGCCCGGGAGCGCGGCCGCGCCGAGGAGCCCGATCTGGAACTGGCCCGGGCGGCCTGGCGCTGGCTGGACCACACCGAGCTGTTCGCCACCAACCTCGACCCCGGACGGCACGGCCACGCCGACACCCCGCCGGGGCTGGACGAGAACGCGCGGGTGTGGACCCCGGCCTGGCAGCTCGGCCTGCCGCTGGGGCACTTGGCGATGCACCTGTTCTGACGCGGGGCCGCTATCCGGGGAGGCGGGGCCCCGGCGCCTCGGCCGGATCCATCACCAGCCCGGTGAAATCCGCCTCGTTGCGCTCGGCCCGCGTGACGTACCAGCGCGCGATCACCCACATCACCGGGTACACCAGCAGGCCGAGCGCCACCCACACCAGCGGCCCCGACGCGGTGCGCGGCAGCACCAACACCAGCGGCAGCGTCCCGATGAGCAGCGCGAGCGCGGCCAGTGCCCCGATCCCGGCACGCAGCTGGCTGCGCATGAGGGCCCGTACGTACGTGGCGCCGAGGGTGGTCTGCTCTGAGATCTCCGAGCGGGCGGGGGTGTGCGCGGGCGGCCGGCGGCGGGTGCCCCGGGGTACCCCGGTGACGATCTCGCGCCGGGGCGGCGACTGCTGCTCCTCGGCCATGGCGTGGGAGTCTACGCAGCGCCCGGCTATTTGAGGAGGCGTGAGAGCCGCCGGTCGGCGAGCGGCTTCCCGCCGGTCTGGCACGTGGGGCAGTATTCGAGCGAGGAGTCGGCGAAGGAGACCGAGCGCACGGTGTCCCCGCACACCGGGCACGGCTCCCCGGCCCGGCCGTGCACCCGCAGCCCGCTCTTCTTCTCGGCCTTGAGCTTGCCGGCCGCCACCCCGTGCGTGCGCTCGACGGCTTCACGCAGGGTGTCCCGGACCGCGGTGTGGAGGTGGGTCACCTGGTCCTCCTCGAGGGAGGCGGCCAGTTTGAACGGCGACATCTTCGCGTGGTGCAGGATCTCGTCGCTGTAGGCGTTGCCGATGCCCGCGATGACGCTCTGGTCGCGGAGCACGCCCTTGATCTGGCGCCGTTCCCCCGCCAGCAGGGCGGCGAACGCGTCCCGGTCGAAGGACTCGGCGAGCGGATCAAGCCCGAGCCGGGCGATGCCGGGCACCTCCCGCGGGTCCCGTACGACATACACGGCGAGCCGCTTCTGGGTCCCCGCCTCGGTGAGGTCGAACCCGCCGCCGCCCTCCAGGACCACACGCAGCGCCAGCGGCCCCTTGCCGGGGCGCGGCGGCTGCGCGGGCAGGGTGTCCTGCCAGCGCAACCAGCCGGCCCGGGCCAGGTGCGTGACGAGATGGAGTTCGCCGATCCGCATGGCCAGGAACTTGCCGTGGCGGGCGGTGGCCCCGGCCGTCTGCCCTTCGAGCGCGGTCAGCGGCGGATCGTACGTCTTGAGCACGCTCACGGCGAGCGGGAGGACGCGCTCGACCACCCGCCCGGCGAGGTGTTCGTCGAGGTACTCCCGCAGGGCCTCGACCTCGGGCAGCTCCGGCATGGTCCCAGCCTGCCCCGGCCTCAGGCGAAACGCGAGCTGTGCACGGGTCCGGCCGAGCCGAGCCGGTCGCGGGTCCCGGTGAGCCAGCCGGGGGCGACGGCCGCCGCGTAGGCCCGGAAGGCCTCGTCGGGGTCGGGCGGGGTCTCGCCGTCGCCCTCGTCCGCGGCGGGGTCGGCCGAGGCGATGTCGCGGGCGATCTCCTCCTCGGGCCGCTCGTCTTCCTTCCACGGTACGGAGACGAGCCGCGCGAGCAGGGCGCTGAAGTCCGCGCTGACCGGGGGCGGGCTGGTCCACCGGGTGGCGTGCTCGTACAGGACCTGCCCGTCGGCGCGCAGGCGCAGGCTCCGCGCGACCTCGGGATCACAGTCGTTCAGGTCGTACGCGACGACGAGCGTGTCGGTGCGCGCTGGCTCGTACGGTACGGCGGGCAGCCCGATCACGGCCGCGGCGGCGAGCCCGAGGATCCGGTCGGACCGGCCCGGCAGCAGGGAGACGGTGCCGGGCCGCTGCCCGGTCGCCTCCAGCGCCAGCGCGAGCCGGGCCAGGCCGCGCCGGCACTGGTCGTGGCTGTCGCCGAGGAAGGCGTACCGGCCGGCCATGCCGGCGCCGTAGCCGTACGGGGAGAGGGTGCCCAGGAGCGTGCCGGTGAGGGCGAACTGCCAGCCACGCAGGTCGGCGCCGTCCAACGGCCCTGCCGTGGCGGCCAGTTCGGCACGGTCCAGCATGCGGCGCTGGCGGGCGTGGGCCCAGCGCCAGCTCTCGTCCTCGGGGGTGGGCAGCCGGGCGGCGACGGCCCGGGCGGTGGGGAGGTCCCCGCTGAGCAGGGTGTGGTGGACGAGCAGGTACGTCTCGGGCCAGGCGGCCAGCCGGTCGCCGCGGGCGGCGAGCAGCGCGGCGGCCTCGGCGTGCCGCTCCTCGTCCTCCAGGGCGGACACCAGCTCGGCGAGGAGCGGCCGCGAATCGGGGACCAGCCGCAGCGACTCGCGCAGCGGCGCGACGGCGAGGAAGGCGAGGCCGTGCTCGACGCAGCCGTAGCCGAAGTCGTAGAGGGCCTGCGGGTCGGCCGGCCGCTCGGCGGTGGCCTCGGCGGCGGCGGCCAGGTCCATGAGCCCGGCGGCATCGGCCAAGGCCCTTGTGGCCTCGGCGAGTTCGGTGAGGGGTGCCGTCTCGGCACCGGGTCGCAGGGACCGTACGGCTCCGGGCAGGTCCCCGGCCCTCAGCAGTCGGCGGACGTCATCCATGGCGATAGTCATCGCCATGGATCCTCCGCGACCGTCCCCGCCCCCGCAACGCCTTTCCGCTCCGCGAAGCCTGTCCGGGCCTGCGCCTCACCTACCGGCGCGGCTCAAGGACCTGGGGCTCCGCCCCAGACCCCGCGCCTCAAACGCCGGCGGGGCTGGGTTGTGCCAGACGGACGGCATCGGCCAAATCCAGCCCCGCCGGCGTTTGAGGCGCTGGGGGTCCCCCCGGACGGAGTCTGGGGGAGGGTCCGGGGGCAGCGCCTCCGGCAACGGCGCAGCGCCCGCCCACCCCGGCACCGGCCCCCGCGAGGACTGCGGCCCCGGCCCCGGCCCAGCCGAGCCCCGACCCGCCGAGCCCCGGCAGGGGCCGGCTACGCCATTACGAACTCGCACCACACGCACTTGCCGCTCCCCCGCGGCTCCACGCCCCACACGTCCGCCAACCGGTCCACCAGCATCAGCCCCCGACCCGACACCCCCGACTCGCCCGCCTCCCGGCGCCTCGGCAGGGCGCTGGACCGGTCCTCGACCTCCACCCGCAGGCGCCGGTCGGTGCCGGCCAGGATCCGGAGGGTCACGATCGCCGGGCCGTCCGTGTGCATCAGGGCGTTCACGATCAGCTCGTCCGCGACGAGTTCGATCTCGTCGGCCCGCTCCCGCGCACCCCACGCCCGCACCGCCGCCCCGATCATGTGGCGTGCCGCCACCAGCGCCTCCGGGTCTCCCGGCGCCACGTGCTGCTGGAGGCGGCCGCCGCCCTGCGGGGCGTCCGGCACCCGCCGGCGCAGCAGGAGCAGCGCCATGTCGTCGTCGCCGCCCCGCTCGTCGACGACCCCGCACAACCGGTCCGCGAGGAGCTGCAGGTCCGCCGGTCCGCGGCGGACCAGCGAGGTCAGGAGCCGGATCCCGTCGTCGAGGTCGGCGCCGGGCTGCTCCACCAGGCCGTCCGTGCACAGCAGAATTGTTTCCCCCGGATCCAGCTCCACGGTGGTCACCGGGTACTCCAGGCGGCCGAACTCCGCCGAGAGGCCGAGCGGCATGCCGCCCCCCACCGGAAGTCGCCGGCAGTCCCCGTCCCGGGTGCGCAGCAGCGGGTCGATGTGGCCCGCCCGGACCAGCTGAAGCACCCCCGTCGTCAGGTCGGCCTCCACATACGTACAGGTCGCGAAGCGGTCGGTGTCCAGTTCGTGCAGGAAGACGGAGGCCCGGGCCATGACCGTGCCCGGCGAGTGCCCCTCGGCGGCGTACGCGCGCAGCACGATCCGCAGCTGGCCCATCACCGCCGCCGCGTGCGTGTCGTGGCCCTGGACGTCGCCGATGACGGCGCCGACCCGGCCTCCCGGCAGCGGGATGACGTCGTACCAGTCGCCGCCGATGTCCTGGCCCATCCGGGCGGAGCGGTACCGTACGGCGATCTCCGCGCCCGGCACCGACGGGATCCGCCTCGGCAGCATGGCCTGCTGGAGGCCCTCCGCCAGGTCGTGCTCCTGCTCCAGCAGCATGGCGCGCTGGAGGCTCTGCGCGATGCTGCTGCCGAGCGCGACGAGCAGGTTCCGCTCGTCCTGGGTGAAGCCGTCCTTGTCCTGGTAGAGCAGGCCGATCGCGCCGATCGGCCTGGCCTGGGCGATCAGCGGCAGATACGCGGCTGCCGAGATCTCCATGCTCGAGATCTTCGCCCAGAGACCGGGATAGCCGTCGGCGAACTCCTGCGCGGAGTCGAGGAAGCGCGGCTGGAGCGAGCGCACGACCTCGCTCATCGGGTACTGCTCGTCGATGCGGGTGTACCGGGTGCCGGGTACGAAGCTGCCCACCGGCCCCTCGGCGACGAGGTGGATCCGCCCGGCCTCGACGAGGCCCATCACCATGCCCATCGAGCCGAGGCGTTCCAGGCCGTGGGCGTCGCCGAGCGCGTCGATGACGTCCTGCACGGTCCGGGCGTGGGCGAGGGCGGCGGTGGTGCTCTCGACCACGGATGTCTGGCGGCGCCGCTCCTCGTCGAGGCCGAGGCGTTCCGCCGAGTGGCTGAGCTCCTCGGTCGCGTCCCGGACGATGCCGATGATCCGGTACGGGCGCCCGTCCGGGCCGCGCATGACGCGGCCCTGGGTGTGCGTCCAGCGCAGCCGGCCGTCGTGGCGGCGAATGCGGAAGTAGGCGCCGTAGCTGTCCTCCCTGCTCTTGAGGGCGCTGGAGACGAGGGCGTCGAGCCGGGTGGCCTCGGTGGGCGGGACGCGCGGGGAGAGGGACTCGGGCCGACCGTCGTACTCGTGGGGGGCCGTGTCGAAGACGTCGAGGGCGGCAGCATCCAGGTGCATGAGCCCGGTGACCAGGTCCCAGTCGAAACTTCCCATGCGGTTCAGTGCGAGCGACCGGTCCGGGTGTGCGGGCCAGTCGTCCGGCAGCGATACGGTGGTCGGCACCGATCCACCATGACACACGGGCCGGTCAGGCGCTCTCCAGCGGGTAGCCGGGGTCGACCGGCGGCGGCTGCTGCTCGTCCGGGACGACGTTGGGGTCGAAGGGGTCGTACGGGAGCTGCGACGGGTCGGTCGGGATGTCCGGCGCCACCTCGGACGGCTGGTCCGATGGAACGTCCATGGGAACGTCCGAGGGCAGGTCGGACGGCGGCAGGTCGGACAGCGGCCCGTCCTCCGGCGACAGGTCGTTCGGCGGCTGCTGCTGTTGCTGCGGCGGGTTGGCCGGGCCGGGCGGCAGCGCCGGATCCTGCCGCTGCCCCTCGCCCGGCGCGGCCTGTGCGTTCGGCGGCTGCGACGAACAGTCCTCGGGCCCGGCCGCCGGCGGCGCGGTGCGGGCGAGGCTGTTCCTGTCAGAGGTCGGGCAGGGCTCGGCGGGCGCGGCCCCGGGCGGGGTGACGGGCCCGGTGGGGATGCCGTCGGCCGGGTCGAACTCGGGCAGCACCTGCGGGGTCCGGTCCTGGGCTCCGTCGTCGCCCCTCTTGCGCTCGATCCAGGTGTTGTCGGCGATGTTGACGATGACCAGGTTGTTGATCACGTGGGTGGTGGGCTCGATGACCACGACCTGGTTGGGCTGGTAGCCGTTCCACGGGTCGCCCTTGTGCACCGGGGAGCCCTTGGGGGCGCGCGGCGCGAGCAGCGGGTTGCCGCAGGCGCAGCGGACCCGGGGCATCCCGTGCTGGTCGACGAGCACGGCGGTGCCGGCCTGGAGGACGGCCTGGAAGCTGTCGGCTCGGCCGTCGTGGAAGCCGTGGCTGGTGACCCGGGTGTCGGCGCGGAGCACCACCGGGGTGAGGCCGCGGAGGAATTCGGGGATCTTCGCCTGTTCGATGTCGGATGCCTTGGCGAAGGCGCGGGCCTTGGCGTTGTCGGCTGTCAGGGAGCGGACCTGCTGTTCCACGTCGCAGCTGCCGAGCCGTTCGGTGCCGCCGTACAGGCCGGGGGTGCCCGCGTTCACCGTGCGGATGCCCTGCCCGGTCGGGTTGGGCAGCGGGGGCTGTACGGGGGCGGACTCGGCGGTGGCCGAGGTGGCCGTGAAGGGGGCGGGGCCCGCGGCGGCCACGGGCTGGAGGTGGACCTCCTGGCTCTCGGATCCCGCGGCCCCGCGCGGCTCCTCGGAGCCGCCGCATGCCGCGGCGAACAGGCCGAGGGCCGCGAACAGAGCGGCGCCAGCCGGTGCATGACGGCGCGGCGCCTGACGAGGTGTCGGAGGTGTCGGTGCGTACACGTGGATCTCCCTTTTCGCCCCGGATGCTCCCTCTTGTCTGCCGCATCCGCGCGAAGGCCGCAACCGGAGCGCTTCTTGAACATGTTCAAGGAATCCCATAGAGTCACGGCCGTGGATTGAACGCGTTCAAAGCGTTCGGCCGCAACCGGGAGGGGAGCCCGCGGTGACGGTACTGGTGAACATGATCGTCACCCTGGGCATGCTCTACGTGGTCCCGGCCGGGCTGCGCCTGATCGACCCGGCCGGGTTCCGCCGGGCCGCCCGCCTGTGGCCGCTGCCCGCCACCCTCGGCGCGGTGTCCCTCTGGCTGCCGCGCGGAGCACTCGCCACGACGCTCGCCGCACTGTACGCGGCGGCCACGCTGGCCCTCGCGGTGCGGGCCCCCGCCGTCCTGACAGGCAAGACACCCCCTGGCCCCGCGGACGTCGCGGTGGCCACCGCGCTGGTCTCGCCGTCGATCGCCGGAACCGCCATGGTCGCCGAGCGCGCCGGTCACCGGCTGTTCGGCTTCGACCTCGACATCCTGGCGCTCACCGTGCCCCACTTCCACTTCGCCGGATTCACCGCCGCCCTGGTCGCCGGTCTGGTGTGCCGGGCCGCGGTACCCGGACCCGGCGCGCGCCGGGCCGCGTACAGCGTCCCCGCGGGCACCCTGCTCGTACTCCTCGGCTACTTCGTCGACGACTGGGCCGAACTGGCGGGCGCGGTGGTCCTGACCGGCGGGATGTGGGCCGTGGCCCTGCTGACCTGGCGGGAGATCCGGCCGGCCGGAAGAGACCGGACCACGCGGGCGCTGCTCGCGACCTCGGCGGCGGTCCTGCTGGCCACCATGCTGCTCGCCCTGTGGTGGGCGGTCGGCGAGGCCACCGGGATCGCGCACCCCACCTTGACCTGGATGGCCGCGACCCACGGCCTCGGAAACGCCCTCGGATTCGCCCTGTGCTCGGTGCTGGCCTGGCGCCGACTGACCGCAGACCGACAGGAGACCACGCCATGACCCGCCTCATCAGCGCCGGCCGGAACGCCCTCAGCTACCCCGACCGGGGCGCCACCGCCGAGCGGCCGCTGCCCGCCGGATACCACCACCTGCACCACCGCACCCGCATAGGGCACGGCCGGGCCGCCTTCGAGGCCGCCGGCATCGCGGTGACCACCTTCCAGGCGCACCGGGCCTCGGGCATGCGGGTCCGCGGCGACATCGACAGCACCGTCGCCGTCCGGACCGGCAACCGCGTGACCGTCGGGATCGGCTCGGGGCCGCTGCGGATCGACGCTCCGTGCCAGGTGGTCTGGACGGCGTACGAGCCCGCCCGGATCGGTTTCGCGTACGGGACCCTGACGGGCCACCCGGAGTGCGGGGAGGAGTCCTTCATCGTGGACATGGACCGGGACGGCGTCGTGTGGTTCACGGTGACCGCCTTCAGTCGCCCCGCCTGCTGGTACACCCGGCTCGCGGGCCCGGTGGTCCCCTTCCTCCAGCTGCGCTACGCCCGCCATCTGGGCCGCCACGTGCGCAGGCTGGCCACCACCGCCTGACCGGTCCGATACTGGAGGCGATGGACTGGTTCACGGCGCCCGGGTACTGGCTGGGCCGGCTGGTCTTCCAGCGGGCCCTCGCCGGTGTCTACCTCTTCGCCTTCGTCGGGGCCGCCCTGCAGTTCCGGGCCCTGATCGGGGCGCGGGGCATGCTGCCCGTACCGCGCTACGTGCGGTACGTGCCCTTCCGGCGCGCCCCGAGCCTGTTCCAACTGCGCTACTCCGACCGGCTGTTCGCCGGATGCGCCTGGGCCGGGGCGGTACTGGCCGCCGCACTGGCCGCCGGCGCCGGGGACGAGGTGCCGCTGGGCGCGGCCATGGGGATGTGGGCCCTGCTGTGGCTGCTCTACCTCTCCATCGTGAACGTCGGGCAGACCTGGTACTCCTTCGGCTGGGAGTCGCTGCTGCTGGAAGTGGGATTCCTCGCCGTCTTCCTCGGCAACGCGCGGGCCGGGCCGCCGGTGCTGGTGCTGTGGCTGCTGCGGTGGGTGCTCTTCCGGGTGGAGTTCGGCGCGGGACTGATCAAGATCCGCGGGGACTCCTGCTGGCGCAAGCTCACCTGCCTCTACTACCACCACGAGACGCAGCCGATGCCGGGGCCGCTGAGCTGGTTCTTCCACCATCTGCCGAAGCCGCTGCACCGGGTGGAGTGCGCGGCCAACCACGTGACCCAACTGGTCGTCCCGGTCCTGTTGTTCACTCCGCAGCCGGTGGCCTCGTACGCCGCGGGGATCATCGTGGCGACGCAGCTGTGGCTGGTGCTGTCGGGCAACTTCGCCTGGCTGAACTGGCTGACGATCACGCTGGCCCTGTCGGCCGTGGACTTCACCGGGCTCGCTGGCGCTCCCCCGGCCGCGGCCTCGCGGGCGGCTCCGGTGTGGTTCGTGGTCCTGGTCTGCGCGGTGACCGTGCTGGTGCTGGCACTGAGCAGGCATCCCGTGCTCAACATGGTCTCGCGCCGCCAGGTGATGAACCGCTCCTTCGACTCGCTCCATCTGGTCAACACCTACGGGGCGTTCGGCACGGTGGGCCGGATCCGGGACGAGGTGGTGGTGGAGGGAACCGCCGACCGGATGCCGCACGCGGACGGGGACTGGCGGGAGTACGGCTTCAAGGGGAAGCCGGGCGGACTTCGCAGGATTCCGCGCCAGTTCGCCCCGTACCATCTGCGCCTGGACTGGCTGATGTGGTTCGCGGCGCTCTCCCCCGGCTATGCGCGGGACTGGTTCGGGCCGTTCGTGGAGCGGCTGCTGGCGGGCGACCGGGACACGCTGCGGCTGCTGCGCCACAACCCCTTCCCGGACGCGCCGCCCCGCTATGTCCGCGCCCTGCTGTACCGCTACCGGTTCACCACCTGGCGGGAGCTGCGCGAGACGGGTGCCTGGTGGCACCGCACACTGCTGCGCGAGTACCTGCCGCCCACCCGGCTCGCGGAAGCCGCCTGGTCAGAGCCCGAGTAGCGCGGCCTCCCGCTGCGCGTCGAGGCCCGGGGCCGGCCGGTCGGGACGCTGCGGGGCGATCCCGCCGAGGCTCTGGAGCCAGGCCCAGGTGTCGGCCACGGTCTCCTCGACCGGGCGGCACTTCAGGCCCGCCGCCAGGGCCTTGGACACGTCACCGCCGTGCATGTACTCGTGGGGCTCGCCCGTCCCGGTCCAGACCGGCAGCTCGGTCCAGGGCTGGACGCCGGCCTCCAGGATCGGGGCCGGGTCGGTCCAGCGCAGTTCGGCGGTGCCGCCGGTGGTGGCGGCGCAGGCCTCCAGCAGGCTGCCCATCGTGGCGTGCCCGGCCGGGGAGACCACGTCGTACGCGCCGCTGAGCCCGGCGCCGGCCGCGTCCAGGGTCCAGCGCGCGAGGTCGCGTACGTCGATGTACTGGAGCGGGAGTTCGCGCGGGCCGGGGGCGAGCACCGGGCCGCCGCGGGCGGTGCGGTGCAGCCACCAGGGCAGTCGGCCGACGTTCTCGTACGGGCCGAGGATCAGCCCGGCGCGCACCAGCAGGGCGCGGTCGCCGAAGGCGTCCAGGGCGGCCAGTTCGGCGCCCCGCTTGTCCTCGGCGTACGCGACGGAGGCGGCGTCGGGCGAGCCCTCCACGACCGGGCCGTCCTCGCCCTGGCCGGCCGGGGCGGGGTAGGCGTACACGGAGCGGCTGGAGACGTACACGTACCGCCCGGCACGCTCGCGCAGCAGGCGGGCGCTGTCGCGTACGGCGGTGGGGGCGCCGCCCCAGGTGTCGACGACGAGGTCCCACTCCCCCTCGGCGAGGGCGTCCAGGCCGCCGGGGGCGGTGCGGTCGCCGTGCAGGGCGGAGGTGCCCGGCGGGGGCGCGTGGTGGCCGCGGTGGAAGACGGTCACCTCCCAGCCCCGGCCGAGGGCGTCCTCGGTGATCGCGCGTCCTACGAATTCGGTTCCACCCAGCATCAGCAGCTTCATGCGGCTCAGCCTGCCGGGGCGGCCGGGCCGCGGGAAGTGGTGATCGCTTTCAGCGATGACGCTCACGGCGTACGCGGTTCGGGAACCCGCGCGGCGGCGTCCTCGACGGGACAGGGCAGCGCCCCCGGTGCGGGTGGGCACGGGGGCGCTCTGTACCGCTCTTCACTTCGGACGGGTCGGTCCGGTCGCTCAGGACGGTCTGGCCGACCCGGCCGATCCGGTCGCTCTCGTCACTCAGGTCGCGCTAGTCGACGCCGGGCAGGATGTGCGACTCCGCCAGGTCGTCCTCGTACCCCGCCAGCCGGATGGGGGCGGACCGCGCCCAGACTTCGAGGCTGCCGAGTTCGTCGGTCCGCGACTTGGGCCGCGGCCCCGGTCGCTCCAGCAACGTCGGTTCGGGCTTCGTGGTTTCTGTCACCGCGCACTCCTTAGTGTCGCGCAACCCGGCAGGCGGACCGCGCGCCGGGCAAGGGCTTCAAGGGTTTCCGGACGCGGTGGCGCCTTGGTGGAGCGTGGCCCGGATGGGGCCTTCTTGATGCCCCAGAGTACACATATGAGCGGGCCTCCGCTCGATAGAAAGGCAAAAACCGCGTCGCCCTCTTGTTTTCGCCGCGAGTTCAGGAAGTCTTCGACCCGCGGGTGCGTCAAGCATGGTCCGCTCGACGCCGGATGCGCGCGGGGGCGACGGAGGGAGCGGCGGTGGCGAGGTCCGGAATGCGGGGGTTCGAAGTGCCGTACATCTCAAGCGTTCCGGAGCTGATGGATCTTCTCCATGCCTGCCGCGACGGCCGTGGGATGCGGACCGCGGCCCTGCTGCGCCGCGCACACCCCTTCGACAAGGAGCTCCAGATCGCGGGGCTCGTACAGGATCTCGGCGAACTGCTCCGTCCGGGTGACGGAGCGTCCCGGACCGATTACGCGGAGGCGGTCCGCCCGCTGCTCGGCGAGCGGGTGACCCGGCTGGTACGGCTGCAGGCGCGGGCCGGGGACGAGGCCGGGCTCCGCGCGCTGGCGGCGTCCGGACCGGACGGCGAGGCGGCGGCGGCCCTGCGCCAGGCACATGACACGGCCGACGCGGCGGGCCTGGACGCGGGCGTGCTGGAGGACTGGCGGCCGGTGCTGGAGCTGGTCGCGGCGGGCGCCTACCGGGCCGTTCACGCCCGGAACGGGAACGACCCCCTCGGTTCGCCGAGGGGGTCGATCGCGGGGATCCAGTAGGGCCGGGGGCCGGGGCGGACTACCAGTTCGCGGGGGCGTAGTCCTTGAGGAAGACGCCGAACAGGTCCTCGCCGGCCTCGCCGCGCACGATCGGGTCGTAGACGCGGGCCGCGCCGTCGACCAGGTCGAGGGGGGCGTGAAAGCCCTCCTCGGCGAGGCGTAGCTTGTCGAAGTGCGGGCGCTCGTCGGTGATCCATCCGGTGTCGATCGAGGTCATCAGGATGCGGTCGGTCTGGAACATCTCCTGGCCGCTGGTCCGCGTCACCATGTTCATCGCAGCCTTGGCGGCATTGGTGTTCGGGTGCCCCGCACCCTTGTAGCCGCGACTGAAGACGCCCTCCATCGCCGAGACGTTGACCACGTACGCACGCCCGCTGGACGCCTTCCGGGCCGCCTCGGCCATCGCAGGCCGGAGCGCGCTGATCAGGATGAACGGCGAGGTGTAGTTGCACAGCTGGGTCTCGAGCAGCTCCACCGGGGAGATCTGGTCGATGGTCTGCACCCAGGTGTTGGACTCGACTACGTCCGGCAGCAGGCCGCCCGCGTCGATGGCGGTGCCGTCGAGGTGCCGTTCGAGGCTGGCGTTGCCCGCGACCAGGGCGAGGTCGGCGACCTTCTGCGCCTCGAGCCCGCTCACGCCGATGGGCAGTGCAGCCAGGCCGTCGACCGCACCGGAGTTGAAGGCGCCGATGACGTGGTGGGCGGGGAGCTCGCCCGCCGGCAGCGGGGCGCTCTCCCCCTCGACCAGCGCGGCGTACGCGGTGGGCAGGCGGCGCACGGTCTGCGTCGCGTTGTTGATCAGGATGTCCAGCGGACCGGCCTCGGCCACCTGGTCTGCGAGCGCCACGGCCTGGGCCGGGTCGCGCAGGTCGATGCCGACGACCTCCAGGCGGTGCATCCAGTCCGCCGAGTCCTCCATCGCCTTGAAGCGGCGGATGGCATCCTTGGGGAAGCGGGTGGTGATCGTGGTGTGGGCGCCGTCGCGCAGCAGCCGCAGCGCGATGTACATGCCGATCTTGGCCCGGCCGCCGGTGAGCAGCGCGCGCTTGCCGGAGAGGTCGGCGCGGGCCTCGCGCTTGGCGCGGTTCTCGCCGGCACAGCTCGGGCAGAGCTGGTGGTAGAAGTAGTCGACCTCGACGTACCGCGTCTTGCAGATGTAGCAGGAGCGCGGGCGCTGGAGTATTCCGGCGATCCGGCCGGTCTCCGTTACCGAGGAGGGCAGGATGCCCTCGGTCTCGTCGTCGATGCGCTCGGCGGAGCCGGTGGCGGTCGCCTCGGTGACGGCCTTGTCGTTGGCGGTCTTGGCGGCGCGGCGCTCCTGGCGGCGGCGCTGCTTGACCGTGCGGTACAGGCCGGCGGTGGCGCGGCGTACGGTGATCGCGTCGGGGTGGTCGACGTCGAGCTTGTCCAGCTCGTCGAGCACGCTGAGGCAGAGGGCCAGCCGCTCGGGGTCGATGCCCGGTCCGTATGCGTGCCCGTAGTCCTGGCTGTCTTCGGTCACCGTCATGGCCGCTGCCGTTCCTTGATCACTCGTCCGCATCCGCCTGCTGCGGAAGTCCCCAAAAGGGGAACTGTACGGATCCGACGCGCCCGGGACAAAACCCGCTGCCCCCGGGCTCACATAACGCGTGCGCGGTGTCACCGTACGCGTCCGGACGTGGCCTTTCGGCGCCACCCCGCATGCCTGATCGCGTACTCCTGTACTACGCCAGGAGTATGACCCGTGACCCCCTGTGGGCGGAGGAATAGCGAAGTCGGGTCGGGCATTGTGGACTTCATGAGTGCACTGGCGCTGTCGGCCCTGCTCTGCCTCGTGTCCGCCCTTGCGTACGCGGGTGGCGCGATCGTCCAGGAACAGGTCGCGGCGACCATGCCGAACCGCCCGTACGCGCTGCTGCGGCGGGGCGGCTGGTGGGTCGCGGTGGGGCTGAACTGTCTCGGCGCCCTGCTGCACGTGGTGGCCCTCGCGTACGGGCCGCTGAGTCTGGTCCAGCCGCTCGGCGCGCTCACGATCGTCTTCGCGCTCCCGATGGCAGCGGTCTTCGTACGGCGCCGGGCGGGCGCCGCGGCCTGGCGCGGGGCGGTGCTGGCCACGGTGGGGCTGGCCGGGCTGCTGGCCCTGACCGGCGGGGACGGGCGGGCGCAGGCCCTGGCGGGCGGTGAGCGGAGCCTGCTGCTCGTCACGACCGCGGCCGGGGTGGCGGCGCTGTTCCTGGCGGCGCACCGGATGCACCGGGCGGTGCTGCGCAGCGTGCTGCTGGCCGCGGCGGCCGGGACGGCCTTCGGCATGGCGTCGGTGTTCACCAAGTCGGTGGCCGAGAGCGACTCGCTGGGCACGCTGGGCCTGGGCACGCTGGGCGCGCTGTGGCCCGATCTCGCGGCGATCGCGGTGCTGGCGTCCGGCGGGCTGCTGCTCTCGCAGGCGGCCTACCGGGGCGCCGGGCTGACCGCGCCGCTGGCCACGGTGACCGTGGTCAATCCCGTGGTCGCGGCGGCGGTCGGCATCTCGCTGTTCGACGAGGGCTTCCGGTACGGAACGGGAGGCACGGCGGCGGCCCTGGCCAGCGCCGTGGTGGCGGCCACCGGGCTGGTCCTGCTCACCGCCGTGCCTTCGCACGTACGCGGGTCAGATGTCGACTCCGTGGGAGCGGAGGTACTTCAGCGGGTCGATGTCGGAGCCGTAGCCGGGTCCCGTCCGCATCTCGAAGTGCAGGTGCGGGCCGCTGGAGTTGCCGGTCGAGCCGGAACGGCCGATCCGCTGGCCTCCGGAGACCTGCTGGCCGGACTTGACGCCGAGCGCCGACAGGTGGGCGTACTGGGAGTACCGGCCGTCGGTGTGCCGGATGACGACCTGGTAGCCGTATGCACCGGCCCAGCCGGCGGAGACGACCTGTCCGGGGCCGACCGACTTGACGGAGGTTCCGGTCGCCACCGGGAAGTCGACGCCCGTGTGATAGCCGCTGGACCAGGAGGAGCCCGCGACGCGGTAGGCGGTACCCATGGAGGCGTCGACGGGGGCGGAGAATCCGCCCGCGGCCGGCTTCTGCTGCGCTGAGGCGGGCTGCGGCGCCGGCTTCTCGACGGGCTTCTCGGCCTGCTTCTCCACCGGTTTCTCGGCCGGCTTCTCCGCGGTCTTGGCGGCCGGCTTCTCCGCCGCCGGCTCCACGGGCTTCACCGGGTCGGCCGTGCGCGGCGGCTTCTCCGGGTTCTGCGCCGGCGGCGCCGCGGTGATCCGCAGGGTGAGCCGCTGCCCGGGGAAGATCATGTCCGGATTGCTTCCCACGGTGGCGCGATTGGTCTCGTAGAGCGCCTGCCAGCCGCCCTCGACGTGCTGCTCGGTGGCGATCGCCGAGAGCGAATCGCCGGGCGCGACCACATACGGGTTCGGCAGCACGGAGGTTCCGGTGGGGCGGGGCACGGTGGCCTTGGTCTGCCGCGTCTCGGCCTTCGCCCCCTGCGCCCCCTGCGCCTTCGGGTCCTGACCCTGTGGCGCGACGGCGGGCGACGCGGCGCTGCGGCTGAGGCCGGCCTGCTTCCCGCACTGCGGCCAGGCCTGCGGCCCCTGGCCCTTCAGGACCTTCTCCGCGACCGCGACCTGCTGGTCCTTGGTGGCCAGGTCGGCGCGGGCGGCGAAAGCGGTACCGCCGAAGGCCCGCCAGGTGCTCTGGCTGAACTGGAGGCCGCCGTAATAGCCGTTGCCGGTGTTGACGTGCCAGTTGTTCGTCGACTCGCAGGCGGCGACCTTGTTCCAGGTGTCCACGGAGGCGCCGTGCGCGGCTCCGGCGCCGATGAGCGGGAGCGCGATCCCGGCGCCGCCGGCGGTGACGGCGAGCGAGGCGCGGTTGATGCTGCTCGGCTGATACCGGCGGTGCCGGCCCCGTACACCCATGGGAGCCCCCATCGAAGACATCAGGAACCGCACAACCTAACGTCACGATCAGAGCATGACAAGGGGCGCAACAGGGCGCCCTCCAGCGGAATTTGACACTCTCTCGGCGGCGATCGGACCGGTAGCCGCCCGCGTCGATGTAGCGTCGGCATTCCCCGCACACCGAAGCACGCAGGAGCGCAACGATGAGCACCAGCACAGCCCAGATCGGCGTCACCGGGCTCGCGGTCATGGGCAGCAATCTCGCCCGGAACTTCGCCCGCAACGGTTTCACCGTGGCCGTCCACAACCGCACCGCCGCGAAGACCACGGCGCTCGTGCAGGAGTTCGGCCACGAGGGCAGGTTCGTGGCGGCCGAGTCCGCGAAGGAGTTCGTCGACGCGCTGGAGCGCCCCCGACGCCTCGTCATCATGGTGAAGGCCGGGGATCCGACCGATGCCGTGATCCGCGAGTTCGCGCCGCTCCTGGAGGAGGGCGACGTCATCATCGACGGCGGCAACGCGCACTTCGAGGACACCCGGCGCCGCGAGAAGGAGCTGCGCGAGCAGGGCATCCACTTCGTGGGCGTGGGCATCTCGGGCGGCGAGGAGGGCGCGCTGCTCGGCCCGAGCATCATGCCCGGCGGCTCGGAGGAGTCGTACGCGTCCCTCGGCCCGCTGCTGGAGAAGATCGCCGCGAAGGCCGCCGACGGGACGCCGTGCACCTCACACATGGGCCCCGACGGTGCCGGCCACTTCGTCAAGATGGTGCACAACGGCATCGAGTACGCCGACATGCAGCTCATCGCCGAGGCGTACCACCTGCTGCGCGAGGTCGCGGGCTACTCCCCCGCGAAGATCGCGGAGACCTTCCGGACCTGGAACCGGGGGCGCCTGGACTCGTACCTGATCGAGATCACGGCGGAGGTGCTCGCCCACACGGACGCCGCGACGGGCCGCCCGTTCGTGGACGTCGTGGCCGACGCCGCCGAACAGAAGGGCACCGGCCGCTGGACCGTACAGATCGCCCTGGACCTGGGCGTGCCGGTGTCGGGGATCGCCGAGGCGGTGTTCGCCCGGGCGGTCTCCGGCCACGCGGACCTGCGTACGGCCGCACGCGGGCTCGGCGGCCCGACGGCCGCCGCCCTCTCCCCGGAGGCGGCGGAGGCCTTCGCCGCCCAGGTGGAGGAGGCCCTGTACGCCTCGAAGATCGTCTCGTACACCCAGGGCTTCCACCAGATCCAGGCCGGCAGCCAGGAGTACGGATGGGGCATCGACCTGGGCGCGGTGGCCTCGCTGTGGCGCGGCGGCTGCATCATCCGGGCCGCGTTCCTGGACCGGATCCGGGCCGCGTACGACGCGCGGCCCGGGCTTCCGAGCCTGCTGGCGGACGCGCACTTCGCCGAGGAGATCGGGGCGGCCCAGGAGGGCTGGCGGTCCGTGCTGGTGGCGGCGGTGCGCCAGGGCATCCCGGTGCCCGCCTTCGCGGCGTCGCTGGCGTACTACGACGCCCTGCGCACGGAGCGGCTGCCCGCGGCCCTCACGCAGGGGCAGCGCGACTTCTTCGGGGCGCACACCTACCGGCGCACCGACCGCGCGGGCTCGTTCCACACCCTCTGGAGCGGTGACCGCTCCGAGGTCCAGACGAGCTGAGGCCGCTCAGCTCCAGGGCCCGGGCTGCGGTATCGGCGCGGGCCCTGGCGGCGGAGGCACCGGGTCCGGCTCCGGGAAGGGGCCGGGCACGGGCGGCACGGGGCGCGGGATCGGCCCGGGGTCGGGGAACGGGCTGGGGTCCGGGGTCGGCTCGGGCTCGGGCACCGGTGGCTGCGTCTCTTCGAGTTTTCGCACCATATGGCCATTTTCCCGCGACGGCGCGAGAAATGCCCCTACGGGGCCTGCCGGGCCCCGGCCTGGGCCCGGGCCTGAGCGCCCTGGGCGAGCAGCCCGAGCGGGTCCGTCACCAGAGTTCCGAATCCGCGGCGAGCTGGAGCTTGGCCGCCGACACGACCTCGGCGGCCGGCTCGGGCGCCTGGTCGGGGTGCTTGGCGGCCCAGCTCGCCGCGTACGGGCAGAGCGGAACCACGGGCACGCCCTCGGCGGCGGCGATCCCGTAGAAGGTCTTCACCAAATCCCCGGCGATGCCCCGGCCCTCATGGCCCGGCTCGACGACGGTGTGCACCGCCACCAGGGCGTGCGGGGCCTCGGCGAGCACGAAGTAGGCGATGAACCCCACCGCCGTCCCGCCCTCGACGGCCAGCAGCCTTCCGGCCTTCCGCTCGTCCGTGAACTCGACCATGGTCCCCCACTCCCCTCAGACGGCTCAGGTCAGACAGCCACGGCGTGCGGGCTGCGCTCCTGATCCGTACCCGGCACCGGGGCGGAGGGATCCGCGCCCAGCTCGACGATCCGATTGTCGCCGTCGACATGCACGACGCGGGGCTTGAGCACCCTCGCCTCGGCGTCCTCGACCTGCGCGTAGCTGATGAGGATGACCAGGTCCCCGGGGTGCACCAGATGCGCGGCGGCGCCGTTGATCCCGATGACCCCGGACCCGCGCTCCCCCTCGATGACGTAGGTCTCCAGGCGCGCGCCATTGGTGACGTCCACGATGTGGACCAGCTCCCCGGGCAGCAGATCCGCGGCGTCCAGCAGATCGGCGTCGATGGTCACGGATCCGACGTAGTGCAGGTCGGCCTGGGTGACGGTGGCCCGGTGGATCTTGGACTTGAACATGGTGCGCAGCATTTTGGACTCCTGGAAGACGGCTCCCTGCCCGCTTTCTGCAGGTCAAGGGCGTCCTGCACTCTACACCGGCAGACGTAGGATCGGAGATCCTAAGGAAAATCGGCTGCCTCTGACGAGAAGGCTCCTGGCCTGCACTTCTGTGGGCACCAGGCTGTTGTGACGCTGCCGACCAGGCGTCGCATCGGATAGCCGCTTCGGACTGTGGGGGGACCGATGCTGACCAGATGCTGACTTGCCTGACGGCACGTCACGCAGATTGGGAGGGCTCAGGCCGACACTCGCTTCCCCCCGGGGCACCTCAGACTTGCCCACCATGATCAAGCAACCGGTCGTCGCAAGGCAGGTCGCACCCTCCGCATCCAAGCCTGTTGCCGTACTGCCATTTCCTTAGAGTCCCCCCCGAGGTCAGCCCACTGGCTCGAATCCGTTATAGGAATCATTCCTGAACTTCAACGTTCCAATCGGCCGGGAGGTCGCCGTCGCAGAGGGCGCACACGAACCACCCGTCCCGGCCGATATTGAGACCTAGGCAATCCACGCACCGGCGAAAGATCACCGCGTGTGTGAACCCGTCCGGCCGCTGGATACCGGCCAGATCGAGCGCATGGGCTACTGAAAGCCAGGAAAGCACATCCGGCCCGTAGCCCGTGGACAGATTACTTATCTCGCTCACCCGCCAGGTGTTCTCGCTTTGCGCGAAGCGGATTTCACCGGCACCTAGGACTGCTTTCCCGCCGGCGCATGCAACATGCTCACTTCCCCTAGGGGCCAGTAGTAGGGTCCCCGTTACGTCCACAACGTATGTCTGCATTTCTTCGAGGTCGGCCCGCGTCAGCTGTTCGACCCCCCGAACCGCACGTCCTTTTCCCCAGTTCTGCGTCTCTTGCAGTAGATGTTTAGGCCCCACATACGAATACCGCCGTTGCATATTCATTGTACGCCGGGGTCCGCGCCTTCGGGAGTAGCTGCAATTATCCTCGCCTCGATATGGTCTTTCAGTGGTGCCGGGATACCTGGACCCCATGAGTCCCATCCCGCGAAAAAATAGTGCTCTCTGAGGCTCGTGCCGTATGGCCCGGTAGTCGGCCCACCGTCGTTCTGAATCCGCGTGATCCGCCGCTACGAACGCGAGAGGCCAGGCGAGCTGATCCACGTCGACGTGAAGAAACTCGGCCGGATCCCCGACGGCGGCGGCCACAAGGTGCTGGGCCGCCAGGCCGGACGGGCCAGGAAGAGCGGCGTGGGCTACGACTACGTCCACTCCGCGGTCGATGACCACACCCGCCTGGCCTACAGCGAGATCCACACCGACGAGAAGGCCGACACCTGTGCGGATTTCCTGCGCAGGGCCGCCGAGTTCTTCGCCGGCCACGGCATCGACCGGATCGAACGGGTCCTGACCGACAATGCCTGGTCCTACCGCAAGGCCAAGGCCTGGAAGAAGGCCCTCGCCGACCTCGGCGCGGCCGGCAAGCGCACCCGCGCCTACCGGCCGCAGACGAACGGCAAGGTCGAGCGTTTCAACCGCACCCTGCTCGACGAATGGGCCTACCTGCGGCCCTACACCTCCAACGACGAGCGGACCGCCGCCCTGGCAGACTTCCTCCACACCTACAACCACCACCGCTGCCACACCGCACTCGGCGGACACCCGCCCATCACCCGAGTCAACAACGCTGCGGGTCAATACACCTAGAACGCCGCAGGGCCGCACGATGGGACCTGTGCCATCGCAGGTTTCGGTCTGGTGGTCGCGGTAGCCGATCCAGTCCCGCTGTCCGGCGGCAGTGACCTTCTGGCTGTATCGGGCCTCGGAATCATGCGGAGTGACGATCTCCATGCCCGACCACGGCACTCGTACCGAAGCAGGATCGGGTCGGCCGTCCGCTGGCTATTGCCCCTATTGCGCCGTTCCGTGGTCCGGCGGGGCTCACCTTCGTCCGGGCTGAGGATGAAGACCTCAGCCTCGAATCGGGTGTGGTCGGCGAATGGTTTTCCCCCTTGGCCGGTCGGGATGGGGCAGGCGGGTGAGGGCGTGGCTCCCGACGGCAGCGCGCTGCCCGCAGAGGTGTTGCTCGAGCAGTGGCAACACCAGAGGCCCACCCGCCCGTGACCGACTGCGTCAGCTGAGTGTCAGCGCGGTCGTGATCAGGTCCCTGGCAGCCTCCCCGCAGGCGGCAGAGGCTTGAATTGGGGATTACCGGCCGGGGCTGGTCAGCCTTCGATGCCAGTGGTGGTGTGGGCGGCACCGACCGGTTTGGATTCAGGGGAGCCGCGCTGGCGGAGGTAGATGGACAGGACGACCATGGCGGCGACGGCGAGGAGTTCGGACTGCCAGTTCTGCAGGGTCCGGTTCCAGAAATCAGGGGTGGCCACGTAGCCGGCCCAGCTGACAGGATCCTCGAGTTGGCGGAGCTGCTGGTCGTTGTAGGCGGCGGTGCCGGTGATGGATTGGGCCAGCCAGGAGAGCACGAACAGGGTGCCCATGACGGTGCCCAGGGAGCGGGCGTAGAGGGTCTGGCGCCAGTCCTTGGTGCCCGCCCAGCGCGGCGAGTCGGGGCGCGCGTGGTCGCCCATGCGCTGCTCCTGCTCGCTTTCGTTACCGGCTTTGTGGACCTTCTTGGACTCCGGGGAGCCTCGCTGGACGAGGTACACCGTGCCGAAGATGTAGAGGAAGAACTGCAGGAACTCCGATTGCCAGTTCTCGGTGACGTCCACGGCGAAGTCGGATGAGGTCAGGTATTCGCCGAAGCTGAGCGGCTGGAGGCCGTCGACCGTCATCTGTTCGTTGAACTCGGCGTGCCCGGCGATGGCCTGGCAGACGAGCACCACCAGGAAGGCGATGCCGAAGGCGAGGGTCAGGCTGTTCTCCCGCCAGAGCCCTTTGCGCGTTTCGCGGCTGTCGGTCATCGCTGGAGCACCCCGATGGTGATGAAGTAGCCGAGCCCGCCCAGGATGACCACCAGGGTGGCGACGAACAGGATCCGCACGCCTCATGCCCCCTTGATCAGGCAGTCGTAGGGCTGGTCGGGCCGCGGTGTGCAGCCGGCGGCGACGACCTTCCAGCCTCCGGTGAACAGCGACAGGAACAGGGTGTCGCCCGTCATACGCACCATCGCCTGCCGCCCGTACGCCTCTACCCCTTGGATACCGCGCGTCCTGGGCAACTCCTGCGACGCGAATGCGGCGGGACAGGCCTTCTGCTCGTCCTGCTCCAGCTGTTTGCGGGTCTGCGGAGCCAGTAGCCCGCAAGCCCGGACGTGGTCGTCGGCCGCGACGGCGGCTTCGAAGGCGGCTCCTGCCGCGGCTGCGGCGTCCTGTCGTGCCGCAGGGGCCCCGCACCCGGCCGCTGCGATCACCGCCGCTGCCACCAGACCCAGTCTGCCGCAGGGGCGGCCGGCTGTCCGGCGCCGTGGTCGGGTCACTTCGAGTCGGCGCTGGGAACGGCCAGGGGATCGCGTGGGGCCTGCTTCTTCCCGGCCTCCAGCTCACCGCCCAGCTCCGTGAGTCTGTTGCGGCCCATCACCTTGCGGACCTCCGGGAACCAGTCCTGTTCCTCTTCCTCGACGTGGTGGCGGACCTGTTCCATCAGCACGCTCATCTTGGCCTTGAACCGCTCGTCGCCGGGGTCCATGTCCTTGATCTCAGACAGCATCCACACCACCGCGTGGTGCTCCTCGATGCTCTCCAGGATGTGATCCGTCGTGTCGGGTGCGGCCTCGCGGGCGGCCGGGTAGAAGAATTTCTCCTCGATCCAGGCGTGGACGGTGAGCTCCTCGATCACCTCGTCGGCGAGCCGGCGGCGTTCGGCCGTGTCGTCGTCGGAGGTCTTCTCGAACCGCTTGAACAGCTTCTCGACGGTCTTGTGGTCCTCGCGCAGCAGCACGATCGCATCCATGGGGCACTCCTCGTCAGGTGTTGACGCGGCTGTTCGTGCCGTCATGGCCGTCGGCCTGATCGTCGTCGAACCAGTGGTCGCCGGCCGCCAGGTACCGGAATGAGTGGCCTCTGTGCGTGGGCAGGACCACCGTGGCCGCGCGCATGCCGTCGCCCCGGACCTGGAGCGGGTGCGCGGCGGGGTCCCAGTGGTTGAAGTCCCCCACCACGCTGACCGGACCGTCCGGGGTGTCGGCGGGAAGAACGAAGGTGATCTGCGTGCGGCCCTTGAGTTGCTTGCGTTCGAGCATGGATGACTCCTGACTGGCGAGTGCTGGCCGAAGCCCGAGCACCCTCGCACAGTGCTCATCGCCCCGACTCCGCACACGCCGCCGGAAGGGAAACGGTCACTCACCTGGAGGCAGGGGCGAAGCCCCCGCCGGGCCGGCGGCTCGTGGCCGCCCTTCCGCATCGTCTGTCGGTCACCCCGTCGGACACGTCGTGCGAGCCCGAGCACCGCAACCCCGGTGGGGCCCGCACCGTTGAAGCCGGGGTAGCGGCCACGAAATGAGGCGAGATTCCTGTGAGCAGTCGTGCGTTCCTCTCCGCAGGGGCCATTGAGGCCCTCCGGCACATGAAGGAGACACGGGAGATCAACACGGTGGTATTGCGCCGTGCGGATCCTGCGGGCGCCTTGGTGGTGGAGGTCGAGGCCAACTTGACCCACGAGGAGCTGCTCCAGGCCCTGCCCGACGGGGAGCCGCGTCTGGTCGTCCACGAGCTGTCCTTCGCCTCCCGGGAGGGCGCACGCAGACACGAACAGCTGTTGATCCTTTGGCAGCCTACTGCTGCCGGCGGCGGTGAGACGGACAACTACGCAGCGGCCTTCGCGTCCCTCAAGGACTGCCTTGCAGATGCCCGCGTCCACCTGATCGCTGAACGAACGGACCAGCTGGAGTACCGGAAGCTCGTCGCCCTGGTCGGCTGAGGCTGCACGACGGCGGCGCAGAACAGCGCCACCCGGGACGCGGCTGCGTGCCGCCCACTGAGCGGAGCGAGCCCGGACCGGACGCTGGGCGCTCCGCTGGCCTGGTGGGAGTGCGCGGCGGCCGGAGTCAGTGGCCAAGGGCGTTCTTCAGTTGTTGCTTGGTCATGGTCGAGCGGCCCTCGATGCCGCGCTTCTTCGCCTCTTGGTAGAGGTCGTCCTTGGTCCGCTCAGACGAGCCGCCGCCACTGGACTTCTGGCCGCCCCGCTGCGAGGCAGATTTGCCCTGGGTCGAGCTGCGGCTCGAGGTCTTGCTTTCCCCGGATCGCGCGCGTTCCTTGTTCACGGTGCGGGAGGCCATTTCCTCGGCACGGGACTCGGACATACCGCGCTTCTCGCCGGATTCCTTGATGTGCTCGTACTGGCGCTCGCGCTTGGAGCTGGATCCTCTGGGCACGACGAATCCCTTCATCGACGGTGCGTACAAGGCCATCGTGTGCGCACCCGGAGCGTTCCCGCATCTCCCGCTGGTCCCCGCGGACGACGGCCGAACTGCCGTCGGGACGGCGGCGGCAACTTCCGGGCCGGCCCGTAGCTGCCCGGGCAGAAGCCATGCATCCAGTTCCGGCGCCGACACGGGGAGGTCGGTCCGGTCCTCGATCGACGGCAGACCCCGCAGGCGCCGATCGTCGCGCGCGTATCTGGTGAGATGGACATGCAGCGCGCCGAAGGCACCAGCACCTCCAGAGCGCTGGCGCCACTCCCCTGCGGCGATCACCATGCCAGGCGAGGCCCGCCATACACCGGACTCGAAGTCTGGGCAGTATCCGCCGCAGGCGAAGCCGTCGAACGGATACGTTTGCGCGCGCCCGAGGCGGGACGTGCAGGACAACACCGCTGCGGGGCCGGGTGGGGACGCGGTTGACGGGGATGCGCAGGTCCTGCTCCGGCATGTCGAAGCGGTGTGGCTCCGTCCAGAGGTCCGGGTCGCGGGGGTGGCCGGGTACGTCGAGGAGCACCAGCGTGCCCTCGGGCGCGTCTTGGGCATCGAATCGCAGGTCGCGGGCGGCGAGGCCGCCGACGAACGGCGCGAACGGGTAGCAGCGCCGCACCTCGTGGGCGAAGGCCCGGGCGCAGGGTCCGTCGTCCGCGCGCAGTTCCTCCCGGACGGCGGGGAAGCAATGCAGGGCCAGAAGGGCGGGGTGCTGTCGGCGGACGGATTCATGCCGATCGCCTTCCGCACACGCGCCGCCGAACGGCTGGCGCCGTACCGGTACGCCCGATGGGGGCCGGTGCCGGTCACAGTTCTCGGCGTTCTCCTGGCTCGATGCCTTCGCCGACAGCGTCGTAGCGGGGGCCGCGGCGTCCCACGGGGAGGACGGGCCGGTGCCGGGCGTCCTCCAACGCGAAGGCCGCCGCCGCGTACAGGGCGGCTACCGTCAGGATGAGCCCGATGACGCCGGCGGTGTTCTCCCATCCCGGTGCCCCGGTCAGCTCGTGGATCCCGGACGCGCACAGCCTCAGCGCGGCGCAGCCGATGACGGCCGTGGCCGCGAGCTTGCCGGTGCCTGCGGCGGCGATCGGTACGAGCAGGCTCGCGGCGGTGACCAGCAGGAACATGCCGAGGACGTGCCGTGCACCGGGCACGGGCCCGACGCTCAGAAGGCCACCCTGGACGAGCCAGCTCCCGGCCAGGACGGCCATGGCCGTGCCGAAGGCGGTGTCCCTGGCGCGAAAGCCCAGTACGGACGCCAGGAGCTGCAGCGGGAAGGCGAACGCAATCATGACCACGGCGGCCGCGTGCCGTTCAGTAGGCGGCGCCCATCCGAGCTGGAGGCCCGCGGTGACGAACGCTGCCCCCGCCAGAGCCAGAAAGCCCAGCGGTACGGGCGTGCCGAGGGGCCGCAAGACGGTCGTGGTGACGTGGCGCGGCAAAGTGGGCGCGGCCATGGTCCATTCTCCTTCCGGCCGGCAACTGGTGCGGTCAGGCCTGTCCGCCTTGGGCACCTGCCCCGCTCCGCGTGTGTCACGCCTGCGGCGCGAGCCGTGTCAGGCGGCGCGCGCCGGGTAGGCGCCGCTCATCGAGGGTTCGGCGGCGCGCGCCGCCCCGGTGCAGGCGCCGCCCGGTGGAGAGGAGCGGCCATGAGGCGGAATCCGGTGGACGCGTCCGCCGATCGGATCGGCGATCCGTGGGGACGCCGCACCCCATACGGCCGGGGCGGGCAGTGGCCCGTCCGTACCGACTCCTGCCTGGCAACGGGCGTGGCCGAGGGCGAGGTCGACGCGTGGGTGCGGTCGGCATCGCTCCTGCATTCCGATGGTGACGCGATGGACATCGCCGTCCGGGACGGGCGGATCGTGGGGGTCCGTGGCCGGGCCGGCGACCGCGTCAACCGTGGCCGGCTGGAGCCGAAGGACCTCTACGCGTGGCAGGCCAACGGCTCCGCCGACCGCCTGACCCGGCCGCTGGTCCGCGAGGACGGACGCCTCGTGGACAGCGACTGGCCGACGGCAATGGGCCGCATCGTCGCCAGGTCGCGGGAGCTCATCGGTTCCCGGGGGCCGGAAGCGATCGCGTTCTACACGTCCGGACAGCTCTTCCTGGAGGAGTACTACACCCTCGCGGTGCTGGCCCGCGCCGGGATCGGCACCCCTCACCTGGACGGCAACACCCGCCTGTGCACGGCCACGGCGGCCGAGGCGCTGAAGCAGTCCTTCGGCAGCGACGGCCAGCCCGGCTCGTACGAGGACATCGACCACGCGGATGCGATCGCTCTGTTCGGGCACAACATCGCCGAGACACAAGTAGTCCAGTGGATGCGCATCCTGGACCGGCTGGACGGCCCCGACCCGCCGCAGCTGCTGTGCGTGGACCCGCGGCTGACCCCGGTGGCGCGCCGGGCGACCGTGCACCTGGCGCCCCGCCTCGGCACCAACGTGGCGCTGCTCAACGCGCTCCTGCACGAGGTCATCCGGCACGGGTGGACCGACCCCGGTTTCATCGCCCGGCACACGGTCGGCTTCGAGGCTCTGCGCCGGCAGGTCGAACCGTGCACGGCGCGGTGGGCCGCGGGCATCTGCGATGTGCCGGCAGCCGCGATCGAGGAGGCCGCCGAGCTGCTCGGCACCGCCGACCGGCTGCTGTCGACCGTGCTGCAGGGGTTCTACCAGGCCAACCAGGCGACCGCGGCCGCCGTCCAGGTCAACAACCTCCATCTGATCCGCGGCATGCTCGGTCGTCCCGGGGCGGGGGTGCTCCAGATGAACGGCCAGCCCACCGCCGAGAACACCCGCGAATGCGGAGCCGACGGCGACCTGCCCGGCTTCCGGAACTGGCAGAACGAGGCACATGTTGCCGACCTCGCCCGCGTGTGGAACGTGGAGCCGTCGGCCATCCCGCACGACGGGCCCCCAACCCACGCCATGGAGATCTTCCGACTGGCGGAAGAGGGCACGGTACGGATGTTGTGGATCAGCGCCACCAACCCTGCCGTGTCCCTGCCCGAACTGTCACGGATCCGCTCCGTTCTCGCCCAGGAAGCCCTGTTCACGATCGTCCAGGACCTCTTCCTGACCGAGACCGCGCAGTTCGCCGACGTGGTGCTGCCCGCTGCGACCTGGGGTGAGAAGACCGGCACCTTCACCAACGCCGACCGCACCGTCCACCTGTCCGAGAAGGCCGTGGACCCGCCCGGCGAGGCCCGCCCGGACCTGGACGTCTTCCTCGACTACGCGGCCCGCATGGGTTTCGAGGACAAGGACGGCGGACCCCTGGTCCACTGGAGCGGCCCGGAAGAGGCCTTCGAGGCGTGGAAGCGGTGCAGTGCCGGACGGCCCTGCGACTACACCGGCCTGAGCTACGCGAAGCTCCGAGGCCCCAGCGGCATCCAGTGGCCGTGTACCGAGCGCGCCCCCGACGGTACGGACCGCCTCTATGGCGACGGCGCGGCCTGGGCGCACCCGGACCTGTGCGAGACGTACGGGAAGGACCTGGTGACCGGCGAGCCGCTGGGCGAGGAGCGGTACCGGTCGATGAACCCGGACGGGAAGGCGCTCATCAAGCCCGCCCCCTACGTCCCGCCGAAGGAGTGGCCGGACGAGAGCCACCCCTTCCACCTGACCACCGGGCGCACCATCTACCACTTCCACACCCGCACCAAGACGGGCCGGGTGCCCCAACTCGCGGCCGCGGCGCCGGACGTGTGGGTGGAGATCGCAGCCTCCGACGCGGCCGGCCTCGGACTGGCGGAAGGCGACCTCGTGGAGGTCACCACGCGGTGCGGTGCGCTGCGCGGGCGCCTGCGCATCGGCTCCATCCGCCCCGGCGTGCTGTTCGTCCCCTTCCACTACGGGTACTGGGACACCCCCGCCGGCAACGCCCCGGCCCCGGGGGCTGTGGGGCGTGCCGCGAACGAGCTGATCGCCACCGTCTGGGATCCCGTCTCCAAGCAGCCGCAGTTCAAGACCGCCGCAGCCGCCCTCACCCTTGTCGAACGAGCGGGTGGCCCCGAGCGGCCGACGTCGTCCGGGCCGCCGTCAGCCTGAAGGGGCGCCCTCGAAGGTGATCTCGCCGCTCGGACGGAGTTCGGCCGACATGTTGCGTTCCATCATGCGCAGGGCCGCTTCGGCGAGACCGGCGTCGATGTGGGCGACCGCGTCGATGGCCACGACGACCTCAAGGTGCCGGATGTGGGCGTCGAGGGCCGAGTACAGGACGCACTGCTCGGTCACTTGCCCGCACAGCACCACCCGCCGCACATCGAGCTGGCCCAGCAGGTAGGCCATGGGCGTCTCGTAGAAGACCGAGTGCCGCGCCTTGACGACGAACAGGGACTCCTCGTCCGGCGCGATCGGCTCCACCAGGTCGGAGTAACGGCCCGCCAGGGCGGCTTCCAGGATCTCGCCGTGGTGGGAGCGCCAGCGGCCGAAGTTGTCGTTCACGTACACGACCGGCGCCCCCGCATCCCTCGCCAGCCGGAGCAGCGCCCCGACGCCCGGCAGGGCTTCGCGCACGGACCGCACCAGCACCTCGGCGTCCTCGTGCTCATAGGTGTTGAGCATGTCGATCACGATGAGCGCTGTGCGACATGCGTCGCCGCTTTCCGCCACGCGGCCCAGGGGACGGCTGCCGGGAACGCGACCGCCACTCACGGCCGCGGCCTGTGTCCCGCAGGCGCGGCAGGCCCGCGGTGGCGTACGGCCAAGGCAGGGGCGAGCCGGACGATGAGCACGCCTCCATCGAGGGTGTGGGTCAGCAGTATGGCGGGTCCTCCATCCAGCACGGAGACGAGGTGGCCGAACAGTTTCCCGCCTCGGCCCATTTCCGGCGCGCAAGCCACGCCGCGTACGGCTCAGGGCGGCTGCGTTCCGTGGGACGGCCGCCGCAAGGGGGTGCCCCACGTCAGCCGGCCCTGTCGGGATGCCGTGGCGTGGTCTGCCCGGCACGGGTAGACGCGGAACATGACTCAGAGCATGGCCGACAAGGTCCTGCCCGACACCCTCAAGGCGGAAGGGCACCGCCGGCAGCTCCTACCGCCCGGGTTCAACCGGGCGGTAGGAGCGGCCGGAATGCACTTCCCGCCCCAGATCGACGCTCTCGCCACACAGGGAGCGGGATACGCGGTGACGATCCGGGTAGCCGGACCACATGGACACCACTACCGAAACCACCCCGCTGCGCGCCGTCGCGCTGGTCTGCACGCTCTCGCCCTCGCCCAAGCCGTCCAGCTCCCAGTTGCTGGCCGAACAGACCATGGCCGCCCTGGCCGATCACGGGGTCACCGGGAAGGTGATCCGTATCGCCGATCACGACGTCAAGCCGGGCGTCGAGGTCGACATGGGGGACGGTGACGCCTGGCCGGAGATCCGCGACACGATCCTGGGCTGCGACATCCTGGTCCTGTCGACGCCGATCTGGCTCGGCCACCCCTCCAGCATTGCGCAGCGCGTCCTGGAACGGCTCGACGCCGAACTCGGCGAGAGCGACGACGAGGGCCGCATGCTCACGTACGGCAAGGCCGCCGCGGTGTGTGTCGTCGGCAACGAGGACGGCGCCCACCACGTCAGTGCCGAACTCTTCCAAGGCCTGGGCGACGTCGGCTTCTCCCTCGCCCCGAACGCCGTCACCTACTGGGTCGGCGAAGCCATGCAGGGCACCGACTACCAGGACCTCGACAAGACTCCCGAGAAGACCGCCGCCACCACCAAGACCCTGGCCGCGAACACCGCGCACCTCGCGCGCCGCCTCAAGGCCGCCCCCTGCCCGCCCTCTGCCTGACACCCCGCGCTGACCATGCCGGAAGGAGACCGCGATGCCCTCCCACGACCAGCCCCGCCTCACCGATCCGGTGTCGCTCCACGCCCGCCCCCCGTTTCCCGAGCAGGACCAGAGCCATCCCGGCTCGACGGAGGCGATGGATCCCCGCCCCGACCACGGCGAGGACACCTACCAGGGCCACGGCCTGCTGCACGGCCGCAAGGCGCTGGTCACCGGAGGGGACTCCGGGATCGGCCGGGCCGTCTGTTTGGCCTTCGCGCGGGAAGGCGCCGACGTCGTCTTCACCCACCTGTCCGAGGAAGCGGAGGAGGCCGACGAAACCGGCCGCCTGATCCGCGAGGCGGGCCGCACGGCGGTTGCCGTGGCCTGCGACATCCGGCACGAAGACGAGTGCACCGCCCTCGTCGACAAGGCGGAGGACGAGCTGGGCGGCATCGACCTGCTCGTCAACAACGCCGCCTACCAGATGGCCCAGCCGGACGGGATCGAGGCGATCACCACCGAGCAGTTCGACCGGGTGATGAAGACCAACCTGTACGGGATGTTCTGGCTCACCAAGGCCGCTCTGGCCCACATGCCGCGCGGCGCCTCGGTGATCAACACCGCCTCGGTGCAGGGCTACCAACCCAGCCCGCACCTCCTCGACTACGCCATGACCAAGTCCGCGATCATCTCCTTCACCCACAACCTGGCCCAGATGCTCGCCGAGCGGGGAATCCGGGTGAACGCCGTCGCCCCCGGGCCGGTCTGGACCCCCCTGATCCCGGCGACCATGCCCGACCCGACGAAGTTCGGCGAGCAGTCACCGCTGGGCCGGCCCGCACAACCGGCGGAGATGGCACCCGCGTACGTCTTCCTCGCCTCCGACGGGGCCTCCTACATCACGGGCGAGATCGTCAACGCCACGGGCGGAACCCCGCTGCCGTGACCCCGGACGAAGCCCTGCGTCGGATCGCCTTCCTCCTCGAATGGCGCGGGGCGTCCCCGTACCGCGTGCGGGCCTTCCACACGGCGGCCGACGCCGTCCGCGATCTACCACCGGGCCCGGTGGAGGCCGCCCAGGTCACACAACTGCACGGGGTGGGGCCGGTCACCGCCGAGGTGATCGCCCAGGCATCGACCGGGGCGGTACCGAACTACCTCGCCCGCCTGCAGGCCGAAGCCGACCCGGCCGCTAGAGCCGGCTGGCAGCTGGCGGCCGCGAGTACCGGGGACTGCCACCTGCACTCCGACTGGTCGGACGGGGGCAGCCCGATCGAGGACATGGCCGATGCGGCCCGCGCCCTGGGCCGCCGGTGGGCCGTTCTGACAGATCATTCGCCGCGGCTGACGATCGCCCACGGACTGAGCCCCGAGCGGCTCGAAAGCCAGCTGGAGGCCGTGGCCGCAGTGAACTCCCGGACGGGCCCCGGTTTCCGGCTGCTCACCGGCATCGAGTGCGACATCCTCGACGACGGCTCGCTCGACCAGGACGAAGATCTCCTCGGCCGGCTCGACATCGTCGTGGCCTCCGTGCACTCCAAGCTCCGCTCGGAACCCGAACCGATGACAGCCCGCCTGGTGGCCGCGGTGCACAACCCGCGGGTCGACGTCCTGGGGCACTGCACGGGACGGATCATCACCGGGCGGGGGCGCCCGCAGTCCCGCTTCGACGCCGAGGCCGTGTTCGCCGCGTGCGCGGAGGCCGGTACCGCGGTGGAGATCAACTGCCGGCCCGAACGGCGCGACCCCCCGGACGACCTGCTCGCGCAGGCCGCAGCCGCGGGCTGTCTCTTCGCCGTGGACACCGACGCCCACGCCCCCGAGCAGCTGCACTGGCAGAGCAC
Organism: Streptomyces sp. NPDC048258; assembly: GCF_043201995.1. Lineage (NCBI taxonomy): Bacteria > Bacillati > Actinomycetota > Actinomycetes > Kitasatosporales > Streptomycetaceae > Streptomyces > Streptomyces sp. NPDC048258. Next base: position 90,858 of record NZ_JBICZH010000018.1, read on the forward strand.
CGGCTACGCACGTGCCGCCCGGATCGGCCTCGGATCGGACCGGCTGATCACGACCTGGCCGCTCGACCGACTGCTGACCAGCAGAAGCATCGCGCGGTGAACCAGCCACCTTCCGCAGGTGGCTGCCTCCCCCGAGCGGGTGAGACGCCCCGTGCGTGCGGGCGCCCGCACGTCCAGCGGGGAACCGATCGGATCGGGCCGGACAGGCCCGACCCGAACACGCATGGAGGCGACATGGGACACGGCGGAAATGTGATCGATGAGTTGATGGCCGACCACCGCGAGGTGGAGGGGATGTTCGCCCGGATCCAAGCCATGACCGGCACCGGGCAGGAGCTCCGCGATCTCATCGACGAGATCACCATCGAGCTGGTGCGGCACTCGGTCGCCGAGGAGCAGTACCTCTACCCCGCCGTACGCGAGCACGTCGAGGGCGGCGGGCCGATGGCGGACAAGGAGATCGAGGACCACGGCCGCGTCGAGAAGATGCTCAAGCGACTGGAGAAGATGAAGACCGACGACGCAGAAATGAGCCCGCTCCTGCAGCAGCTCATGGAGGAGGTCGCCGCCCACGTCCAGGACGAGGAGAGCAACCTCTTCCCGATGCTGAAGAGAGCCTGCACCCCGCAGCAGCTGGACGACCTCGGTGACAAGATCCGCCGCGCCAAGGCCATGGCACCCACCCGCCCGCACCCCGCCGCACCGAGCAGCCCCACGGCCAGCAAACTCGTCGCACCGGGCGCCGGCCTGGTGGACCGGGCACGCGACTTCGTGACCGGCCGCGGCAAGTCCTGACCTCCGCTCCGGGACGGCGGGCCGCGGGTACACGTCCGGCCCGCCGCCCCGGACGGAGGGTGACGTGCGTCATGCCGCACGCCCGTCGCTTGCGGCTACGCTGGTCGGCCACGAGCGGAGCGGCGCAGCTTCGCGCCGCAGCTCGCGGACCCGGCCGGGCCCAGGCGAGCACGCCCCCGAGGAAGCCGCCGTGTCCGCCCATCTCACGCCCGTCATAGCCGCCGGCACCCGCTGGCTACTCACCGCCTTCCCGCCCTCCCCGGGCGCGTTCAGCCAGGCCCTGGCCGAGGCCCAGGCCCGCCAGGCCGTCACCCTCGCCACGGCCCTGCGGTACCCGACGCCGCTCGACGCAGAGCTTCTGCATCTCCTCGGCCCGGGCGGAAGCGCCCGGCTGGACCGGCTGACCGGCGCCGACCACGGCGACGACGCCGAAGCCGACTGGCGGACATGGGTGGACGAAACCGTCGTCAGCTGGGCCGCCTGCCTCCTCGCCGACCCCACCCTGGCCCTCGACGCCCACCACCTCGTCGATCGCGACCAGGCAGGAGATGTCGCCCGGCTCACCCGCCCCGGCGACCACGAACACGGCGCCGCGCCCTTGCTGCGCCATCCCGACCTGCTGGAGCCTGTCGCCGCCCTCCACCGGGCGCTGCTGCTGGACCTGCTGGACAACGAGACCGCCGCTACGAGGTAGGGCAGGCTACGCCCCAGGAGGGGGTCGGTCCCGGTGGCCGGACGCAGCTGACCGGCGCCGTCATTCGGCCGGTGACACGAAGGCGGCCACGGTCCCGCTGCCCGGGAACAGCCGCTCCCAGCCGCCGGGTACGTCCATCACGGCCACGTCCGCTGTCGGGAAACCCGCCCTCACCCGCTCCAGCAGGTCCGGAGGGCCTCCCGCACAGCCCGGCGGCCAGCTCGTGGATGCCTGAGTTGTGGCCGACCAGGCCCAGGGAGCAGAAGCCCGGTCCCGCTCCGCCAGTACGGTGGCCAGCATGCTCGGCGCCGCGTTGTGGAGACGCTCGTCGTACACGGCGGGGGATGGGTCCTCCAGGGCGGGGGGCCGCGAGCTGCCAGGTCTGCTGCGTCCTGCGGGCCGGCGAGCACAGCACCAGGTCTGGCTCGAAACCGGATTCCGCGAGCCAGCGGCCCGTCCGGAGCGCGTCCGCCCTTCCGCGCTTGCTCAGGGAACGGTCGAAGTCATCGAGCGGCTGGCCCTTCGGCGCGGCCTTCGCATGCCGCACCAGCAGCAACCGGCACGTGACCGCGCTGTCGGGGGCCGAGGACGCCGACCGGGGCGCGGGGTCCGGCAACATGGCCGCCTCCTTCCGCTTCCGAGTGCGTACGGCCCCGCCCTGCCGCCTCCGGGCTGGCCTCTTCAGCCCTCTTCTCGCAGCACCCTGACACTCGTCGCATCGGTGTCGACGGCATCGGGGATCACCATGCCGGCCTCGACTCCGGTGCGGAGGTAGCCCAGGACGTCTGCGGTCAGGCGTTCGCCGGGCAGTGCGGCAGGGATGCCGGGCGGGTAGGGAGTGAGCATTTCTGCGGCTATGCGTCCCTCGGCCTGCTCCCAGGAGACTTGTTCGGTGCGTCCGAAGAATGCGTCCCGAGGCAGTAGCGCCTGCTCCAGGCGCATTCCGGTGGGCGAGGGGACGTGCACGGGTTGTCCGGTGCGCAGTCGTGGGGCGTGAGCCGCGAAGTCGGTGAGCGCAGTGAGCAGAATGCCGGCGGTGTGGTCGTCGTCGGCGTGGGTGAGCTCACCTCGGCCGGTGTACGGCACCTACGGACCGTCGCGGAGGCCGAGCGTGACGCCGAAGGCAACACCGTCGAGGTCCACGGCTTCTTCCAGGACGTCACCGCCACGAAGGTCATCGAGGACGAACTCCTCCAGCGGCAGCTCGCCGCGGCAGCCCACCGCAGCCAGCTCAACGCCGAACGCGACCTCGCGACCCGCCTGCGGCACGCTCTGTTGCCCCTGCCGCAGCAATCAGTGCACCTGGCCGGCCTGCAGATCGACGTGGTCTACCAGGGCCTCAACGTCGGCGGCGACTGGTACAGCGCCATCGAGCTCCCCGACGGCAGTGTCTTCCTCGTCGTCGGCGACGTCGCCGGCCACGGCATGGACTCGGTGGGAACCATGGCCCAGCTGCGGTTCACCGCCAAGGGCATGGCCGTCACCGGCACCCCGTTGACCGGAATCCTGGCCCGCCTGAACTTCCTGCTCCTGCACTCCGCCGACAGCCTCGCAGCAGCCACCGCCACCGTGATCATGGCCCGCTACCAGCCGGACACCGGCACCCTCACCTGGGCCAGAGCCGGTCACCTCCCGCCTCTCCTCGTCCGTAACGGCCGAGCCCGCTACCTGGATCCGCCGGAGGGCGTGCTTCTGGGCGCCACCCACGGCGCCCGCTACGCCGAGGCCACCATCACCCTGCGTGAGGGCGATGAGGTCTTCCTCTACACGGACGGGCTGATCGAAAGGCCTGGGGAGGATCTCGGCGACAGCCTCACCCGCCTCGTCCACGCGGTCACCGCGACACCGCCGACCGAGCCGAGTCTCAGCGACCTGGTGACCGCCCTCACGGCCCAAGGCGATCGCCGCGACGATGTGTGCGTCCTCCGCATCACCTCCTGACGGCGCGATGGGGAGCTGATACGCGCTGAGCGGCTCAGCCGTCAGGGATGGAAGAGGACCTTCACCATGTCGTCCCGCTTCGCCTGGAAGTCCGCGTACGCCCGCGGAGCGTCGTCCAGTGGCAGGTGGTGGGTGGCGAAGCCCTCGACTCCGAGAGGATCGCCGTCGGTCACCAAGGGCATCAGGTCGTCGACCCACCGGCGGACGTTGGCCTGTCCCATGCGCAGCTGGATCTGCTTGTCGAACATCGTGAGGAGCGGGAGCGGGTCGGCGGCGCCGCCGTAGACGCCGGACAGGGATATCGTGCCGCCGCGGCGTACGAGTTCTATGGCCAGCTTCAGGGCGCCCAGGCGGTCGACCCCGGCTTTCTTCATCAGGGCGGCAGCCATGGCGTCCGGGAGCAGGCCGGTCGCGGTCTGTACGGCCTTGGTGCCGACGCTGCCGTGGGCCTCCATGCCGACGGCGTCGATCACGGCGTCCGGGCCCCGGCCGCCGGTGGCGCTGCGGACCGCGTCGACGAGCTGGTCTCCGTAGTGGGACAGGTCGTAGACCTGGACGCCGTGGCCGGCTGCGCGGGCGAGCCGTTCGGGGACGAGGTCGATGCCGATCACCTTGCCGGCCCCCCGGTGGGCGGCGATGCGGGTGCACATGTCGCCGATGGGTCCGAGGCCCAGGACGGCGATGCTGCCGCCGGGTGGGACGTCGGCGTAGACGACGGCCTGCCAGGCGGTCGGCAGGACGTCCGACAGGTACACGAACCGTTCGTCCGGTGGCCCTTCGGGAACACGGATCGGGAGCGTGTCGGCGAAGGGGACGCGCAGGTACTCGGCCTGCCCGCCGGGCACCTGCCCGTAGAGCTTGGTGTATCCGAACAGGCTCGCGCCGCTGCCGTGCTCGTGGACCTGGGTCGTCTCGCACTGCGAGTGCAGTCCCCGCTCGCACATGAAGCAGGTCCCGCAGGACACGTTGAACGGTACGACGACCCGGTCGCCGACCTTCAGTTCGCGGACCTCGGGCCCCACCTCGGCGACGACTCCCATCGGCTCGTGTCCCAGGATGTCCCCCGCGTCCAGGAAGGGCCCGAGCACCTCGTACAGGTGCAGGTCCGATCCGCACAGGCCCGTCGTCGTTACTTCGACCACGGCGTCCGTGGGTTCGGCGATCTGCGGGTCCGGAACGGTTGCCACCTCGATCTTGCGGTGGCCCTGCCAGGTCACGGCTTTCATCATGCCTCCTGGGTCACGTGTGCGTAGTGCGGCACCTCGCCGCCGGCGCCGCACGATCAGTGCGCTTTTCGCCTCCGCAGGAGAGGGGCCGGGGGACGCCGGCGGCGGCCGCGCGTCTGATCCCGCGGAGACGTCGACCGGCCCCTCGTGGCCGGTGTCGGGCTTGCCCTCGTCTCCGTCGCAGGCCTCGGCATGCCGCTCCGCCCGGGCGGCCGGTGCTCTTCACGAGCCGCCTGGGCGCGAGTGTCAGCTGGAGAGGGCTTCGAGGAGTTGGCCGACCTGCGGGTCGGGGAGAGAGCGGGCGACATCGGCCTGGGCGACGACGCCGACGAGCGTGTGGCCGTCGATCACGGGCAGGCGCCGAACCTTGTGCTCGGTCATGGTCCGCAGGATCTCGGCGGCGTCGTCGTCGGCACCGATGGTGACCGCCTCGCCCTGGGCGAGCTCACCTGCCGTGCAGGTGGCGGGGTCCTTCCCGGCGCCGAGGACCTTCACGACGATGTCGCGGTCGGTGAGCATGCCCTTCAGGAGTTGATCGCTGCCACAGATCGGCAGCGCACCCACTCCGAGGTCGGTCATCTTCTTCGCCGCGTCCAGGATGCTGTCGTCGGCACCGATGCAGGTGGCGTCCGGCGTCATGATCTCGCGTGCGGTAGTCACGATGCGTCTCCCGGGACTCGATTCGGCCACGCGGCAGGTCCCGGTGGCCTGGTATCCGTGCGCCTGCCCCCTTCCGGATCCGCCAAGCAGCCCACGCGCGGCTATTCGCCACGGCACGGTGTGCAGATGGGCGAAGAAACGCCTCGTCGACACCGTCCACGCGGGTCTCCTGGCGGAATGGCTTACTCGTCGCCCTGCGGGTGTACGACGGAGGGTCGCTGCGGATGACGGGCGCGATGCCGGGTAGCCGCGTTGGTAGGTGGGCCCCTTGGCCGACGGTGTGAGGAGGCTGTGATGACAGCCAAGAGATCACTGGCTCATTACCACCGGCGACGTGACTTCTCCAGGACGGCCGAGCCCGAGGGAAGACTCGAAGAACCGTCCGACGAGAAGCCCTCGTACGTGGTGCAGATCCACGACGCCCGCAGCATGCACTTCGACTTCCGGCTGGAAGCCGACGGCGTACTGAAATCCTTCGCCGTGCCCAAGGGGCCCTCCAACGACCCCCACGACAAGCGCTTCGCCACACCGACCGAAGACCATCCGCTGGAGTACCGCGACTTCGAGGGCACGATTCCGGCAGGCGAGTACGGCGGCGGCACGGTGATCGTCTGGGACCAGGGGACGTACCGCAACGCCACCGCCGACCACGACGGCCGCGAGATCCCGCTCACCGAGGCGCTGGAGCAGGGGCATGCCTCGTTCCGGCTCGACGGCCGCAAGCTGCACGGCGGCTACTCGCTCACCCGGATCCGTAACGACGCGGACAGCGGCAAGGAGGCCTGGCTGCTGGTCAAGCACGCCGACGAGCGGGCCGCCGCCACCGGCACACCCAACCCCCGGCGGGCGAGGTCGGTCCGTACCGGCCGGACCCTCCACCAGGTCGCCGCCGACGCAGGCCCAAGGCAGGGCGAACATCCGTGACCCCGCCCCTGGAGCGGCTTCCGCAGGAGCAGCACCGACTGTTGCGCCCGGGACCAGCCGCGCCGGGAGAACCCATGCTCGCCACCCTCAGCGCACGCCGTGATTTCGACGAAGGCTGGGTCTTCGACCGCAAACTGGACGGCGTACGAGTGCTCGCCTCCCGCCGCCATGGAAAGCCCCGGCTGCTCTCCCGTAGCGGAAGGCCACTGAACGCCACCTACCCGGAAGTCGTCGAAGCCCTTGCGTCCCAGGACTGTCCCGACTTCACGGTGGACGGCGAACTGGTCGCCCTGCGGCGCGGCCGTACCGACTTCGCACTCCTCCAGCAGCGCATGGGCCTCACCGCCCCCGAAGCCGTACGCGCCACCGCCGTACGCGTCACGTACTACCTTTTCGACCTGCTGCTCCTGGACGGGTACGACACCACCCGGCTGCCCCTGCGCGCCCGGAAGACACTGCTGCGCGACGCCTTCGACTTCCGCCCGCCTCTGCGCTTCACCCCACACCGCAACGGGTACGACCCCGCCCTCCTCGACGAGGCGTGCGCCCGCGGCTGGGAGGGCCTGATCGCCAAACGCGCCGACGCACCGTACGCCCACCGCCGGTCCACCGACTGGCTCAAACTCAAGTGCTCGGGCGGCCAGGAGCTCGTCATCTGCGGATTCACCGAACCGGCCGGCCAGCGCGTCGGCTTCGGAGCCATGCTCCTCGGCTACCACCAGGACGGCCGACTGCGCTACGCCGGCAAGGTCGGCACCGGCTACGACACCGCCACCCTCCGAAACCTGCGCCACCGTCTCGACGAACTCGCACAGGAACAGCCGCCGCTGCCCGCCGGCGAGGTCCGGGAGCGGGCCGTCCACTGGGTACGCCCCGAGCTGGTCGCGCAGGTCGCCTTCACCGAATGGACCACCGCCGGCCTGCTGCGCCACCCCCGCTACCTGGGGCTGCGCGACGACAAACCGGCGGCCGAGGTGGTCCGCGAGCAACCGGCCGGGAGGGCCAGATGACCTTGAAAGACCAGCCCGCGCCGCCGGAGCGCATACGAGCCGGCCGCCGCACCGTCGAGATCAGCCGCCCGGACAAGGTCCTCTTCCCCGGTGACGGCATCACCAAGGCTGACCTCGCGGACTACTACCGCACGGTCGCCCGGCGCATGCTGCCCCACCTGCGCGGACGGCCCCTCATGCTGGAACGGCATCCCGACGGGATCGACGGCCCGGCCTTCATGCAGAAGAACGTCCCGGACCACTTCGCCGACTGGATCCACCGTGCCGAACTGCCCAAAGAGACCGGCACCGTCACCTACGTGATCTGCGACGACACCGCCACCCTGCTCCACCTCGCCGACCAGGCGTGCACCACCTCGCACCGCTTCCTGTCCAAGGCCGACCGGCCCGACCATCCGGACCGGCTGGTGTTCGACCTCGATCCGACCGGCGAAGCCTTCACTCCGGTGCGGGACGCAGCGCTCGGGCTCCGTCGGCTCCTGGACGAGCTGGAACTGCCGTCCCTGCTCATGACCACAGCCTCCCGCGGCCTCCACGTCGTGGTCCCCCTCGACGGCCGCGCGCCCTTCGACGACGTACGGGCCTTCGCACGCGGTGTCGCCGACGTCCTGGCCGCCCGCAACCCCGACCGGTTCACCACCGAGCCCAGGAAGAAGGCCCGCCACGGACGCCTCTACCTCGACATCGGGCGCAACGCCTACGCGCAGACCGCCGTCGCCCCCTACGCTGTCCGCGCCCGCCCCGGTGCCCCTGTCGCCGCCCCACTGTCCTGGAGCGACCTCGACGACCCCGACCTCACCGCCCGACGCTGGACCCTCCCCACCGTCGACGATCTGCTCAAGGAAGACCCCTGGCGAAATCCTCCCAGGCCCCGCTCCCTGCGCAGGGCCCACAGCCTGCTCACCGCACTGACCTGACGAAACGAACCCGACGCCATGACACAGCGACCACACACGACCGTACGAAGGCTGATGGACGCGTACGGGCGGACACACGCCGAGGAAGCCGGCATCAAGCTGCGGAACACACCCGCGCCCCTCTACCAACTGCTCACCCTCTGCGTGCTCTTCTCCGTACGCATCAAGGCCGACATCGCCGTAGCCGCCGCCCGCGAGCTGTTCGGAGCCGGGATGCGGACACCCCGGGCGATGGCGGACGCCTCCTGGCAGGATCGGGTGGACGCGCTCGTCCGCGCTCACTACCGCCGCTACGACGAGAGCACGGCCACCGCGCTGGGCAGCGGAGCGGAACTCGTCCTCGACCGGTACCGCGGCGACCTGCGCCGGCTCCGCGAGGCCGCCGGCCGGGATCCCGACCGGATCCGCGAACTGCTGCGGGAGATCCCGAGGATCGGGCCGGTGGGAGCGAACATCTTCTGCCGCGAGGCCCAAACCGTATGGCCAGAGCTGCGCCCGTCGTTCGACGACCGCGCCCGCGAGGCCGCCGCCGAGCTCGGCCTCCCGACCTCGCCCGACCGCCTCGCCCGCCTGGTGGACACCGAGACCTTGCCGCGGTTGGCAGCCGCCCTGGTGAGGGTCGAACTGTCCAAGAACGCCGCCGACGACCTCCTCAGAACGGGCTGAGCCGCACGCAGCACAGGCGCAGTGCGGCGCCATTCGCGGAGGAGGTTTTTCCGACAGCGAATGGCGGGCCAGAGGATCACGGATCCCCCCTCACCACCCGACAGACAGGTGACGTACGACGACGCCAATGCCGTGCCTGCAGAGGCGTCCTTGCTCCATGGCACGCACGGTCCTAGAGGCGGCGGAGGCCAGAGCTGGGAGCCATGAGCAGCAAGCTGCTGGATGCAGTCGATTCCATCCATTTGCAGTGTGTGTCATGGCGGTGATCGATCAACTATGGGTCCAGATCGATCAACGGAGCTTTTCGCTCCAGTCAAGGCCACCTGGCGTACCCGAACTGACTATGCTCGCCTCGCGTGTTGCGCTGCACTCACCGCGAGTCGAACGTCGCATTGCGCGCAGACGGAGCCTGGCCACAGAGAGGCGTGACCACCGATGCGATCTCGAACCGGCCCATCGGGCACACCCATTGGAACATCTTTGCCCGGCCGAGCGAAGTCCCGACCGTTCTTGTCTTCGCACCGCATCACGCCCAGTCCACTAATTCCAGACTGTTTAGGGACCCTTCGATGGTTCGTGCAGGTTCAACCCCTAGAGCGCTGCCACGTGCAACGGCTCCAGCATGGCTAATCCCCCCTGGTGTCCTGGCTGGGGCCTGCGTCGTGGCGCTGATCTGTGTTTCCGCGCAGATACGCACGCCGGTTGCCTGGTGCGGCCTCGTCGCGGTCGTCCTGACGGCCATCACTTCGGCTGAGACGGCGCGCCGGACGCACTCGGCAGAGGCGGCCCGCCACGCGCGGGCGAATGCCGAGGTACAGCGGTACTACGCGCAACGCGAGACCGCACTGTTCGCGCGCTTGTCCGATCAGCGGGCCACCACTGTATGGCTCGCCGAAGAGCTCCTCCCCGCGGCTGTCGCCCGCCTGCAGCAGGGTGAGCCCGTTTCGGAGATCCTTCAGTCCGTCCCGTTCGGGGAACATCTCGACAGCGAGTTCGCCGAAGCGCTCCGGGCAGCTCTGCGGACGCTCCTGGAAGCCGTGGATGCCGAGGAACGCACACGCGACTCGTCGCAGCGGGCACTGGTGGCGATCGCCCGGCGGGTCCAGGCGATCGTGCATCAGCTCGCCAAGGACCTGCGCGACATGCAGATCCTGCACGGTACGGATGTAGTGGTCTCCCATGGCCTGCAGGACATCGACCATCGCAATGCCCTGATCGGGCGCCTTGCGGCCAGCATCGCGGTACTGGGTGACGCCCGGCCCGGTCGTCAGTGGTCGAAAGCGATTCCTCTCTACGACATCGTGCGAGGGGCCATGTCACGCATCGTGGACTATCCCCGCGTGAAGCTGCAGTCGGTGACAGAGGTGGCTGTGATCGGCCAGGGAGCCGAGCCGCTGATCCACCTGCTCGCCGAGTTGCTCGACAACGCCACGACCTTCTCACCGCCGCACGCCCCGGTCGAGGTGACCGCGAGCGAGGTGCCCTCCGGTGTCGCGATCGAGATCGAGGACCGTGGGGTCGGGCTCACCGAAGAGGCCCGCCAGCGCATCGACCGCGTCATGGCCCAGGGGTCATCCGGCATGGATCTGGCCGACCTGGGCGAGGCGACGCAGCTCGGCCTGCCCGTCGTCAGCAGGCTGGCCCGCGAGCACGGCCTCGACGTCGACTTGCGCACCTCCGCGTACGGAGGCGTGCGGGCAGTCGTGCTCGTTCCGCGGCGCCTGATCACCACAGTTCAGCAGCCTGCGTCGAAAGTCCAACAGTTCGCGCCGAGGCCCACGGGCGCACCGGCCGTGCCGAGGCCGACGATGACGCGCGATGCCGCAGCAGATTCCGTCGAGGCCGGAAAGACGGTGAACGGACTGCCTCAACGGCGACGCGAGTCGCCCGTCCCGACACCGGTCGTCCGCACGACCCCCCATCCCCCGGCCGCTCCGGCCGCCACCCCGGGAACGGCCGGCGCACCTCGGCAGCCGGGCCTGATGTGGGAGGCGTTCAGCGGCGAAAAGAGACCGAGTACGGGCCCTTCCATTCGAACCAACGAGCCATCAGACGAGGGTGAGTAACCGTGCCGCCACTGCCCAACATGGACTGGATGCTCAAGGAGCTCGCAGCCAGCGTCCCGTACGTGCGACACGTGGTCGTGTTGTCGTCGGACGGTCTGTGCATCGGTCAAGCGAACACGGAGCCCGACACCGCTGACGCGATCGCCGCTGCCTGCTCGGGCATCCAAAGCCTGGCGAAGGCCATCGCACAGAAGTTCCCGCACGGAGACGGCTCGACCCACATGGTCGGGATCGAGGTCGACGGCGGATACTTCTCCCTCATGGCGGCCGGACCCGGGGCCTATCTCGCGGTGCTGGCCGATGCGGAGGTGGACGCGGGGTTGCTGGGCGACCGCATGCGTACGCTGGTGGTCCGGATCGGCCAGCACATGACCAGCCCGCCTCGTGAGGACGTCGGGCAGGCGATGTGACGTCACAGAACCAGGACGCATGGGACGAAGGCAGTCCCGTGCCGCTTTATGTCATCTCCGGTGGCCCAGGTTCCTCAGCCAAAGCCTTCAACCTGGTCACCCTCGTCGCATCGAGGTCCGCACCCGAACCCGGTATGCAGCCCGAGCAGGCAGCCATCCTCACCATGTGCCAATACCCGCTGTCGGTGGCCGAGATTTCCGCGTATCTCAGCCTGCCGTTCAGCGTCATCACGGTGCTGCTCTCCAAGCTCGTGGACAACGAGCGAGTTCAGGCTACTGCTCCCGTTCCTGTCGCGGCGGTCCCCGAACTTGGCCTTCTGGAGGCGGTGATCCATGGACTACGCAGGCTCTGATGCACCCGCCGCCCGCCCCCGCCGCTCGGACGTGCTGCTGCCGCACGGCGCCAGGGGAGTCAAGGTCGTGATTGTCGGCGGCTTCGGGGTGGGCAAGACGACCATGGTCGGGGCGGTGAGCGAGATCCCGCCCCTGACCACCGAAGAAACCATGACTCAGGCCGGCGTCGGGATCGACCACAATCCCGGTGCGGAAGGTAAGAACACCACGACCGTTGCTCTGGACTTCGGCCGCATCACCATCAACGAGGAGCTGATCCTCTATCTCTTCGGGACGCCGGGACAGGAGCGCTTCTGGTTCCTGTGGAACGGCATCTTCGAAGGCGCGCTCGGTGCCGTGGTCCTCGTCGACACCCGGAGGATCGAAGTCTGTTTCGAGATCATCACCCGTCTGGAAGACCGCCGCGTCCCCTTCGTCGTGGCCGTCAACACCTTCCCCGAGGCGCCGCAGCACCCGGTACCAGCCCTGCGTACTGCTCTGGCGCTCAACGAATCGGTGCCCATCATCACCTGTGACGCACGCGACCGGTCGTCCAGCCGCGACGCCCTGCTCTCGCTGATGGGCTACCTGTGCACCCTCGCCGCCGCTCAGGAGACCGTATGACCGTCCCACCCACTGACCACACCACCACGGAACCAGGGCTCACCCCGCCCCCGGGTTGTCCGGCCCACACCGCCACGGGACTCGACGCAGCGACCCCGCTCTGGGGCGCCGCTGCCGAGACCGACCCCATGGGCCTGTACGAAAAGTTGCGTGCCGCCCATGGTCCGGTGGCGCCCGTCCTGCTCGACGGGAATGTACGGGCCTGGCTCGTCCTGGGATACCTCGAGAACCGTGATGTGGCCAGCCGCTCCACCCAGTTCTCCCGCGACCCCCGCACCTGGCACGGCTGGAAGAGTGGCGAGATCGACGCCACCACCTCGCCGCTGGTGCCGATGATCGGCTGGCGACCCGACTGCGTATGTGCGGACGGCGAAGAGCACCAGCGCCTGCGCGGCGCGGTCACGGCCGGCCTCAACCAGTTCGACCAACGCGGAATCCGCCGCCACATCACCCGCTTCGCGCACCAGCTGGTCGATGAGTTCTGCGAAACGGGCAACGCGGAGCTGGTCGGTCAGTTCACCGAGCACCTGCCCATGCTCGTTCTCACCCACCTGCTCGGAATGCCGGACGAGTACGGCCCCAAGCTCGTGCACGCCGCCCGGGACCTCTTCAAGGGCACCGAAACGTCGCTCGCGAGCAACGCCTATGTGCTGGAGACCCTCGAGCAGCTTGTCGTCGCCAAGCGCGCCCTGCCCGGGCAGGACATCGCATCCGTGCTGATGGCCCACCCGGCCGGCCTCACGGACGAGGAGGTTCAGCACCACCTGCGCCTCATCCTGCTCGCGGGCTATGAGACGACCGCCAATCTCATGTCCAACGTGCTCCGAATGGTGGTCACCGACCCGCGGTTCCGCGGGTCGTTGGCCGGCGGCCAGATGACCTTGCCTGAAGCAGTGGAGCAAGTGCTCTGGGACGAGCCACCGCTGATGGTGTGCCCGGGCCGCTGGGCCACCGGTGACACCTCTCTCGGAGGACAGGAGATCAAGGCGGGAGACATGCTCCTGCTGGGCCTGGCCGCCGGGAACGTCGATCAGGTGGTCCGCCCGGACCCCTCGACCCGCGTGCACCACAACCGCGCGCACCTGTCCTTCAGCGCCGGCGCCCATGAGTGCCCGGGCCAGGACATCGGCCGTGTCATCGCCGATACCGGCATCGACATCCTGCTCACCCGGCTTCCCGACATCAGCCTGGCGGTGCCCGAGGAAGAGCTCACCTGGCGCTCCTCCACCTGGTCCCGGCATCTGACGGCGCTGCCCGTGAAGTTCGCGTCCCGCAGTCGGGAAGCCCATGATGTGCTGACACCGCTGCCGGCCGCGCCCCCGCCGAGCAGCAGTATTCCGACGGCGTCCCAATGGCCGGTATCCGAGCCCGAGTTGTCGCGCCTAACCGAACCCCGCACCTCGTGGCGGGCGCGGCTGAGGCGGTTTCTGCGGAGGCTGTAGGCCTCGCAGCTCGCATCAGAGCCGAGCACCACAGCCGAGGAGACTGCCCGACGGCGTGGGTCGGCAGCCTCCTCCGAGCTGGGCGAGCACCGGCCAAGTGCTCGTACCGTCGGGCGCGGCTCCTGAGTCGAAAGCGGCTGTGCGGGAACAGCAGGTCGTCCACAGCTCCCCGGCCCAGGCGTTCGGCGTCTGCGGCCGGGCGGGACTCTCTCCGCGGTGCAGCGCCCGGTGGGCAGCGCTCGCCCGGTCGTAGTTGCCGCGTATCCAGTGCGGACAGGTGGACCACGATGAACCACTCGGCGCCCACGTCGCGCTCGTCGTACGGCGCCCTTCACGCGTGCGTCGACGTTGTGAGGCCTGATGACGCTGAGACATACCGCTCGCCGGTGGGCGCAGCGGCGGTGGAAGTTTGTTGCTCTCGGAACGGACCGTCTGCCGGAGCGTAGCGGGGCGCCCCGGTGTACCACGCATGGAGGCCGGACAGGAAACTGCAGGCTCCCCGGAGCCACGCCTCCAGCTCGATCCGTTCGCCGTGGTTCAACCCGGCTCGCTGGACGACCGGGGGCAGTTCGCTCCGTATGAGGTGCTCGAAGTGGCGCAGTCGGGCGGTCACCAGATCGGCGGCCGCACGCATCGCCTCCTGGACGGTGATGCTCAGGGATGTTTGGAGGACTATGACGAGGTTGTTGACGTCGTGTTCGTCATGGACTTCCCGCTGATAGGAGGCAATGTCGTTCGCCATTCCCATGTAGTCCATGAAGGCGTCGAGCAATGCGCAGAAGGCTCGGCTGTGCCGGATCTGCTCAGGGATCCGTGCGCCAGTGGAGAGTTCGACGGAATAGGGGGCGGTATAGGCGGCAAAGCTCTCACGGCGGAACTGGGCATACTCGATGAGGTCCGGGACACGGCCGGCGCGGCTGTTGGCCAGTTCCTGAACTCCCGCGTCGATGTACCTTGCCAGGGCACGGTTGAGCCCCTGCTGCCAGTGCGCCATTCTCGGGGGGAACAGCCGTTGCTGGAGGTAGGCCATGCCCCGTTCGACGGCATTGGTCGGCTCCGGCAACCGGGCGCCCGGCTCCGGCGGCAGGAAGGCATGGAGGCGGGCGGTGAAGGCTTGTGCGCCTGTGAGGTCGCCCGTCCGTTTGAAGGCGGAGGCGAAGTAGTCGTCCCAGGCCAGAGCCCAGAGGTTGAACCGGTGATTGAGCCGGAGGTCGGTGAGTGAGGCGTCAGGAAGAGCCCAGGCGGTCAGCTGGTCAACGGCCATGGCGTGGAACTGGGACAGGGTCCAGATCGCCCGGCGGGCCGACGGTGCTTCGCCGCTGTCCAGCATGCCCATCTCTCGCGCCCACGTCTCGGTCTCCTCGCGCAGGGCCAGCAGGTACGGATTCACCCGCACCGGGTACGGCATCCGCAGTATGGGCAGCTTGATGGCCTGCACTGTCATGAGATCCCTGCTTCTCTTTCGGCGCGCATCGGTGTTGCGTGTCGCCCCGGCGTGCCCTGAGCAGTTACAGGGGCCGGCAGAACCCGCGTGCCGTGGGCGAGGAAGTGAACGTGCTGCACATAGGGGAATTCGTGAGGGCGCGTTGTGCATCGCCGATGTCGCCTTGGTTCCCATGTACTCGCCACGTCCGCAGCAGCTCTGCGGCGTGCATGCCCATGGTCACGCGGAGGCGTCTGCGTGACCAGGACATGCAGATGCTGCGCGAGCACGACGAGCAGAGCGCCGGAGTCCCGGCACCGTAGCGATACGTACGGGTGACGCCCCGTCACGAGCTCGAGATCATCCCGTGGCGGGTCTCTGGCGCGTCCGGGTCATGCCCCTTGATCGGGGACTGGACGAGGATCGCGAATGTCAGTTCCTGAGGCATGGTTTCTCCCTCCGAGACGGCCCATAGGCTGACGATCCACTGCTGCCACGGGGACGGACGCCGAACCGATCCCACCCTTTGGTGCTCCAAAACGTGCGCCCACCCCGGCCAATCCGCAACCCCGCGTAGCCGTCCTCGGGCCGCGATTAAGGCCGGTTTGCGGGGAATGAAACGATCCTTCTGGGTCAACTTGGCTCAAATTCGATCCCGAAGCTAGCCATGATCAACCAATGATCGCCAGTCGGCATGCACGAGCGTGCGGTCCCGATGGCTCCGCACGCTACGGGGGCCCGCCGCTCGTCCGTTCACGGCGAGCAATATCGTCCCAAAGTGGCTGCGCGCCCTTGCCCTTGATGTCCGGGGCTCCTTTGCGGGAGATGACGGGCAGAATCCGGCGTTCGCGTTTGCCAGTGCCGCCGCGCACAGCCCAGGCGAGCGTCTGCGTCGGAGTGGGCCCGACGTACGTTCCGTCAGACCACTGCGGTGCCGGCACATGGACGACGCCCGCTAGAAGACTGATGAATGTGCTGATGCTCAGACCACAGGTGAGAGAAGCTCACCATTGCCTCAGACCTCCTCCCAGAGGCCGGCATCAAGGATAAGAGCCGCCTTTGCGACGCGTCCGGGAATGCGGGGCCTCTATGTGCGGTAGGTCTCCTCAATGAGTCCAGCGTCGGGATAGCCACCTGGTCGGGTACGCATTCGGGAGCTCTCGGCCTCGTAGCGGACAGGGGCAGCTGCGGCCGTGCCACCGGGCAGCGCCACGAATGTTCCGACGGAGCCGGCGAACGTTCGTCGCCGCCTTCGGCGACTGACTCAGAGCCGGTCGCCTCGGCCGCCAGCTGCCAAGCTGCCAAGCTGCCAAGCTGCGGCAATTATGTTAACGCTAACAACTTGGAGAGGAGGTCACCCCCACATGCTCCTCGACGACGCATCCGCTGAGTTCCACGACTTCTTCGAACGCCACTACGCCGAGCTGGCACCACTGGGACCGTGTCCGGCGAGCGAATCGTCCGCTCGCCTATGCCCGGGCGTGGTCTCCGACATGGCGCGCAACCGCATCCGCAGCACGGTTCGCGCGCCGCGTCGCGTCGCCCCGGGCCCGGCGCACCGACCGGGCGGAGGACCCGGACATTGCGGTGGTCGTGGACGTACGGGCGCGCTGAGCCGGCTCCCCCTCGGAGCACGCGCGCCGTGGCGCCGGGATGTAGAGGTGGCGCCGCTGCCGGTGAGGCGGGAACAGTCACCGGCCTCACCCCCACTCTCGCGCAGCTCCACCGGGTAGTCCTCGAAGGGTCTGGGCGGACCCGTCCCACCACCGGTGCGAACACCGGTGCTGTGTGTGCGGCTGTGCGGCCCGCCACGACCACAGAGCCCTGCCGCCGACACGGGATCCGTATCGGACGGCCGGGCAAGAGGCCCCGGCCGGGGCCAGGGCCCCGGGCTCCTCCACGCTAAGACGCCACCATCACCACGGCGAGCGGGGTACGCCGTCTGGCCCTCCATGCGAGAAGGCGCTATGGAACGGGGGTGTGGGCGACAGTCCCGATTTCTGTCAATATCCCTGTTTTCGGAGCGTGTTGGGAAAATGGCACACGAGCCGCGTACGCGTATGCGGGGGCCGAATTCACTCCCCGGGAGGACCCCGGGACCCTGGTCGGCGGTCACCGAGCCCCACCCGGAGCGGGACACCCGAACCGCTTCGAGTGAGGTCCGGGGTGCGGCTGCAGAGCGTGCCGGCGCAGAGAGGAAGAGCTCGTCGACCACGGCGCGCAGCGCGGCGAGCGCGGGATCCGTCGGCGGATCGGCGGGCGGCGGGTGCGGGGCGGTGCGGTGCGGACGTCGCGGACGGCCTGGCAAACCAGCGCGCGCACCGTCCGTCCAGGGGCTGGAGGTCGCTGTGAGCGAGCGTGGCGAGTCGGCGGGGATCACTCCGCGAGGTCGTCCGTACGGCCGGCGACGGTGATCAGGGCGCGCCTGGACAGGCACAACCCATAGCCCCTCTGCGATGGCCGGACCGTAGTGGCGGTCCGGCTGGACGGGGACTTGCTCCGTCCCGGCCGGCTGCCAGGGCGGAGCGAGGGGGCGTACGGGGTTGGGCTCAGCGGGTGCTTGCGCGCCGGCGCCGGCGGAGCACGACGGCTCCGCCGGCGAGGGCGAGTGCCGTGCCGGAACTGCCGGCAAGGAGCAGCGTGGAGGACGGGGCGTCGTCCTCCGTGCCCTGGAGGCTGTAACCGCTGGAGTAGCCCTTTGCGTCGTACTCCGAGCCGGGCAGCTTGTCGGCGTAGCGGGCCTTGACCAGTTTCTGGTAGTCGGTGAGCGACACCGACGCCTGGCCGCCGAGTCCTTGCCGGGCTTGGTCGTTGAGGGGCTCGACGGTGGTGAGCTTGAGCTGGTACCAGCCGCGGATCTGCGGCTCGGTGAAGACCAGCGTGCCCACGGTGGCCTTGCTGGCGTATGCGGCGTCGCTGTCGCCGTCGCGCACGGCTGCCAGGTGCCAGCCGCCGCCCTGGGTGGGGGCGAGCATGACGGTGGCGTTGCGGCCGTTGACGGTGGTGCTCAGCGAGGAGACCAGCTGCGTCAGCTTGATCGCCTCGGTGGGCAGTGGCTGGGCGGTGCCTGCGACGAACCCGGGGGTGATCTCGTTCAGTGCCACCGGGTCCTTGATCGTGAAGACCGGGAGGCCCTGGCAGGGCTCGGCTGTTTCGGGGATCGCCTGCACCGGCTCGCCGGCGCCGCCGGTGGGTACCGGAGTGCGCAGGAAGCGGCAGACGGTGTTGCGGACGTCGGTGGACTTCACCGCGTTGAGGGCGGCCTGGTAGTCGGGGATGTCGGCCGGGAGAGGGTCCTTGGCCGGGACCGCGTGCGTCGGACCGACGACGGACAGCAGCGCGGATGCACTCACTGCGATGACGATGGACAGACGGGAGAAGCGAGAGGCCGCCCGCTTGCTGGACATTTTGGTGCCGCTGGTGTCGCGCATGTCGCCTGCCTTAGCGGGAGATACCGATGCGGGAGTGGGTCCACTTGGACGAGCTGTTGCTCACGTAGTCGTTGTAGTTCCACCACGTGTACGTGGTGGTGTCCGGCCACGGGTCGGCCACGGCGATCGTGCTGTTCGACGTGTCGAAGCCGTAGACCACGTTCATGTGGCCGCCACCGGACGTCCACCCGATGCGGGCACCGATCGGCCGGGCCGCCTTGACGTCGGTGTACACCTGGTTGAACGTGGCCGCGCTGCTGAGGCCCGAGCCGGTGTGGGTCATGCCGAGGCTGCTCCAGCCCCTGGCCATGTCGTCGAGCGTGGCGGGCTGGTTGTTGCAGCCGTAGTAGGGCTGGGCCCGGTTGCAGAAGTCCGTCTGTGTGGAGCCGAAGCCCTGGAACTTGGCGATGGTGAGCCCGGAGGCGACCCAGCACCACTGGGTCTTCTCCTGCTTCAGCATGCTGATGGTGTCCTGACCCGCTTCCGCGTGAGCCGTGCCTCCCGCGGCCGCGAGCGATCCCAAGGCGGCCAGCGCGATGGCCGACGCCGTGGTTCCGTACCTGAACCTGCCCATTTTCCTGCCTTCCCCTGATGGGTGCAACGAGATGAACGGGGCAATCTGGCAGGAATATGACAGCGCATCATGTCTGAGGCACATAGGGGTCTTGCAGGAAATTGCCCCATACTGATTATTTGTCGGGTAATCACGTGACTCGGGCAGCAACGGAGTCGGGCCGCCGGGGAGCAGGCCCTTGCGGCGCAGGGTCTGTTCGCGGCCGCGGCACCTGGGGTTGCAGAACGTAGGTGAAGCCGCCGGGATCCTGGAGTGCGGTGAGGTACAGCTGGGTGTAGGTGAATCCGTAGGGGCTGCGGACCATCACCTGGTACCAGGCTGCGGCGAGCAGCATCCGGGCCAGGTCCTCCTCTTCGTCGTGGGCGCGGTCCATCGGCAACGCGCGGTTGTCGAGGTCCAGCCGGTGCACGGTCTCGGCCAGGCGCGCGGCGAGTTCGTTGCCTACCGCACGCATCCGCAGGCCCGCGCCCCGGCCGATTCCGCCGGTGAGGTCGATCCCGGCCTCGGTGGCCAGGTCCACGGGCGCAGCCGTGGTGAAGGCCAGCCGCAGCCGCTGGTCGATCGCCGTGCCGGCGTTGCCGGCTTCCGTGCCGACGCCGGGCCCCGGCAGTCAGGACGGCGCCGGCGGAAGGCCACCGCCTTGAGGAGGCACCGCCCGCGGGCGGTGGAATCGTCGTGGCCGGACGCTACGAACGGGCACTGACGACGTGTAACCCACACGAGGTAGCCACCTGCCACCCACACGGAATCGATCCCCCGGAACGCGGGGCCCAGCGGCGGTCAAGCAGCCGACGACGCGGCGATGCCGGGCGAAGTGCTCCTGACCGCTACGCGCTGCCCGGCACCACGGTGCCGGCCAGGAGGGACAGCCCCAGGACCTGGTCCCGCTGCCGCGGAACCAGGTCGACAGCAGTCAGAGGGCCCTCACCTTGTCGGCCTGCGGACCACGCTGCCCGTTGGTGATCTCGAACTCCACCCGCTGGTTCTCCTCCAGGTTCCTGAACCCGGAGCCCTGGATCGCACTGAAGTGAACGAAGACATCCGCACCGCCCTCATCCGGAGAAATGAAACCGAAGCCCTTTTCCCCGTTGAACCACTTCACAGTCCCCTGAGCCATGCCCAACCCCTTGCAAGACATTGCCGAGAACATGATCCGCACCCGGCTGCACGCCGATACTCCCCAACCACCCCAGGACAAAACCCCGGACCGGGGGTCGTGTGCGGCAATGGGCCCCCGGCCACACCGATCCCGGCGCGGCCCCGGCAGGGGTTGTGGTGGAGCCTTTTTCCAACCTGCCCGCGATGCCGGGCTGGGGGTCAAGGGCTGTACGGAACGAAGAAGCTCCTGGTAGACGGGTCCTCGACCAAGATCACCCATGTCCGCCAGGAGCTTCGCGTGCTTGTCTACCCGTCCTCGATCGATCTGTCCAGCAGCACCCTGCGGCACCTGACCGAGCAGCTCACAGTTCGGCAACGGGAGATCGGTACGCGGTGGCGACGACTGCCCGCCGTCCGTCAGGCCCTGCTTGCCCTGCCCACCTGCGGTGCGGAGACACCTACACCCAGCTTGCCACCGGGTTCGGAATCGGCATCGCGACCGTCTACCAGTACATACGCGAGGCCATCGAAGTCCTGGCCGCTCCCGCACCGACCCTGGCCGAGGCGATGGAGACCGCCCGGACGAAGGCATTCGTGATCCTGGACGGCACCCTGCTGCCGATCGACCGCATCGCCGCCGACACCCCGTACTACTCGGGCAACGACGATCGGGAATCAGTCACAACCGATAGTTGGCCTTACGGGCTGCCCCTCCGCCAGCAGCCCGGCCAGCTCCGCGGCCGCCTCGTCGATCTCCCGCCCGCACGTCAGCAGTACGTCGTACGAGGCACCCCAGGGATCTGCGATCCCGTCTGCGGCCCGTTCCACCGGCGCCAGACTGCCGCGGGCGGCCGCGGCCCGGGCGATCCTTTCCCGGGGCGGGACCGTCTCCCCCTGGGCCAGCCGCAAGAACTCCCTGACCGTGAAACACTTGCGCAGGGCCACCGGCCACAGCCGTACGGCCGTCTCCCGGTGCTCCCGCTCAAGACCCAGTACGAGATCGGCCTCCGCAACCAGCTCCGGCCTCAAAAGCCGTGACGTGAACCTCGCACTGTTCCCGCCCAGTTGTTTCAGCACGGAACCGGTCGCCGGATGCATGCCCGCGATGTGCCGGGCCCTGGTGCCCGCACTGCCCACCCGCGCTTCCGGGAGCCTGGCCGCCAGCAGCCGTTCGGCCAGGGGGGAGCGGTGCACATTGCCCGTACAGATGAACAGGATGGTCAGCCGAGCCGCGTCGTCGTCATCCATGGGCAGGTCTCCCCGATACCGCGGGATGCCGTCCGGGCGCGTCACTCGACCCCACCCCGCAGCAGCGCTGCTCCGTGGGACAGCTCGTCCTCGGCACATGAACGCGGCGGCGGGGTCAGTGCGGCCGACGGGTCGCCGTATCCGTATCCGTATCCCCCCTGCCTCGGCTTCGGGCTCATGCTGAAGACCGTGCCGAGGGTCCGCACCCCCACCGTACGCAGGGCTTCGGTGGCCGCCGCGACCCGGTCGCGCGGGGTCTTTCCGGCCCGTACGACCAGGAGTGCGCCGTGGGCGAGAGTGGCGAGGGCCACCGTGTCGGCCACGGGCAACAGCGGGGCGGTGTCGACGATCACGGCCTCGTAGCCGGCGGCGAGTTCGCGCAGCAACTCCGCCATCCGGTCGGAGGCGAGCAGCTCGGTGGGGTTGGGCGGGACGGGGCCGCTGGTCAGGACGGAGAGCCCGCCCGCCGTCTGCATCACATCCCCGATCCGCGCCTGGCCGATCAGCACGCTGGTGAGGCCGGCATCCTGGACGAGCCCGAGGGTGCCGGCCACGCAGGGGCGGCGCAGATCGGCGTCGACGAGGCAGGTGGAGGTGCCGGCCTCGGTGAGCGAGAAGGCGAGGTTGACCGCGGTGCTGGTCTTGCCTTCGCCGGGCAGCGAACTGGTCACGACGATGACCCGAGGCCGGTCGCCGATCTGGGCGAACTGCAAGTTCGTCCGCAGATGACGGAATGCCTCGGCCCGCGCCGAGTGCCTTGCGGCACCGGCGGCGAGCGGCTGCTGCGGGCTGTCCTTGTCGAAGGGAATCGAGCTGAGTACGGGGAGGCCGGTGAGGGCAGCCAGGGCGTCCGCAGACTTGAGGGTGACGTCGAGGGTCTCCCGGAGCAGGGCGGCCCCCGCGCCCAGCAAAAGACCGGCGATCAGGCCCGCGGCAAGGTTGAGAGCAGGACGCGGGCTGACCGGGGCCGAGGGGACCGAGGCCGTCTGGGTGACGCCCAGTTTCACCGGGGACTTGGCCACCCTGTTGGGGGACGGGGCGTCGAGGGTCTCCAGGCGCTCGACGACATCGCTGAAGCGGTAGGCAACCGCATCTGCGACGGCTGCCGCGCGACGCGGCTCGGTGTCCCTGACCGTGATGTTGACCAGCACGGTGCCGATCGGCGCTTCCGCGGTGATCCGGCCGGCGAGTTCGTCCGGCGTGGTGTCGAGGCCGAGGGAGGAGACGACGTGCCGGGTGACCTGACGGCTGGTCACGATCGATGCGTACGACTGGACCCGGGCCAGCGAGAAGCTGTTGCCCTGCTGGAGCTCGCTGGTTTCGCCGCCGGACCGGGCGGAGACGAACAGCTGGGCGTGCGCCTGGTAGACGGGGGTCGAGAGCGCAGTGGCAGCCCAGCCGGCAGAGACCCCGAGCAGGGTGCAGACGATCACGACGGGCCAGCTCCTGGCCAGCGCTCTCAGGATGCTGCGAAGTTCCAAGATGTGCACCTCATCGGGTCGTTCGGGCAGCGCGCCCGGCCAGGTTAGACTAATTTGTCTGGTTTGTCTGGCAACCATGGGAGCCTGACCGGAGGAGCCCTTCGTGCTGCCAGCCCATATCGCCGTGCTGATCACCAGTCACAACCGCCGCGAGAAGACCCTGTCCGCCCTCTCTGCCCTCCACCTGCAGCGCGGACTGCCCGAGGACACGGAGGTGCGGATCCACCTCGTGGATGCGGGCAGTACCGACGGCACACCCGAGGCGGTCCGAGAGGCGCACCCGCGGGTCGAGGTGGTGACGGCCGGCGACGACGTCTACTGGGGCCAGGGCATGCGCATCGCGAGCCGCAACAGCCACGCCGCGGGCCTGCCGCCCTGGGAGTACCAGCTCTGGCTCAACGATGACGTGGTGCTGGACCGGGACGCCCTCGCCGTCCTGCTCGACACCGTACGGGCCGTCGGGCCCGGCGCCGTCGTCGTCGGCGCGGTGCGCGCGCGAAACGGCGTGCATACGACGTACTCCGGACGGAGCGGCCGCGCACTCACCCTGGTCGAGCCCACAGGACGGCCCGAGCCCTGTGACACGTACAACGGCAATGTGGTGCTCCTGCCCCGCGCAGTACATGAACGGATCGGTGACATCGACAAGGTCTTCCGGCACGGCATGGGTGACTACGACCACGGCTTCCGCGCCCGTCGGGCCGGCATCCCCGCCTATGTGAGCCCACGCCACGTGGGCAGCTGCGACCGCAACCCGCCGGACACCGGCTCCCGCGAACCGGGCATCGGGGTGCGCGAGGCGCTGCGCCGCGTCACCTCGCAGCGCGAACTGCCGCCCCGCCAATGGTGGGTGTACTGCCGACGGCACGCATGGCCATGGGCGCCGTTGCTGATGGTCTCGCCGTACCTGAAGACGGTGGCGCTGGCACTGGCCGGGCGGCGCGTGGGGGGCGGGGAGTACCCGCGGTGACCGGGCCGATCGCGCCGGTCGCCGGGGGCGGCGCCCTGCTGCTGTGGATCACCGGGCTCGGCACCATTGCGGTGGCCCCCCTGGTCCCCCATCTCTACCACGGGCTCGGCACGGCAACCGGCGAACCCCTCTCCGGCCTGCGACTGCTCTTCTCCCAGGGCGTGATCCTGCTGGTGTCCGTCCTGGCGGCAGCCCTGGTGACCCGCGCTGTGTTCCAGGGCGCTGGGGCCGGTGCGCGCCCACCCAGGACCGGCCAGGGGCTCGCCTGGGCCGCTGTCGCGTTCGCTGCGGGCCCCGTCCTGTCGGCCGTGTTCGGCGAGCACGGCGCTCTGGACGCGACGGTGGTGTTCGCGCCGCTGCTGTTCGCCGCCCTCTACCTGTGCCCCCGCCGCCCCTTCCCCCAGGTGCTGCGCCAACTCCGCGTCATCTTGCGCTGTTACGTCTGGGGCAGCTTGCTCAGCATCCTGGTCGCACCGGGCTGGGCCTTCCTGTTGCCCGCCCACGGCGACGGGGGGCGGGACTTCCTCGGCCTCGGCTGGGGCCAGTTCATGGGCCTTGCCCCCAACCCGAACCATCTGGGGCCCCTGATGGCGGCGGCTCTGCTCCTCGAAGTCACCCCGGTGGGGCGGTGGCGCGCCCGTGCGATCCATGCGGCTGCCGCGCTCCTCGCCCTGACGCTCACCCAGTCCAGAACGGGCTGGATCTGCGCCGCCTCGGTGTTCTTCGTTCACGGCGCATGGGGCCGGACCGTGCTCCGCAGGCAGTTGCTCACCGTCTTCGGGGGCGCCGCCGCGCTGATGGTGCTGATGGCGGCCCCCGTGCAGGCCGCGCTCGCCCGGCTCGCCGCCGATCCGATGTACGGGGACTTCAACGGCCGCACCCTTGCCTGGCGGCTCGCCTACGACGAGTTCGAGCGCAATCCGCTGTTCGGTTACGGGCCCACTCTGTTCAGCCCGGCCCACCGACTGGAGCTCTTCGGCACCACGGACCACTGGATCGGCCAGGCGCACAGCCAGGTCATGCAAACGCTCGGAGGGTCCGGTCTGATCGGGTTCGCCGGGCTGTGTCTGCTGGTGAGCTCCCTGGTCGTACAGGCCCGGCGGGCCTCCGCGCACACCAGTGGCCTCTCGACCGCGCTGGTGACACTGCTGATCGTGGCGTGCACCACCGAGGCTCCGTTGCGCGCTCTCGGCGGACTGTCCGCCGCCGTACTGCTGCTCACCGTGGTGTGGTGCGTTCTGCTCCACGGAACCCCCTTCCCCACCTCCGCAACCCAGGAGCCGTCAGATGTCCCGTAGAACCGCGCTGATCACCGGCATCACCGGACAGGACGGCTCGTATCTCGCCGAACTCCTGCTCTCCAAGGACTATCTGGTGCACGGCCTGATCCGCCGCTCGTCCACCTTCACCACCCAGCGGATCGACCACCTCTACCAGGACCCGCACGAGCCGGACGCCCGGCTCCGCCTGCACTACGGGGACCTGGCCGACGGCTCCCGGATCGCCGCCCTCCTGGAGCACATCCAGCCCGACGAGGTCTACCACCTGGCTGCCCAGTCGCACGTCCGCGTCTCCTTCGACGAGCCCGAGTTCACCGGCACCACCACGGGTCTCGGCACCACCCGGCTGCTGGAGGCCATCCGGATGACCGGTCTGCCGTGCCGTTTCTACCAGGCCTCCAGTTCGGAGATGTACGGGATCACGGCGCCCCCGCAGTCCGAGACGACGCCCTTCCACCCGCGCTCCCCGTACGCCGCCGCCAAGGTGTACGCGTACTGGATCACCCGCAACTACCGTGAGGCGTACGGAATTCACGCGGTCAACGGCATCCTCTTCAACCATGAGTCACCCCGGCGCGGCGAGACCTTCGTGACCCGCAAGATCGCCCGGGCCGCGGCCCGGATCGCCCGCGGCGAGCAGGAGTTCCTGCACCTCGGCAATCTGGAGGCCCGCCGCGACTGGGGTTACGCGCCCGAATACGTGGACGCGATGTGGCGGATGCTCCAGTGCGACCGGCCGGACGACTATGTGGTGGCCACGGGCACCAGCTACAGCGTCCGGGACTTCCTCACCTTCTGCTTCGAGCGCGCGGGCCTCGACTGGGAGCGCCACGTACGGTTCGACGAGCGTTACTTGAGGCCCTCCGAGGTGCCGGACCTGGTCGGCGACGCGTCGAAGGCTGAACGCGAGCTGGGCTGGCGGCCGACCGTGCTGACCCCCGACCTGGCCCGCCTCATGACCGACGCCGAGCTGGGCGCACAGCTGCCCGAGGGGCAGGTGGCCCGGTGACCCCGCCGACCGTCCTCCACCTCACCAACGACCGCGAACCGCCAGGTCCGCGGCTGAGCTTCGGCGGCGCGTTCCGTGCCCTGGCCATCGACGGCGAGCTCACCCACGTGCCGCTCGCCCCCGCGGCGCTGCTGTCGGCAGGCCGCGCGGCCGCGCTGGCCGAAATCCTCCGGACCGCCGAACGGGCCCGCCCTGAAGTCCTGTTCGTCCAGACACCGGGCAACTTCCCCTGGACCGACGCGGATGTGGCGGACCTCCTGCGGCGCCTCGGCTCACCGACCGTCGTGATGTGGGAGGGCGACCCGTGGGGCGGACGCAAACCCGTCCTGCCCTCCATGGAGCCCTGGTTGCGGTACGCGGACACCGTCTTCACCCCTGGCCTCGGCATCCAGGCCCGTCTCCTGGGCAGGTACACCCAGCGGCCCGTGCGATACATCCCGCAGACCGTGCCCCATCGCCTCTGGGACGACGGGCCCGTCCCGGGCGTCGACGCCACGGCACACGACGTGATGCACATCGGCAGCTGCTTCGTGCGCTTCGGGATGTTCGAGCGGATCGACGGCGCTCGGGAGCGTCGGCGGTTCGTACGGTCCCTGCAGCGACTGCCCGGTTGCCGGTTCGCCGTGCACGGCCACGGGTGGCGCGGCCGTGGCGCACTCGGACCCGTCCCGTTCGACGATCAGGTGGACGCCCTGCGCACCGCCCGGATCAGCGCCAACTGGGACCACTTCCCCGGCCGCGACGGCTATTTCTCCAACCGGCTGCCGATCAGTCTGTTCGCGGGACGGCCGCACGTCACGACCAGGCCCCTGAACACCGGCTGGCTGCCGGGCCCGGAGTGCGGCCTGCACCTGGTGGACTCCCCCGCCGAAGCGGTCGACCGGGTCACCGAACTGCTGCGCGCCGGCCCCGCACAGCTGCATGCCGCCGGACTCGCCGGGCACACGTGGGTCCGTACCCGGCTCACCGAAACCAACGCGCTTCGGCACATGCTCACCCGCCACCTGGCTACCGTGCCCGCACCGCGCGCCGACCCCTGGCAGGAGATCGCCGCGATGGACGCCATCGGCGTATGAGCGCAGCCACGCGCAGCCTCGGCTGGAACTACGGCGGCTCCGCGCTCGGAATGCTGTTCCAGCTCGGCTACACGGCGATCGCCGCGCGCCTGGTGTCCCCCGACCACTTCGGCGCGTACGCCACCGCGTGCAGTGTCACCGTCCTGCTCGGCTACGTCGCCAACTCCGGCCTGGCCACCTGTGTGCTGCGCGCCGAGCAGCTCACCAGGTGCCTGTTGCGTACCGTCTTCACACTCGCCGCCGCCTTCGGCCTCGTCTGTTTCTGCGCCGCGCTGCTCGCCGCCCCGCTGCTCACGGCGGTCTGGGAAGACCCGCAGACGGCCGGGATACTGCGCGTGCTGGCGGCGCAGTTCCTGGTCCAGCCGGCTGCGCTGGCGGCGGTCGCTGCACTGCGTAGACTGGAGCGTCCTCGTACGGCGGTACGCGCCGAACTGGCGGGCCAGATCACGGGATCGGCCCTGGCGCTGACGCTACTGCTGGCGGGCTGGAACCCCTACGCCCTGGCCACCGCGTTCCCGCTGTCCGCGGCCTGCACCCTGGTCCTGGCCGCCTGCGCCCTGCTACCCGAACGGCGCCCCTCCCCGGCCGCCGCACGGCCGTGGCGCCGGCGTCCCCGCCCGGCGTCCGCGGCGCAGGCGCCGACGGAGCACGGCGCACCGTCGGTGCCCGCTGCGCCCGCACGGCTGCCCGTCGGCCCTCCCGTCCCGGCCCGCGAACTTCTCCGCTCCTCCGGCTTCTTCACCGGGTACGGCCTTGTACAGTCCGCCACCAACAACGCCCCGCTGTGGCTGGCGGGCGCCACCCTCGGCGCCGCCGCGGCCGGTCACTACTCACGGGCCGCTCTCCTGACCGGTATCCCGCTGACCGTCCTCGCGCAGGGCCTCCACCGGGCCGTCACCCCGGCGCTGGCCGACGCCCGCGCGGCCGGGAGGATTCCTCCGCAGGCGGTGCATGACGTGCTGTGCTCGGCATCCGCCGTGGGACTGATGGGCCTGGGCGCGCTCGCCGGTCTCGGGCCGGCCGCGCTGCTCCTGCTGCTGGGGCCGGCCTGGGAGACGGCCTCGAGCCTGGTTCCGGTGCTCGCCGCCGGGGCCGCACTGTGGATGCTCTGCTCCACCGCGAGCTCCGTCGACACCGTCCGCATGGACACCAGAGCCCTGCTGCGCGCCCAGCTCGCCGCCATCGGCGCGACCGCGCTGATGCTCTGCTTCGCCCGGGCGTACCACAGCCTGTTCCTCGCCGCCTGCGCCACCGTGGTCGCCCCGCTGGCCGGTCATCTCGTCCAGCTCGCCCACTGGCATAGCGCCAAGGTCCTCGGTGTACGTCCGCTGCTCTTCGCGCACGCCGTGCACGCGACGGTCGGCACCGCACTCGGTCTCTCGGCCGCGCTCGGCCTGCGCTCCCATCCCCCCCACTACGGGCTGCTGCTGGGCCTCGGCGCCATGCTCCCGGTGGCCCTCGCCTGCGCCGTGCTCCGCACCCGTCTGCCCGTCTATGCCACGGCCCGCCGCCACGGTCTCGTCAGATCCCATCCGAGGAGCCACCCATGCACATCGGCCTCGCAGGCCCCGTCGATCTGACCCCCCTCCAGCACCTGCTGCCCGCGCGGCTGCCCGCCGTCTACAGCGGACCGTGCACCGGCTGGCTCGCCAGGACCTGGCTGGAGCAGGGGCACCGACTGACGGTGTACGCCCTGAGCGGCGCCGTCACCGGGCGGCAGGTGTACAGCGGCAAGGGCATCGACCTCGTCGTCGTACCGCAGCGCGCGCGGGCCAGACACCGGCTGAAGGACTTGTTCCGCGCCGAACGCCGAGGGCTCGCGGCCGCGATGCGGGCTCACCCCGCCGACCTGGTCAGCGCCCACTGGACGTACGAGTTCGCGCTGGCCGCGATCGCCAGCGGCCTGCCCTCCTTCGTCACCGCCCACGACACCCCATTGCGCTACGCCTGGGAGATGCGCAGCGCCTATCGCTGGCTGCGTCACTCCATGGCTCTCCCGGCCGTCCACCGCGCCACCGCGCTCAGCGCCAACAGCCCCTACACCGCGCGGCATCTGCGCCGGGTGCTGGGTGTACGACGGCCCATCGAGGTCATCCCCAACGGGGTGCGGATGGAGCATCTGCCCAGCGCCACGGCGCCGCCCGACGCCGCCCCGGTGTTCGCCACCGCCGTCCAGGGCTGGGGGCCGCTCAAGAACACGGCCACGCTGCTGCGCGCCTTCGCGCTCCTGCGGGCCGAACTCCCGTACGCCCGGCTGCTGCTGTGCGGCGACGGACACGACGCGCGGGGACCGGCCCGGCAGTGGGCCGCCGCACACGGGCTCACCGTCGGGGTCGAGTTCGCCGGCCCGCTGGCGCACGACACCTTGCTGCGCCGGATCGCCGCCGAGGCCCACGTCCTGGTCCACCCGTCCCGTATCGAGTCGTTCTCGATGATCACAGCCGAGGCGATGGGCATGGGGCTCCCCGTCATCGTGGGCGAACGCAGTGGAGCCGTACCCTGGGTCGCCGGGGACGGCGGCCTCGCCGTGGACATCGACTCGCCCCGGACGCTGGCCGACGCCATGAGCCGGCTGGCCTGCGACCCGCAGTTGCGGGCCCGGCTCGCGACGGCGGGGCGCCACCGGACGGCGGGCCGCTTCGAGCTGCGGGACGTGGCCGCCGCATACACGTGCTGGTTCGCCACGGAAGGCAGCCGCCCGTGACCACCATGCCCCTCGTACTGCAGATCAGCAATGAACCCGAGCCCTTCGGCCCGCGCACCCGCTTCGCGCGTGCCTTTGAGGACCTCGCCGATGCGGGCCTGCTGCGGTACGCGTGCGCCGTCCCCGCCGCCGGGGACCAACTGCCCTCCTCCCGTCCGGACCTGGTCTTCGTCCAGTCCCCCCAGTCGTTCCCGTGGACGAACCGGCATGTCCGGAAGTGGTTGCGGACCGCCGGGGAGCCGCCGGTCGTGGTGTGGGAGGGCGACGCGTGGGGAGGGCTCACCAAGCCGTTGCGCGAGCGGAACCTGGCGTGGATGCGGGCCGCGGAAGAAGTCTTCAGCGTCGCCGCGGGTGGGCAGGCCGCGATGCTGCGTCGGGCCTGCGGCCGGCCGGTGCGGTACGTGCCGCACGTCGCGCCGCTGCATCTGCTCGCCGCACCGCGCGGCCCGGAGCCGGCCGGGGGCGGAGTGACGCTGGTCGGCAAGCGGCTCACGTACCTGGGAATCGAACTGATCCCCGATGATCGCGAACGGACTTTGTTCGTCAAGGAGTTGCGCAAGGTCGCGGGAGAGCGGCTCTCTGTGTACGGCAGGGGATGGCGAGGCCCCTGCGCACGCGGCCCCGTCCCCTTCCCCGAGCAGCTCACCGTCATGGAAGGGGCGTTGATCAGCGCCGGCTGGGACCGCTATCGCAAGCACACCGGGTACTTCTCCGACCGGCTGCCGATCGCGATGTGCGCCGGCCGGGTCCATGTCACCTCCCGCCAGCCGGGACTTGGCTGGCTACCGGGTCCCGACCGCGGCCTGCACCTGATGGACACCCCGCGCGCCGCGGCCGGGCGGGTCCGGGATCTGCTTCGCCGTGACCCCGAGGAACTTCTCGTGCAGGGACGGTGGATGAGCGAGTGGGCCCGTGCCCGGCTGACCGAACGCCAAGCCCTGCTCCACATGCTCTCGCCGTACATCCCGCTGCCCGCCCCGCCCGCCGACCCGTGGGCCGGGCTCACCGCCCTGGACTGCTAGGGCCTGTGTGATGTCGTGATCAGTTGCTGGGTTTTGCCTTCCTCGTGGGGTGGAACCCGGTAGGACATTGGTCGTGACGCGCAGGCAACTCACAGATCCTCAGTGGAAGTTCATCGAGCCTAACCTCCCGATCGGCAGGTTCGGCCCGTACCACGAACGGCTGCGGGAACACTTCGAGGGGGTGATCGGGCGGTCCCGCTCCAGCGGCCAGTGACGGGAGATGCCCTCCGAGTTCGGCCCCCGGGCCACCGTCTACGGGCGCTTCCGAGTCTGGCGGGACGCCGGCGTCTTCTCCGCTCTGCTGGAAGGCGTGATCGCCGAGGCGGCCTGCTCGGGGAGAACGGACTTGTCGCTGGTGGCGTCGTCGGAGAGCTGGATCTGGAAGGACTTTCCGTACGCCGCCTCCCAGCGCAGCACGACGCGGCCGACGCTCCGGGTGGTGCCGAGGTCGACCTGGAGCCACTGCGGGTCGCTGTAGGCGCTGGACCAGCGGGTGGCGGGGTCGCCGTCGGTGGCCGACGCCGCAGGGAAGTTCGCCGTCTCGGTGCTGGAGGCGGTGGTCGGACGGCCCAGGGCGAGGTTGCCCGGCTGTGCGGGGCCGGGCCAGGCGGGGTTGTGCCCGACGGCCGCGACGAGGGGGGTGAACGCGGCGTACGTCGCCGCGGGCTTCGGCGATCCCCAGGTCTGCTGGGCCAGTGCGCGCAGCGGGTACATGATGCCGGCGGCTATCTGTTCCTCGGTCTCGGCGGTGGGGCTGTCGCACCAGACGTGGATCACCGAGCCGGGGTTCTTCGCGGGGTCGGACAGGGTGTTGCCGCCCTCGAAGCGGTCCGGGGTCCAGGTGTCGTACATCCACTTGGTGTCGGACTTCGGGCCCCCGAGCACGTAATAGGTGGGGGTCCAGGACTCGTTGGCCACGACGTGCCCGGCGTCGGCCAGCTGCTGGGGGGTGAGGCCGTAGGTGTACCAGTACTCGACGATGATGCCGGGGTGGGGGCGGAGGGTCCCGTCGCCCGATTTGATGCCGTCGTTCCACATGCGGGTGGTCTTGCCGCCCGCCCGCACCAGGTCGTCGGCCCAGTTGACGAACCCGTAGTAGGTGTCCTTGGCGGTGGCGTTCGCGCCGTAGTGGGCGCGCGCGTAACTGAGCAGCTGCGGGTACTTGTTGTAGTCGGTGCTGTATTCGTCCGCGCCGATGTGCCAGTACGGGGCCGGGAACAGCGGCAGGTACTCGCCCACCAGGTCCTTGATCAGTGTGTACGCGCCGGGGAGCGAGAGGTCGATGAAGTCGTTGCTGACGGCGCCGGAGCTGCTCTTGAGCTTGAGTTCGGGGTGCGCGGCCAGGATCGCGTTCATGTGACCGGGGGTGTCTATCTCCGGGACGATGGTGACGTGGTACTTGCGGCCGAGCTCGACCAGGTCGGCGATGTCCTGCTTGGAGTAGTGGTCGGTGGAGACGATCTCCGGGTGGGTGGAGCTCTCCAGACGGAATCCGTACGTGTCCGACAGGTGGAAGTGGAAGTAGTTGAGCTTGAGGTAGGCCAGCTCCTTGATGTGCTGCTTGAGCCAGTCGACGGTGAAGAACTTCCGCCCCTGGTCGACCATGAGCCCGCGCTCGGCCTTGGCGGGCCAGTCCACCGCCGTGCCGGCCGGCACCGAGGCGGAGCGGCGCAGGAGCTGGAGGACGGTGCGGGTGCCGTAGAACACGCCGGCGTCGGTCCCGGCCTGGAGGGTGAGAGCCCCCGCGACCGACATCCGGTAACCCTCCGCGGGCAGGGCGGCGCCACCGAGACCGAGCCCGATGTCACCGGCGGCCGGGCTCCCGGTCACGACGGCCACGCTGCGACCGGCCAGCGATCCCAGGTCCTGGGCGAACGTGGCGGCTTCGTCGGCCAGTTGGGCGGCGGAGGACGGGTCGACGACGATGCGGGTGGCGTCGGTGAAGGTGTAGGTACCGGTGCCGGCCGTCCATTGACGCAGGGCCGGTATGGTCTGCGGCGGCCCGGCGGCCGCCTGGGCGGGGCCGGCGCCGACGCCGGGTATCGCCAGTGCGAACACCGCGCACGCGGTGGCGATCAGCAATCTGAGCAGACGCATGGCTGCCTCCAGCCGGGTATGGCCGAGCGGAGCATGTGGGGTGCACCAGTGCAGCGCAGCGCGCCGAGGTGGTCTCCTGAAAGCGTGAGACGCATCTTGTTCCTCGTGAGCTGGACGTCATCGGCACTGACACCGGCCGCATCGGCGATCCGCTGTCTGACACCGTCCACTTCCGGATCGACATCGTCATGAAGCACCACATCGACCGCATGCTCCTGTGAATCCACTGCCGCCGTGGGTGCGGCCAGGGCGGCCGGATCGGATTGCAACCCGCCTGGCCGAAACGAAGGGGCGATCTTGAAGCCCTCCAGATAAACATCCGCCCAGGCCACGAAGGGCAAGGCCCGGACGGCACCGAGGTCGACAGGCCGGGACCCGCACAGATAGGTGCTCTCCGCAACGTACTCATGGATCACTACGCCCAGCTCCGCGAGCTGCTCCCTCTCCTGCACCGAGGGGATACGGGTGGTCTGGACGAGGAGATAGTTGGAGGCGGACGCGTCCTCCGAGACCAGCGAGGCGCTGACCAGCGCGTGGGACTGCCTCAGCGGATCGCTGGTCACACCGTTGATGGTGATCCGGGCCATGGCGGGCTCCAGGTATGTGCGCGCGACTGAAACGATGACATCGCGTGTCCATCGAATCACTTTGCGTCACACATCGCATCTTCTGTGGCGGAGAGACGTGCCATGCCGGTGGCAGGCCCTCGGACGGCCGACGGCGCCACTCAACTCATGGATTCCGCACCCCTCTGTGGCTGCCCGCTCCCGGCCACCAGGGCGTGTACACATCACGCCTTCACCAAACCCGTCAACGACCCACGCTCGTCGAGGGCCGCCAGCAGCAACTGATCACAACCTCACTAGGAGTCGGAGCCGTCCAGAAAGGACCGGCCGGACGGGTCCTTCTCGTACGCGTTGTAGACCTTCGGCAGCGGCCGGTCGTCGCGGATCGCCCGGAACAACGCCTCGGCTTGATCCTCGACCATCGTGTACCGGCCCCGCTGATCGGGGTGCTCCACGCTCGGAACGGTCAGGATCTGCGTGCCGCTCGCGGGGATCGCCCGCGCGCTGTTCACCAGCCGGTAGAGCTCGTCCAGCGAGTCGAGGCCGGGGTCTGCCACCAGAGAGGACGTCGCCGCGTCCAGCAGCGGATACAGCTTGGTGGGGTTGGTCAGCACTCCGTCGCTCTGCGCCTTCGTCAACAACTCCCGGATGAACTGCTTCTGCCGCTCCACCCGTTGGAGGTCGCTGCCGTCGCCGACGCCCACCCTCGTGCGTACGAACACGAGTGCCCGTTGCCCGCGCAGCACCTGCCTGCCTGGCTGGAGCGTGATGTTGTACTCAGGCTCACGGACCTTCTCGGACACGTTCACCTCCACGCCCCCGACAGCGTCGACGACCCTTCTGAAGCCGGAGAAGTCGACGACGAGATGGTGGTCGACCGGGATGCCGGAGAGGTCCTCGAAGGTACGGACCGCACAGGCGGCCCTGCCGAACTGGAAGGCCCAGTTGAACGGGGCGTGCTGGGCAGTGCTGCGGGAGCCGTCCGGCTGCAGGCAGCTGGGGATGTCCACCACCAGGTCCCGCGGCACGCTGACCACGGAAGCCCGGCTTCGGTCCGCGGAGAGGTGGATCAGCATGGCGGTGTCGGAGCGTTCGCTGCCCCAGTTCGCTTCCTTGTCCGAGCCGAGCACCAGGATGTTCTGGGCCTTGCCGGGCGCGGGGCGGGGCCGCTTGCCGTGGTCTGCGGCGAGGGCCCGGGCGGCGGCCTCGTCGGTGCGGATGTTGCCGTCGATCCGCTGGTAGAGCAGCCAGCCGGCACCTGCCGTCACCGCGAACAGTAGGACGGCGCCGATACCGAGCCGTCTCAGGACCTTGCGACTGCGCCACCAGCTCTCAGGTACCGGCATCGATCAGACCCTCCACTCCGTCGGCAAATCGCTGTGCCATTGACTCGACCGTGTACAGCTCGGCATCCGTCCGGCAGGCGGAAAGCAGCCTGTCGTAGAGTGCGGGCCGGGTGAGCAGATCCGCGACGGCCGCGCTGTACGCGTCCAGGCCACCATCCACGACGAGTGCGTTGCGGCCGTGCTGCAGATACTCGAACTCGGGCCCGTGCGCCGCGTGGGTGGTGGTGACCAGGGGCGTGTCCAGCGCGAACGAGTCGACCGCGGCGAGCCCCACCGCGCCGGGCACCAGCAGGACGTCGGCGACAGCGCCGAGCCGGGCCTTCTCCTCAGCGGTGGCCGTCCCCACGTACACGACGGGACCGCCCGCACGCTGGACTTCCTCCACCAGGTGTCGCTGTGCCCCGTCGCCCGCGACGAGCAGCCTGAAGCCGGGCAGCAGTTGTGCAACCCGGCCGGCCGCCGTCAGCAGGAACGGGATGCGTTTGGCGGCGTCGAGGCCGCCGACGTACAGCGCGGTACGGCCGGGGCGCAGCCCGTACGACTGCCTCAGGGCCGAGAGTTCGGTGCCGGGGATACGGGAACGGGCTGCGACCAGGGCCCTGGTGTCCACGGTGTTGCGGACCGTCGTGACCCGCTGTTCGGGGAAGCCCTCGCCGATGACGTGCCGGGCGCCCGTCTCCGTATAGGCGAAGAACCAGCGGGCCCGCTGGGTCAGAGCGCGCTTGGCTGCGCGCAGCGGGGCCGGGTGGCTGCGCGTGTATGTCCCGCCGTGTCCCCACAGCCCGACGGGTGGGCCGCCACGGCTCAGCAGTGCGCGGTAGTTCTCCAGGCTGTGCAGGGACTGCCCGAGGACCAGGGCGTCGCAGTCGCGGGCGAGGGGGCCCAGGCCCCGCCAGACGAGATGGCGGTCGGCCAGGCGGAAGGTGCGCTGCGGCAGTAGGACCGATCCGGCAAGGGGGCAGGCGTCGGCGCGCCGGATGTCCTTGCCCCAGGGTCGGCCGTGGGCGATGGTCAGCTCGATGTCTCGGCCGGCGAGTTCGCGGGTCAGGCGTTCGTAGAAGGCGAGGCGGTAGCCCGGCACGTACTGTTGGACGACGACGGCTCTTCTCATCGGGCCGCCCACGCCGCCTGGGCCGGCATGCGCAAGTCCTGGGCGGCGGTGTCCGCGCGGAAGAGCACCAGGTCGCACTGGAGCATCTGGCCGGTGCGCGGGTCGGTGAACCCGGGCACGACGGACATCAGGGTGAGGCCCAACTCGCCCTGGGTGAGGGCGAGGGCGTCGTCGAAGAGCAGGCCGTCCCGGTACAGGGGCACGAAGGACGTCTCGGTCTGGATGCCGACGCACTCGCTCGCGTACCGACCGGCGCCGCGCAGCACATGCGCCTCGTACCCCTGGACGTCCATCTTGAGGAACACCCGCTCGCCCGGGGCGACGATCTGCTCCCACAGTTCGTCGAGGCGGCGGATCTCGGCGGTCTGTCGGCTCAGGTAGGCGGCGTGCGGGGCGGCCGCGCGGTGGCGTTCGAGCATGGGAAGGACGGAGCTGCTCGCACCCGCGTTGCCCGCGACGTTCATGACAATGGTGCCGGAGTGGTCGCCGAGCGCGTACGGCAGGACCGTCCAGGCCGGGTCGGACGCCGCCCTGCGCTGGAGTTCCGTGCGCGGGCCGGTGAGCGGCTCGAAGGAGACGATACGGCCGCGGTAGCCGGAGCGGCGGAGCATCGTGCCGTAGCCGCCGGCGTGTGCACCCGCGTCAATGACGAGGCCGACATCGAACTTTCGGAGCAACTGCACGAGTTGCTGACCGCTCCAGCTTGCCGGATAGCGGGCGATATCGATGCCGAGGCGCTGCATGGCGCTGCGCGCACGGTGAAGGAGGGTCACTGTCGTGCTCCTTTGTATGCTGCCCAGAGGAAACGGGGATGCCCCCACAGCACCCGGCGCCACAGCCGGCGCGGTTCGCTGCAGAGGCGGAAGAGCCATTCCAGGCCGTGTCGCTGCATCCACAGCGGGGCCTGCGGCTTGTTGCCGGAGACGAAGTCGAAGGCGGCGCCGACGGCGGCGAACACCGCGGTGTGTGCGGCGGCGAGCCGGGCGGCCTCGTAGTCCTGTTTGGGGGTGCCGAGGCCGAGCCAGACGATCTGGGCGCCGCTCGCGCGGATCCGGTCGAGCTGCGACTGCCGTTCCCCGTCGGTCGGTTCGCGGAACGGCGGCGACTCGGCGGCGACGATCAGGGCGCGCGGGAAGCGGGCGAGCAGCTCGGCGCCCAGCTGTTCCAGTACCGCCGGGGTGGAGCCGAGGAGGTAGTGGCGCAGGCCCACGTCCTGTCCGGTTCGGAAGACGTCCAGGAAGAGGTCGGGGCCGTACACCCGCATCGGTGGCAAGGAGCGGCTCCGGTGGACGATCCGGTTGGCCCACACCACCCCTTGTCCGTCGGGGAGGTTGAGCGTCGCGGTCCGCAGCACCTGACCCAGTCGCGGGTCCCGGTCGGCGAGGGCGAGGGTGTACGCGTTGCAGAGGTGGACGTCGGCCGCCACGCCCTCGGTTGCGAGCCGGACGACCGCGGCGGCCGCGGCGGCCGGAGTCGCAGCGGCCACAGGAACCCCGGCGCACAGGACGGTGGTCAGGCCGGTGGACACGTCCGTGCGCGTTGTGGCCGGCAGGCGCACGTCCCTGCCCGTCACCTGCTTGCCGTATCGATCGCCCTGGCAGCACGGGGTCTGCCAACGGTCCGGCGGCCTCGGCCCCGGCGCGGGCCAGTTGGTCGGCGAGGCCGGCCAACCCCGCCGGCCCCGTACACCGGCACCCTGAGCAGTCTGCCGAGGGCCAGAAGCGTGGCGACAGCCAGCGGCAGTACAACAAAGGGCGACAGCCAGACGTGGTGGATCAGCAGCCCGATGACCGTCCCGACGAACGCGGTGACGCCCAGTACCACGGCCGTTCCCCGCACCGTCAGCCCGAGCCGCTGGAGCCGGTGCGCGATGTGGTCGGTGCCGCCGAGCAGCAGCCGGCGGCCGGCCCGGCGCCGGGAGACGAGGACGAGCGCGGTGTCGGCGGTGACGACGAGGGTGAAGGCGAGCAACGCGCCCATGGTGCGGGCCGGGGTGTCGCCGGTGTGCAGCAGTACGGCGGCGGAGGACAGCACGAAACCGGTGAACAGCGAGCCGCAGTCGCCGAGGAAGATCCGGGCGGGATGCCAGTTGTGCAGCAGGAAGCCGGTGAGGGCGGCGGCCAGTACGCAGAGCAGCAGGGCGAGACCGGTACGGCCCTCGGTGATCGCGCAGATGGCGAGCCCCAGTGCGGTGACGGCAGCGACCGTCCCCATTGCTCCGTCGGAGTTGTCCAGCAGGTTGAAGGCGTTGGTGACGAAGACGATCCACAGCACGGCGAGGGCCCCGGTCAGCAGCCCCAGTCCGCTGCCGTACGCGACGGCACCCGCGGCACCCGTCTCGACGACGAGTCGCGCCCCGGGCCCCAGCGGCCGCAGGTCGTCGAGCAGTCCGAGCACGGCGACGGCGGCTGCGACCGCGAGCAGCGTGCCGACCTCGGGGCCCAGCGGCGCCTGCCCGGTCCACAGTCCCGAGGTGGTCACGGCGAGGGTTCCCGCGGCCACCGCGACCCCGCCCAGATGGGGGGTGGGGCGAGTGTGCGCCTTGTGCGCGCCGGGCCGGTCCAGGAGACCGGCAGAGGCGTGTCGCCACCGCAGCGCGAGGGCACGTAGGAGTTCGGTCAGTACGGCGGTGAGCAGCAGGGCAGTCGCTGCGGCCGCGAGCGCGTAGGACACGGTGAAGGTCCTCTCAGACCAGGTCAGGCCGACACCGACACCGACACCGGGGCCGGTGCCGGTGCCGGCACCGACATCGGCACGCGCTCGGCGCGCGCCTCGGCGATGGTCGCGTCGAGGATGTCGTCGAGGGTGCGCTGCGGCCGCCAGCCGGTGAGGTTGCGGATGCGTGCGGTGTCGGGCAGCCGGCGCTCCATGTCCTCGAAACCCTCGCCGTACGCCTGGTGGTAGGGGACCAGCCGGATGTCCGAGTTGCTGGCGCTGCGTGCGATGACGCGGGCGGCCAGCCCGGCGATGGTGGTCTCTTCGTTCGTACCGATGTTGAAGACCTTGCCGACCGCGTCCGGGTGGGCAAGCAGTCGCAGCAGCGCGTCGACGACGTCGGCGACGTGCGCGAAACAGCGCTGCTGCGTGCCGTCGCCGTGCACGGTGAGCGGTTCCCCCTCGACGGCCTGGCGCACCAGCCGGGGCACGACCATCCCGTACGCGGGGCTCTGCCGCGGTCCAACCGTGTTGAACAGCCGTACCACGATGGTGGGCAGGCCCAGTTCGCGGTGGTAGGCGAAGGCGAGGATCTCGTCGACGGCCTTGGCGGTGGAGTACGACCAGCGCGCCACGCTCGTGCTGCCGAGGATCCGGTCGGAGCCCTCGGCGAGTGGTCCCGAGGAGTTCTTGCCGTAGATCTCCGAGGTGGAGGCGACGAGCACCTTGCGGCGATACCGGTGGGCCGCCTCGATGACGGTCTCGGTACCGCGGAGGTTGGTGGTGAAGGACTGGAGAGGCCGTTCCACGATCAGCCGGACGCCGACGGCGGCGGCCAGATGGATCACCGTGTCGCACCGGCGGACCCATTCGTCCACGAGCAGCTGGTCGAGTACGGAGCCATGGACGAATCGGAAGTGTGGATTCCGTCGGGCTTCGTCCAGGTTCTTCTCACTTCCGGTGGCGAGGTTGTCGAGCACGACGACCGCATGGCCCTGCGCGAGCAGGGCGTCGGTGAGATGTGAGCCGATGAAGCCGGCACCGCCAGTGATCAAGTACGTCGAGGGATTCATACGCCGCCTGTTCGGTTGCGGTATCCGAGTGATGCGGAACGGCATCTGTTATATGCCGCTGACAAAATAGCCCGTTTTGTCACAATCTGTAACGACCAACACGGCTCGCATCGCACGCAGATCGGAGAAACGTCAGATGGGATCAACAGAGACCTCAGCACGACGGAACGTTCTGGTAGTTGGACTGGGATATGTGGGGCTGCCGCTGGCGGTGCGTGCTGCGGAGGCGGGCTTCCGGGTCACCGGCCTGGACACCGACGAGCAGCGCGTCAAGCGACTGGAGGCCGCCGACTCGTATATCGAGGACATCCCGGATGAACGACTACTGCCGCTGCTCGATTCCGGGCGGCTGAGGGTCAGCACCGACTACGCCGACGCGGGCACCTTCGACGTCTGCGTGATCACCGTGCCCACTCCCCTGCGCGACGGCGCCCCGGACCTGCGGTGCGTCGAAAGCGCGGGGCGGTCGGTCGCCCCGCTCCTGCGTCCGGGTGCGGTCGTGGTGCTGGAGTCGACGACGTACCCCGGCACCACCGAGGAGATCCTCCTGCCGATCCTGGAGGCGGGCAGCGGGCTCCGGGCCCGCGACGGATTCCGGCTCGGGTACAGCCCGGAACGCATCGACCCGGGCAACGCCCGTTGGCAGCTGGAGAACACTCCCAAGGTCGTCTCCGGCATCGACGACGCCTCCCTCGAAGCCGTCACGGAGTTCTACGACCGGATCGTGACCCGGACCGTGCCGGTCTCCTCCCCGCGCACCGCCGAGCTGACCAAGCTGCTGGAGAACACCTTCCGGCAGGTGAACATCGCGCTCGTCAACGAACTCGCGATGTGCGCCGGGCCCCTCGGCGTCGACATCTGGGAAGCGGTGGACGCGGCCGCCACCAAGCCGTTCGGCTTCATGCCCTTCACGCCCGGACCCGGGGTGGGCGGTCACTGCCTGCCGGTGGACCCCTCGTATCTCTCCTGGCAGGTACGGCAGAAGCTCCACCACGACGTGCGCTTCGTTTCGCTCGCCCACGAGATCAACGAACACATGCCCGAGTACGTGGTGGGGCGCATCGAGGGCGGTCTCGCCAAGCTCGGCCGACCGCTGGCCGGCGCACGGGTGCTGGTGCTCGGGCTCGCGTACAAGAAGAACACCGGGGATGTACGGGAGTCCCCCGCCGCCACCGTCGCCGAGCTGCTGATGGCGCGCGGCGCGCGTGTCCGGGCCGTGGAGCCGTACGCCGATGCCCAGTTGCTGCCGCCCGGGGTGCTGTGCGTCGAGCTGACCGAGGCGGAGATCGCGACTACAGACGCAGTCGTTGTCCTGACCGACCACGACGGCCTCGACTACGGTCTGGTGGAACGCCATGCGACGTACGTCTTCGACGCCCGCAACCGCTGCCGGGGAGACCGGATCGACCGCCTGTAGCCGCACGGCGCCACGGTCAGGCTGCCCGCGACACAGATCACCACGCGCACCGGGCTTCCAAAGCGGGCATGACCGCCCATCCCTGCCAAGGTCCCGTTGTCTCTCACCTGGCGGGCTCGGGCAGCATCCGTGACGTGATGTGGTGGGGGGTCGCGGTGTCGAGCCATTCGGCCATGTCGGTCACCGGCACGCCCTTGGACAGTCCGGCCGGGGACGATCGCGGTGAACCGCTCACCTCGGCCGAGGTCGCCGCCCGGCAGGCGGAGGCCGCCGACGCCTTGATCCTGGGAGAAGGCTCAACCGGCACCACCCGGTCCGATCAGGCGGCCTCCGCCCCCCTTCGGCACCTCAACGCCCGCGCAGTCTCCGGTGTGGGGGCGGGAGGGAGGCCGCCGAATTCCCCCGCTGCCGTCTCCGAGGTCAGCAACGGCGGGACATGATCGGGACCGATGCTGACTACTTGCTGGCCTGGACCATTTTCCGCCTCCCCTGCCGCGACGAAGACCTCATGGAGGAGATCTCGACCAGCTGAACGCGGCTCAGTCAAGGGTGGCGAGATGGTCGGCGTCGCCCCCGCGCCACTCGATGAGGAAGATGGTCGCGTCGTCGCTGGTGATGCCGCCTCGTTCCTGTTTCAGCGCGTGGGAGAGCGCGCGCACCACCGGCCGTACTCCGGTGTGGTCACGGACGACGCGGTTGGTCCACTCGATGAGTTGCTCCTCGCCGAACTGTTCCCCGCCGGCTTGGTGCTCCTCGATCAGGCCGTCGGTGAAACACAGCAACCGGTCTCCGGGTTGCAGCATCCGCTCGCTGACTTCCGGCTGCTCACCGCCGAAGCCGACCGGCAATGTGGTCGGGCTCTCCAGCCGGTCCACCACGGCGCGGTCACGGATCAGCAGCGGTGCCGGGTGACCTGCATTGACCCATTGCAGGCGGCCCGTCGTGATGTTCAGACACATCATCTGCGCGGTGACGAAGTGTTCGTGGCCGAACTGCTCATTGATGGCCTGGTCCATGAACGCATACACCTGGGACAGACCGGTGTCGGCCCGTCGCGTGTGGCGATAGGCGCCGATGGCCACCGTCGCCATGGTCGCCGCGTCCAGGCCGTGGCCCATTGCGTCGATCACGGCCACATGAAGGATGTCGCCGTTGAGGGCGTAGTCGAAGCTGTCGCCGGCCGCCTTGTACGCGGGCTCCAGGATTCCGGCCACCTCAACCTGCGGGACGGTCATCGACAGCGGGGGCAGCAGCGACCATTGGATCTCGGCGGCCACGCTCATCGGGGCGCGGCGGCGGGCCTGGAAGAACAGGTCGGTGTACGCATCCTTGGTGACGATCATGTCTGCGACCAGACCGGCGAGTCTGCGCAACAGCCGCCGGTCGTCGTCATCGACGCTGTCCAGGGTGACGGCCATCACCCCGACCTGGTCACTGCCGTCCAGTAGCGGCAGATACATCCGCACACTGCCGTCCTGCGGCACCTCTACCGTTCTGCGGCCCAGGAACGACGCGCCCGCAGGAGAGCCCTCGACCGGTTCGGGGTCCCCGACCGTCAGCCGCCGGCCCGGCAGCGGCACCAGCAGCATCTGTTCGTAGTCCTGCAAGAGGATCGAGAGGTCCCGGCCGCCGACCCTGGCCACCTCTTCCGCAACGAGCGGGGCGATCAACTGCGGCGGCATCTCGTGCGCCCGGTCCAGCAACACGCCCAGCAACCGCTCACCGAACCCCTCCGACCGGTCCACTCCGAACTTGCTCGACTTCCGCCCGCCTTCGGTCACCGCTGCTTGCATCCCTTCGTCCCGCTGCCTCGGGAAACCCACTGGTTGGATGTTCCCCGAGGTGCGCGCCCGGCGGCCTCGTGCTCGGCCTCGGTGGCCGGACACCGGTCGTGGCGGTTCCCGTCAGGATGGGGATCGGCTCTCCCATCCCCTCGGCACTGGTGGCTTCAACGCCCCGGCCACGTATCCCGGCTCACCGTGCCACGGACCCGACGCACACCCCAGCACCATCGGATCCATCCGGCGGTCACCGAAGGCTCCACTCGAGCCGCTCACACCGCCCGTACACTCGGGGCTTCTCGCACGACAGTGATCAACCCGCACAGCCTGACACCGCCAACCGGCCCAAAGAGCCGATTACGCCAGAGGCGGCATGTCGCACCTGGTCAGAACAGCTGGCGTGCACGGTCTCCTGCGCAAGCGGGTGCTGCAGCGCAAGAGCCAACGGCGGGACATGACCGGGACCGATGCTGACCACTTGCTGACCCGGACCCCAACAGCACGACT
Source organism: Streptomyces sp. NPDC048258 (assembly GCF_043201995.1). Classification (NCBI taxonomy): domain Bacteria; kingdom Bacillati; phylum Actinomycetota; class Actinomycetes; order Kitasatosporales; family Streptomycetaceae; genus Streptomyces; species Streptomyces sp. NPDC048258. The sequence goes on from NZ_JBICZH010000018.1 coordinate 134,435, forward strand.
CCGACCTGTACGTGCTGAGGGAGTCGGCTGCTGTGTTGCTCCCCGCGTTCCCGGGCCGAAGCAGCGCGGCCGCAGGCTCCCCCGTGCCGGCGTGCCCGTGGTCGACGAAACCCGTCAACGGATGGTGTCCGTAGGTCGTAGGGTTCCGGTTCGACTACCCAGCGGCGGAAGTTGATTGGGCCTGGATGTCGTGGAGGGCCGCTACCAGGGCATCCACGTCCTGCTCTGTGTTGTACAGGGCCAACGAGGCCCGGACCGCGCTCTGCAGACCGAAGGAAGCCAGCGCCGGCTGCGCGCAGTGGTGGCCGGCGCGCACCGCGATGCCCTGTTCGTCGAGTGCCGCGGCCAGCGCGGTCGGGTCGGTCCCCTTGAGCAGGAAGGTCAGCACCCCGATCTTTCCCGGCGCATTGCCGATCAGGCGCAGTCCGGGGACGGTTGCCAGTGCGCCCGTCGCGTACGTGGTGAGCTGCTCCTCGTATGCGGTGGCGGTCTCCCGGTCCAGGCCGGCGAGGTAGTGCAGGGCCGCCCGTAGGCCGGCGACTCCGGCGATGTGGCCGGTGCCCGCTTCGAGCCGGTGCGGGATGGGGGCGTACGTGGTTTCCTCGAAGCTCACCGCGTCGATCATGTTGCCGCCGCCCTGCCATGGGGGCATGGATTCCAGCAGTTCACGCTTGCCGAAGAGCACCCCGATACCGGTGGGGGCGAAGATCTTGTGCCCCGAGAAGGCGTAGAAGTCGGCGTCCAGGGCGGTGACGTCCACGGGAAAGTGGCTCACGGCCTGGGCGCCGTCGATCAGTGCCTTGGCACCGTATCGGTGGGCGAGGGCGATCATGTCGGCGACCGGCGGGATGGTTCCCAGCACGTTGGAGGCATGGGTCAGCGCGACCAGTTTGGTCCGGGGTCCGAGCATGTCGCGGTAGGCGTCCTGGTCCAGCTGTCCGTCGGGGAGCAGCGGGATCGGCCGGATTCTTGCTCGGCGCTCTTTGGCGATGAGCTGCCAGGGCACCAGGTTGGAGTGGTGCTCGGCTGCGGAGACCAGGATTTCGTCGCCCACACCGAGGTGGGCGCGGCCCCAGCTCTGCGCCACCAGGTTGACGGCTTCGGTCGTTCCTCGGACGAAGACGATTTCGTCCTGGTCCTGCGTACCGAGCAGTTCGGCCGCTGCCTGGCGCCCTTCCTCGTACACCTGGGTGGCCTGCTTCGCCAGGGTGTGCGCACCTCGGTGGACATTGGAAGTGTCCATCGAGTAGTGCTCGGCGACTGCTTCGATCACCTGGCGGGGCTTGAGTGTGGTGGCCCCGTTGTCCAGCCAGACCAACGGATGTCCGTTCACCTCCCGGTGCAGTTGCGGGAAGTCCCGCCGGACGGCCTCGACATCGAACCCGTTCGTCGGCGATGACGGTGGAGTCGGGGGCGCCCCTGCAGGTGTCTCGTTCTGCTGTGGCAGCCAGTACCGGGGGCTGCCCGCCGCATGGGCGAGCGCCGCCGGAAGCGGGCAGGAGTCCGGCGGCGGAAGCGTCCCGGGCTTCGGGAATCCTCCGAGTAGTCCAGGTCCCCCAGGCGCGCCGGCCGTCGCCGCAGCTCCCGATGGAAGACTCCCGCCCGCCAAACCGCTTGGCACGGCGGCGGGTTGGCCGGCTTGGGCGCTGCGCCTGAGTACGTCAGGAGTAGTCATAGTAGTTCGACACCTCGACGTTCTGGAGCACCGCGATGGCGTCGTCCACCAGCGCGGCGGCCGAGAAGTAGCTGGTCACGAGGTAGGAGGTGATGGCCTGACGATCGACGCCCATGGGGCGCACCGACAGGCCGGGCTCCACCTCGTCCGGGACCTTCGCCGGACGCAGGCCCACCACACCCTGCTCGGCCTCGCCGACCCGCATGAGGAGGATGTTGGTGGTTCCGGGTACAGAGTTGCCCGAGCCCTTGAGGTCCAGTTTGTCGCAGGGCAGCAGCGGTACGCCGCGCCAGGTGAGGAACGGACTGCCGAAGAGTTCCACGATCTGCGGCGGCACACCGCGCCGGGTGCACTCGCGGCCGAACGCGGCGATCGCCCTGGGGTGGGCCAGGAAGAACGCGGGCTGCTTCCAGACCCGGGTGAGCAGCTCGTCCAGGTCGTCCGGCGTCGGCGCGCCCTTACGGGTGTGCACTCGCTGGCCGGGCAGGACGTTGTTGAGCAGCCCGTAGTCGGGGTTGTTGAGCATCTCCCACTCCTGGCGCTCGCGCAGTGCCTCGGCTGTCAGCCGAAGCTGAGCCTGGACCTGGTCGATCGAGGAGTTGTAGATGTCGGACACCCGGGTGTGCACCTTCAGCACGGTCTGCGCGATGCTGAGCTCGTACTCGCGGGGGCTCTCCTCGTAGTCCACGAAGGTCTGCGGCAGATCGAGCTCGCCGCTGTGGCCAGAGGTCAATTCGATGGGGCTCTCGCGATCGATCGGGCCCTGGCCGTTGGCGGCGTACGCGTCCAGCTGGACACGCAGAGCCGGCTCCCGGTCGGCGAGTTCGGAGAGCATCCGCCGGTCGAGCGAGAGCACCGTACAACGCGTGACTGCCTTGACCTGGTAGGAACTCGACTCACCGCGCGCCCAGGCGGCAGCGTCGAAGAAGTCTCCTTCGCCGAGCGTGGCGAGCAGCGCGTCCTCGCCGTACTGGCCGGTGGCCCGTTTCTCGGCGCGTCCGAACGCGATGATGTGGAGCTGCCCGACAGGTCCGTCGGTGCCGGCGATGAACTCGCCGGCCGTAACCTCGCGCTGCACGAAACCGCTTGCGAGGGAGCTCAGTACGCCGCTCGCCTGGTCGCGGAGAAAGGCAATTTCCCGGAGGTCCTCGGCGATTACCCGAAAATCGCCATCACCGACGGAGTAGGTGCTGATCAGCCCGTCGCCGAGAATGAAGCCCCGTCGGCGGTTGACCCGGTAGACACCGGCCTCCAGGTCCACCCAGGGCAGCGCCCGCAGTAGGTAGCGGGGGGTGATCCCCATCATCTGCGGGACGGTCTTGGTGGTGGTGGCCAGATTCCTCGCAGTGGAGGTACTGAGACTCTGCTGGTTGTGCTGAACCGTCTCGGTGGTCATGGTGGTTCCTGGTCCTGTTCCTTGGTCCGGAGAACTGAGGAGAGGTAACAGCACGTACTACAGGCGGAAAAGCCGCTCTTCCGTGCTCCCCGGGAAAATTGTTACGGCAGCATTGCTTTGGCGTGAGCATGTTCGAGAGCGCCCGAATGGCGCGGGCGCACAGCCTCGGGCATGCGCGCCCTGAAACTCACTCAAACGGGTGTGGCGAGGCATAGACGGCGCTGAGATGTTCGATAGCCCTGGGAACCACCTCGATCAGCTCGCGGCTCGGACTACTGACGAGCGGGCCAGGCCTTCGCCTTCGGTACCCGGTCCGGGTGATCCTGTCGAGCATGCGCAGGCGGCCACTGTCCACTTGGCCGATGTGGCAGCCCTGGCCGACGGCACCACACCCGGCCGCGCTTGGCCTGGGTCGGCGTCATCCTCAGAGCCCAGCGGACAGGCGTGCCCATCCGGTTGAATGAATGGCGTGACACATGCTCTGGGTTTCGCCGAGAAAGACCTGCGCCGGATGGCAGGGGCGCGCTCCTTCGAGCGGGGGGTCGGCTACCTGTCCGCGGTGTCCCGGCTGGAGATCGGGGACGAAGCGATCACCGCGACCGTGGACGGCACCGACGCCTACGAGGTCGAGCTGGCCGAGCGCGAGGACGGTGGGCTCACCGGCTGGTGCGACTGCCCGTACGGGCGGGAGGGCAACTTCTGCAAGCACTGCGTGGCAGTGGGCCTGACCGTACTGCGGCAGGCCGAATCCGTACCGCGGCAGCGGGCGGCCGCCGCCTCGCGCACCCGACTGCTGGACACCTGGCTGGAGTCCCGCACCCGCGAGGAACTGCTCGTCCTGGTACGGGAACAGCTCTCCGACGACCGCGACCTGCGCCGCCGCCTTGAGCTCCGCGCGGCCACCGCCGGAGAGGACACCGGCATCGTCCGGGAGCGCATCCTGAGCCTCCTCGACACCCGCCCCTTCGCCCGCTACGGCTACGTCGAGTACGCCGACGCCCACGCCTACGGGCAGCAGGCGGCAGAGGCGGTCACCGCCCTGCGGGCCATGACCTCAAGCGGCCGGTCGGCAGACGCCGTGGAGGTGGCCCGCGAAGCTCTCCAGGCTTTGGGCCGCACCTACGGGGAGATCGACGACTCGGACGGCCTGATCGGGGAAGTCGCCACCGGGCTGGCCGGGGCCCACCTGGAGGCCTGCCTGTCCGCCCGCCCCGACCCGGTGGAGACCGCCGAGTGGCTGGTGCACCACCTGCTGGATGAAGAGAACGACGCCACAGACATCGACCTCTTCGACTACCGGGAGGCCCTGGGTGAGCCGGGCATGATCCGGGCGCGCGAACTGGTGGTGGCCGCCTGGCGGGCCAACCCCAAGGGGTGGCCGGAGAAGTTCCTCATGGAGCGCCTCCTGAAAGCGGATGGCGGCAGCGTGGACGCGCTGGTCGCCGTCCACGCGGCAGACCTCGCCCCGAACGGCCACACCCACCTGGTGATCGCCAAGGAGCTGGAAGCGGCGGGCCGTGCGGCCGAGGCCCTGGAGTGGGCCGAACGCGGCCTGCGGGAGGCCGAGTCCGACTGGGGGCCGGACGACGAGCTGGTCACCTTCGTCTGCGAACGGTACGCGCGGGCCGACCGCCTCGCGGGCGTGGTCGCGATCCGCCGGGACCTGCTGCAGGCCCGCCCCTCGTTGGCCGCCTACCAGCATCTGCGTACAGCGGCCCGGGCGGCCAACGCCTGGGAGGGCTCCGAGCGCGCGGGCGCCCTGGAGGTACTGAAGGCGGCCGCCCAGCCCAGAGACGGCCGCTGGTACGGCGGCTCCGTGCTGGTCGACGCGCTCATGGACGACGCCGACCTCGAAGCCGCCTGGCAAGCGGCCGCCGACGGGTACGCGGACCAGCGGCAGTGGCTGGCCCTGGCCGACCGAATCCGCGACAAGAAACCGGCCGACGCGCTGACCGTCTACCTGCGCTGGATCGAGCCGCTGCGCAAGCAGACCGGTGACAGCACCTACGAACGCATGGCGGAGCTGCTGCTCAGCGCCCGCTCCTGCCACCGCACACTCGGTACCGAGGCCGAGTTCGCCACCTACCTGGCCTCCCTGCGCGCCGACCAGAAACGCAAGCGGAAGCTGATGGCGACTCTCGACCTGCACGGACTGTGAGCGGTACCGCGCCGTCTCGCCCGCCGTGCTCCGATGCTTGGCTTGGGCCTCTGCCAAGTCCTCGTACGGGACCCACGGTGGAGGCGGCGCTGACGGCCTGGGTCGGACGGAGCCCACGCGGCATACCGGGCTCGCCGCCGCTGACCTCCCGGCCAACTCCGGTGCACCGCACAGGAATGGTCTTGCTGATCAGGTTTCGTGTGGAGTGTTCTTGGCGAAGTACTTCAACCATGGGCTTATCACCGGTTGCCGGTCATCCTTCTGTCGCCGTGTTCCGAGAGCCCCGAGGCGGGCGGCCCGTCCCGGTGTTGGGCCCACGGGTCGATGCTGAGGCGAAGCGAACCGCGCGCGTGCTGGCCGCGGTGTCGACCCATGCCAGACCTGTCGAGCGCACCCTCGCGCTGCGGCAGGCTGCCACGGTCGCAGGTGAGTTGGCGGCCGCGCTGTCGGATCTGGCTCCGGCCGTGGTCGGTGAGGGACTGCCGGCGGAGTCGACCAGTCAGTCGTTCTTCCGGGTCCGTGAGGGGGAGCTGTCGGATCAGCAGGCTGCCCTGCACGGTGTCCTGGTCATCCACCGCGGTCTGGAGGATCTGTGTGATGCTCCGCTGTCGGGTTCCGACCTGGCGCTGGAGGTGACCGGGATGCGGCAGTCGATGCTCGATCTCACCGGCGCAGCGCCGGGCGCAGACCATGACTCCCTCCCGACGGTGGCCGTCCCCGAGGCCGGTGCGGGATCGTCGTTGGAGAGTGTGTGGAGTGCTCGGTGGCTCATCGGTCACCAGGTCCATGTCCTGTTCAACGTCTGCGCTGCGGTCGCCGTGGCCGACGCCACCCACCATCTGCGGCACGGCGACGGCGATGCCGCCCTCACGCGGCTGGCCGATGCGACGGTGTACGTGCGCGGCTTCCCCGCAGCGATGGCCCACGCCAGTACGATCCCGGCCGACTACTACATGGCGTCGATACGCCACACCATGGCGCCTCCGTCGGTGGACATCCCGTTGAGCGGGCGCCAACATCGCGGATACAAGCTGTTCCGGGCGGCGATGAAGGACCTGCTGTCCGTGGTTCCCGACTCCTACGAGCACTTGGCAGCCCGCGCCCCGGAGCTGGCCGAGGCACGGGGTGCTCTCCTGGAAGCCGACATCGTGGACGGTGAACGGCACGTCACCCTCGCGTACTCGATGGTGCATCTGCGTCGTTCGATCGCTCAGAAGCCCGAAGGTCCCGACAACGCGGTCGCCGAACTACGGCTGATGCGCCATCGCCGGGCGGCCCAGTACGCCTCGCTGATCCGATTCGGGGACCATTACATCGCCGACGCCGTGGCCGGCCTGCGCCACTCGTGAGTCCGCGCGTCCGCCGCCCACGCCCCGGCAGGAGACCCTGATGCCCGAGACGACGCCCGACACCAACCAAAGCACCGTCGTCGCCGCAGACCGGGAGCTGGGTCCGGCCGATGCCGGCGCGTGCGAGCGGCTGGCCCGCACCCTGTGCACCCGCGGGGACGACCAGGTCGACAGCCCCGAGTGGGTGGCACGGGCCCGGGACGCCTGGGAGGATCTTCCGCTACTGCTGCGCCGTGAGGTGCGCCGGTTCAGAAGGCATTCCGGCCCGCACGGCACATTGGTGATCGGCGGCCTGCCCGTCGGTCAGGCCGCCCTGCCCGCGACACCGACCGTACCCGGCTCGGTCCAGCGCCAGGCCACCATCTCGGCGGCGGTGCTCACCATGGTGGCATGCGGGCTCGGCGAGCCCCTCGCCTACCTGGCGGAGAAATCCGGCGCCCTCGTGCAGGACGTCGTGCCCGTCCCCGGGCAGGAGACCTTCCACGGCGGGCCGGCCGTAGTTCGAACCGTGCGGCCAGGGCAGCCAGCGCGACCGGTGCGCTGATGGCAGCGAAGGGGGCACCGACGCAGCGGTGCGCGCCGGCGCTGAAGGGGAGGTAGGCGTTGCCGCGGGTCGTGAGTGCTTCGTCTCCCGTCCAGCGGTGGGGGTCGAGGCCGAGGAGAGTACCGAGGGTGGTCAGCGACTTCTGGTAGTCGTTGATCCAGATGTTGCGGCCGTTGACCACGCCGGCGACGAGTCGCTTGCCGGGGAGGCCGCCGACCGCGGCGAGGTCGCGGAGGTTGGCCTCGGCCGCGTCGATGAAGTCGAGGGCGAGCCCCTCCACGGGGGCCTTCGCCAGCACGGGCAGGGCCTCGCCGAGCCGGTCGAAGTACGAGGCCACCAGCAGCTTGGGGCGCTCGGTCAGGGCGCCGAACTCCCGGTAGGTGCGGGCGGCGGCGTTCAGTTCGGCCGGGGTACGGTCCTGGACGAGGGCGGGCTCATCCAGCTGGACCCATGCGGCGCCCGCGGCGCGCAGGTCCGCGAGGACCTGGGCGTAGACGGGCAGCAGCCGGTCGAGCAAGGTCAGCGGCTCGAAGTCGGCGGCCACGCCGGGCGCGGGCTTGGCGAGGAGCAGGTACGTCACCGGGCCGACCAGGACCGGGCGGGCGGTGTGGCCGAGCGCCAGGGCCTCCTTCAGTTCGGCGACCTGCTTGGCGGAGTCGGCCGTGAAGACGGTGTCGGGGCCGAGTTCGGGGACGAGGTAGTGGTAGTTGGTGTCGAACCACTTGGTCATCTCGAGGGGGGCCACGTCCTGGGTGCCGCGCGCCATGGCGAAGTACCCGTCCAGGGCCCCTGCCTCGACCGCCGCCTGATGGCGGGCAGGTACCGCGCCGACCATGACCGTGGTGTCCAGGACGTGGTCGTAGTACGAGAAGTCACCGGTCGGAACCTCGGTGATGCCCGCCTCGGCCAGCTGTTGCCAGTTCGTGCGGCGCAGGTCGCGGGCGGTGTCCTGGAGGGCGTCGGCGGTGACGCGGCCCTTCCAGTAGCCCTCGACGGCCTTCTTCAGTTCGCGGTTCTGTCCCTGGCGGGGGTAGCCGTACACGGTGGCCTGTACTGCCGCGGCTGCGGACTCGGTGGTCACGGAACTCTCCTTCGCGAGCATGTCTCCATGGACCCGGTGAGGGTCGAGGGTGCGAAGGGGTGCCGGAACGGGCGGACCGCCGGGTTCGCGTACGACTGGGGTACGCGACGGGGAGGATCCGCCTGAGGTGCACGCCGACCCGCCCACGAGGTCACCGGGAAACCGGGCGCGGTCGATCGCGCACGGGCAACGGGCAGGTCTTCGGACTCGCGGGCACGCCTGCCGGTCTCCCGGCGGGCACCTACTGGCCGTCGCTTCCCAGGACCGGTTCCGGTCCCAGTGCGTATGACGGCGGTCGTTCCCGCTCACCGCTGCGGGGCAGTCCCGGATTCCCACCGGGTTCCCTCTTACGACGCATCCCGCCTGGCGGACGGGGCGAACCAGCTGCGAGGCCCACAGTAGGTCGACTGACCGGGGAATGGACGCTGCTTTCCACATGTCGGACGATGAAATGAGACACGGTGGGGTGCGGCGACACCACTCGCCACACCTCCACCGTTCTTGCGTGCCTCCGGCGCACCCTCAGCCCGGAGACCTGCCGGGACCCTCAGCCCCGGCCGTATGTGTGGAACCCGCGGCCGCTCTTGCGGCCGAGCAGCCCCGCCTGCACCATCCGCTGGAGCAGCGGGGGCGGCGCGTACAGGGGTTCTTTGAACTCCTCGTAGAGGGACTCGGCGATCGCCGCGACCGTGTCCAGGCCGATCAGGTCGGCGAGCTTGAGCGGCCCCATCGGGTGGGCGCAGCCCAGTTCCATTCCGGCGTCCACGTCGGCGGCGCTGGCGTACCCGGATTCGGCCATCCGGATGGCGGAGAGGAGGTAGGGAATCAGCAGCGCGTTGACCACGAAGCCGGCACGGTCCTGGGAGCGGACCGTGGTCTTGCCCAGGGTGTCGCTGGCGAAGGCCTCGACGTCGGCGATGGTGTCCGCCGAGGTGTGGAGGGAGGAGACGACCTCCACGAGCGGCAGGACGGGGACGGGGTTGAAGAAGTGCAGGCCCACCACCCGGTCGGCGCGGCCGGTGGCCATACCCAGCCGCATGATCGGAATGGCCGAGGTGTTGGTGGCGAGGATGGCCTCCTGGTCCTCGACGATCTTGTCGAGGGCGGTGAAGATCTCCGTCTTGGCGTCCGGGTTCTCTGTGACGGCCTCGATGACCAGCTGCCGGTCGGCGAGGTCCTCCAGGTCGCCCGTGAACACGAGCCGGGCCAGGGCGTCCTCGGCGGACATCCGGTCCATCTTGCCCCGCTGGACGGCGCGCTCCAGGGAGACGGCGACACGTTCCCGGGCGGCGCGGGCGGTGGAGGCGTCCGATTCGGCGACGACGGTGTCGAGTCCGGCGCGGGCGCAGACCTCTGCGATGCCTGCGCCCATCTGGCCTCCGCCGACGACTCCGACGCGCTGGATGCGGGCCGACTGCGCGGGGGCGCTCACGCGTTCACCTGCGCGGCGGCGCGGCGGACGAGGTGGCGGGTGTATGCCTCGGGGGTGAAGAAGTCGGGGAGGCGGATCGAGAGTGCCGTGTCCACGAAGATCTCCCGTGCTTCGAGGGCGAGCGCCTGCGGGTCCTCGGCCTCCAGGGCCGCGCATTCGGCGTCGAGGAGGTCGATGACCGCCCCCCGGTCAACCCGGTCGTGGCGGAGCCATTGCCAGATCTGAACGCGGGCGATCTCGGCGGTGGCGGCGTCCTCCATCAGCCCGTTCAGTGCGACGGCGCCGCTGCCGCGCAGCCAGGCGTCGAAGTAGCGCAGCGCCACGGCCACGTTGGAGCGGATGCCCTCCTGGGTTGGCGGGGCGGAGGTCCGGCGGACGTTCAACAGATCGGCGGCGGCGACCTCGACATCCTCGCGCGTCCGCTCCAGCTGGTTCGGCCGCTCCCCCAGGACCCCGTCGAAGACCTCGCGGCAGACGGGGACGAGCCCTGGGTGGGCGACCCAGGATCCGTCGAAGCCGTCCTCGGCCTCCCGCTCCTTGTCCAGGCGCACCTTCGCCAGCGCGGCGTTGTTGGCTTCCGCGTCCCGGCTGGGGACGTGGGCGGCCATGCCGCCGATGGCGTGGGCGCCGCGCCGATGGCAGGTGCGGACGAGGAGTTCCGTGTACGCCCGCATGAACGGGGCGGTCATGGTGACCTTCGCCCGGTCGGGCAGCTGGAAGTCGGTGCGGTGGCCGAAGGTCTTGATGAGGCTGAAGAGGTAGTCCCAGCGGCCCGCGTTCAGTCCTGCGCTGTGCTCGCGCAGCTCGTAGAGGATCTCCTCCATCTCGAAGGCAGCGGTGATCGTCTCGATCAGGACGGTCGCGCGGATCGTGCCGCGGGGAATGCCGAGGAGTTCCTGAGCGAACAGGAAAATGTCGTTCCACAGCCGGGCCTCGTACCGGTTCTCCAGCTTGGGGAGGTAGAAGTACGGGCCGTACCCGACGTCGATCTGCCGCTGGGCGCAGTGGAAGAAGTACAGGCCGAAGTCCACGAAGGAGGCGGAGACGGGCCGGCCGTCGATCTCCAGGTGGTCCTCGGTGAGGTGCCAGCCGCGCGGGCGGACCATGATGGTCGCCAGGTCCGTACCGAGCCGGTACTCCTTGCCCTCCGGGGTGGTGAAGTCGATGCGTCGTGTGATCGCGTCGAGCAGGTTCAGCTGGCCGTCGATGACGTTGTCCCAGGTAGGGGCGGTGGCGTCCTCGAAGTCGGCCATCCACACGCGGGCACCGGAGTTCAGGGCATTGATCGTCATACGGCGCTCGGGCGGGCCGGTGATCTCGACCCTGCGGTCCGTCAGACCGGGTGCGAGTGGGGCAACCCGCCAATCGGGGTCGGCGCGGACGGCGGCGGTGGCGCGGGAGAAGTCCAGGGGCGACCCGGAGACCAGGTGGGCGGACCGGCGGCGGCGCTCCTTGAGGATCTCCAGGCGTCGGTCTGCGAATGCGGCGTCGAGGCGCCCGATGAACTCCAGGGCCTCGGGGGTCAGGATCTCCTCGTGGCGCTCAGCCGGTGCGCCGAGAACCCGGACACTGCTGATCAGGGGCGTGAGTGACATGCGGTTCTTCTCCTCAGCGTGGGACGGCGGGCGCCCGAGAAGGAGGCCTCTCGGGCGCCGTCGGACGGCGAACGGCAGGGCGCCGCGCTGGCCTGGCGGCCAGGAGGATTCCTAGTGGAACTGCTCTTCCTCGGTGGAACCGGAGAGCGCGGTGGTGGAGGAGGCGGGGTTGACTGCGGTGGAGACCAGGTCGAAGTAGCCGGTGCCGACCTCGCGCTGGTGCTTGACCGCGGTGAAGCCCTGCGCCTGGGCCGCGAACTCGCGCTCCTGGAGGTCGACGTACGCGGTCATGCCGTGCTCGGCGTAGCCGCGGGCGAGGTCGAACATGCCGTGGTTGAGGGAGTGGAAGCCGGCCAGGGTGATGAACTGGAAGCGGTAGCCCATCGCGCCCAGCTCGCGCTGGAACTTGGCGATCTGGTCGTCGTCCAGGGCGGCCTTCCAGTTGAAGGAGGGCGAGCAGTTGTACGCGAGCATCTGGTCCGGGTACTGCGCGTGGATCGCCTCGGCGAACTCGCGGGCCTGCTCCAGGTCCGGGGTGCCGGTCTCGACCCAGATGAGGTCCGCGTACGGTGCGTAGGCCAGGCCGCGGGCGATGACCGGCGCCATGCCGTTCCGGACGTGGTAGAAGCCCTCGGCGGTGCGCTCCCCGGTGCAGAACTCGGCATCGCGCTCGTCGACATCGCTGGTCAGCAGGGTGGCCGCGAGGGCGTCCGTACGGGCGATGATCAGGGTCGGGGTGTCGGCGATGTCGGCGGCGAGGCGGGCCGCGTTGAGGGTGCGGATGTGCTGCGAGGTGGGGACGAGGACCTTGCCGCCGAGGTGGCCGCACTTCTTCTCGGAGGCCAGCTGGTCCTCGTAGTGGATGCCCGCCGCGCCCGCCGCGATCATCGCCTTGGTCAGCTCGAACGCGTTGAGCGGGCCGCCGAAGCCGGCCTCGGCGTCCGCGACGATCGGCGCCAGCCAGTCGGTCGTGTCGTGGCCGCCCTCGGCGGTGGCGATCTGGTCGGCGCGCAGCAGCGCGTTATTGATCCGACGAACCACCTGGGGAACGGAGTTGACCGGGTAGAGGCTCTGGTCGGGGTAGGTGTGCCCGGCCTGGTTGGCATCGGCGGCGACCTGCCAGCCGGACAGGTAGATCGCCTGGAGACCCGCGCGGACCTGCTGCACTGCCTGGCCGCCGGTGAGCGCGCCGAGCGCGTGGATGTAGTCCTGTTCGTGCAGCTGGCGCCACAGCCGCTCGGCGCCGCGCCGGGCCAGGGTGTGCTCCTCGCGGACGCTGCCCGAAAGCCGCACCACGTCCTCGGCCGTGTAGGTGCGCTCGATGCCCGCCCACCGCGGGTCGTCGGCCCACCGCTGCTTGAGCTGCTCGGCCGCCGCCGTCGTGTTCGCCTCTGCCATGACCGTCACCGTTTCCGTGATCGCTGGGTCTGCGAATGCTCTGATCAATCGCTCAGTGCATTGACACCCTGTGCCTAAGTAGTGGATCGCGGCCGCCGACCCCGCCCGTGGGCCGAGCTGAGCAATGTTGCCGGGCTGCCGGGGCAGGACGGCCGGGTTATCCGACATCAGGGCGTGAATCAGGCCCGGAGCGTCTGCCTCGGCCGCCGGGTCCGGCGGGCCGCACCACAGACTTTGGCAGTGGCACTGAGTGCCCTCAAGAAGGGATGAGTGCTAAGTTCTGCGAATCTTCGACAGCCGTTTTGCCAACCTTGCGAAGGTTGGCAGCAGCGCGATCCCGCGTAGGCTCGCCGGAGCGCGTGTCCCATCAGGGGGAGGAATGCGGTGAGCAAGACGTACGCGGGAGCCCGGCTGCGGCGGCTGCGCGAGGAGCGGCGGATGACCCAGGCCGACCTGGCCCGGGTGCTCGCCATCTCCCCCAGCTACCTCAACCAGATGGAGCACGACTCCAGACCGCTCACCGTTCCGGTCCTGCTGCGGCTCACCGAGGCCTTCGGGGTCGACCCCGGTTTCTTCTCGGAGCGCGACACCAGCCGACTGGTCGCTGACCTGCGCGAGGCGCTCGCCCAGCAGGTCGCCGAGGCCCGCGTCTCCCCTTCCGACCTGGCCGAACTGGCCACCCGGATGCCTGCCGTCGCCTCGGTCCTGCTGGACCTGGGCCGGCGCAGCCAGCTCCTGACCGAGCGCCTCGCCGACGCCGCCGAGGGCCGGGACTCGGTGGCCGACGCACCGCGCTCGCCCCACGAGGAGATCCGCGAGTTCTTCTACCGCCGCCAGAACTACCTCCACGAGACCGACCTCGCCGCCGAGGCACTGGCCCGCGAGATCGGCATCCGCCGGGGGGACGTGGTCCACGCGCTGACCCGCCGGCTCGCCGACCGGCACGGGGTCAGGACCGCCGCGGACTCCGACCGACTGCACCACTACGACGCCACCGCCCGTGTCCTGCACCTGTCGAACCGGCTCCGGCCCGGCCAACAGGCCTTCCGGCTGGCCACCCAACTCGCCCTGATCGAGTACGGAGACGAACTCGACCGGCTGGCAGCCGAGGACTTCCCGTCCGAGTCCCCCACCCACGCCCTGGCCCGCATCGGCATCGCCAACTACTTCGCCGGCGCGCTGGTCCTCCCGTACACGGCCTTCCACACCGCGGCCGAGGAGTTCCGCTACGACATCGAGCGGCTCACCGACCACTTCGGCCTCGGCTACGAGACCGTCTGCCACCGCCTCAGCACCCTGCAACGCCCCAGGCTGCGCGGGGTGCCCTTCTCCTTCGTCCGGGTCGACCGCGCGGGCAACATGTCCAAGCGGCAGTCCGCCACCGGATTCCACTTCTCCCGCGCGGGCGGCACCTGCCCGCTGTGGAACGTGTACGAGGCCTTCGCCGCGCCCGGCCGCATCCACGTCCAGGTCGCCGCCATGCCCGACGGCCGGCGGTACCTGTGGACCGCGCGTGCCGTCACCCGCCATCGCGGCGGCTGGGGCGAGCCGGGCAAGACCTTCGCCATCGGCCTCGGCTGCGAGATCCGGCACGCGTCCCGGCTCGTGTACTCCGACGGCCTCGACCTCGACAACGCGGCCGCGGCCACCCCCATCGGCATGGGTTGCAGGCTCTGCGAACGCCTCGACTGCCCACAGCGAGCCGTCCCGCCGCTCGGCCGGGCCCTGGCCGTCGACGAGAACACCAGCACCTTCATCCCCTACCCGGTCAGCGGGAGCTGACCACTCACGCCAGTCGGCGCGCCTCGGACACCCCGACCGGCTCACCCGCCGTCACACCGTGCAGGACCTGGGCGAGGACCTCGGCCCCGCGCACGACGCGGGGCCCCGGCCGGTTGAAGTACGCGGGCCCGTCCAGCACCCAGACCCGGCCCTCCCGTACGGCGGGCAGCTCGTCCCAGCCGGGCAGGGAGGTGAGCAGATCCCGCTCCCGCAGGGTCCGTTCGGGCGGGAAGCCGCATGGGAGGACGAGTACCACATCGGGCCTTGCTGCGCGGACGGAGTCCCAGGTCATGGGCTTGGTGTGCTCACCGGGCGCCGCGAGCAGCGCCTCGCCGCCCGCGCAGGCGATCTGCTCGGGTACCCAGTGCCCGGCGGGCCACAGCGGGTCCAGCCATTCGATGGCCACCACCCGGGGCCGGGGCCGGCCCGCGGTCAGCCGTCGCACCTCCGCCAGCCGGGCCAGGAGTTCCTCGCGCCGCCGCGCGGCCCGCTCCCGTACACCCAGCAGCTCGCCCACCGTCACCAGGCAGTCCAGTACGTCGTCCAGGGTGCGCGGCTCCAGGCTCAGGATCCGGGGGCCGGCATCGAGGACCCGTACCGCCCGGGAGACCCCCTCGTAGGAGACCGCGCAGACGTCGCACAGGTCCTGGGTGAGCACGACGTCCGGAGCGAGTGCCGCAAGTGCCTCGACGTCCAGGGTGTAGAGGGAGGACCCGGAGTGGGCGGCCCCGCCCACGGCGTCGGAGATCTCCCGGCTGGTGAGCTCGTCCGCGGCGAACTCGGCCCGCGTGACCACCGGAACGGAGGCGACCGCTTCCGGCGGCCAGTCGCACTCGTGGGTACGTCCGACCAGGTCAGCGACGAGACCGAGGTCCGCCACGATGTCTGTGGCCGCCGGAAGCAGGGAGACGATGCGCATGAGCCGACTGTAGGCGCGCGGGCGCCGGGGGTGGACTTACTAGGACGTCCCTGACGGGGACGGCCGGTGTGGGAGATGGCGGCACCGCGTAGGGCGGGAACATGCCCGATATCCCCCTGGCCGAAGAGGCGCTGCGAGGGTGCTGACCATCGTCGATCAGACGGCGGAGTTGGCGCCAGAGCTGGATACCACCGGCACACGACGGCCGATTTCCGGTGATTCATACCAGTTCTAGTCGCCCCGTGGTCAGGGCTCCAGGACCAGTCACGGACCAGGCATCGATTCGCTTCGAGGCGCTGACCGGCCGACACGTCCGACGGAGATACGGCTGCCGGTTCGGCCGGTAGGCGGACGAGGGCGTGGCTGGTGTACTGGCCGCCTCGGTCGGAAGCCTCGTCCTGAGCCAGGCGCGCACCGGCCGAGCTCGGCCGGTACGCGGCCTTCGTGTTCGCCGGCGATGTGATCCCGCACCGGGCGGGCGGACTGCGAGCTCAGGCCCGAGGGGTGGCCTCGGTCGAGCGGGCCGGTTCGCCGCGGTTGACCGCCCCGCCGGGGCCGGGCGCGCATCAACCCCGCCGACCGTGGCGAGGTGAGGTGAGGTGAGAGGCATGCAGCGCGACTTCGACATCACGATGGGGCGTGACGGACCGCCCCTGCACCTCACCCGGCCGGAGAACTCGACCTCGATACCGGCCCGGCCCTCGACACCGTGCGGGCCGCCGTGAACGGCCAGTTCACGGTCGCGGTCTGCGGCATGCGCCGCCTGACATTCCTCGACATCATCGGCCTGCATCGCCTCCTCGGCCTCGCCCACCACGCCCGCGCGCGGCATCTCTTCTTCACCTACAACTGGCAGCGCCAGCCCCTACGACTCCGTACGGCCCTGTGGGTGGACAGCACTTGCGCTGCCACGCCCAGTGCACCTCGTCAGGCCGCTGACGAAACCCTGCGCAGCACCGCATCTACTCTGCGCACGACAGCTATCGCCAGCCAACCGCCGCAGGAGTAGCCGCCTCCTGCGTCCACGCACGGGCACAATCCCCCGTCGAGGTCGCTTCGTCGCCCGAGGCACGGAAGGTCGAGGCATCCCGCTGATTTCTGGGGGAATCCGGTTTGGGGGTGCGTTGTCAGGGAAGCCGCCCTGTGTGCTTCGGACCGGAGGCGCGCCGTGGGAGCAACTCTCGCTGCTCCCCAGTGTGCTGCCGTCTGTCGGCTCCCACGGTGAGTGTTGACCACCGAGCCAGGGAGACGCGTGCCCATGACGCACGTAGGTATGCGCAGCACCCGGCGCAAGCATCCTCACGATGACGGCCCGGACACCGCGGCCGCGTTCCGCCGTATCGCATCTCTTCCGCAAGGACCGGAACGGTCCGCGCTGCAGCAGGAGGTGGTGTGTGCCTGGATGCCGATGGCCGCACGGCTCGCACGGCGGTTCAGCAACGGCCGAGAGCCCATCGAGGACCTCCGGCAGGTCGCCCAACTGGGTCTGATCAAGGCGGTTTCCCGCTTCGCCACGCCGACCCGCGCGCCGCGCAGCGCCGCCTGTTCGGCCACCAGCACGCGGACCCGCGCCGACCGGCTTCGAGGCATCACAAGGGCCACCAAGTCCGGGCGTGACGAGGAAGTCGGGCCGGCAGCCAGGCCGTCCGCTTCAAGAGTCCATCCGGGTAGTGGACGCGGCGATGCCGGACCTCCGACTCCACCTTGCGCACTTCCGGTGGGGCGTGCTTTCGGCGGAGGCGGGAAAGCAGCCGGGCCGGCAGCCCGTCTACCAGGACAGGAGACCCGTCCTGTTCCCCTCGAAGGAGTGCGGCGGGTGATCGGACGCAAGATCCGGTTCCCGCAGCCAACCGTGCTGAGCGACAACATGCTGCCGGCGTCTGCGACTTCCGCACAGCGGTGTGGCCCTCAGCCCGGTCCGACGGACGATCGAAAGCCATGGTTCTCAGCAACCCGCCACCGCCCTAACCGGAGCTGTCTGCGAAGGGGGCGAGGCCGTTGCCTTGCTCACCGTCGGCGTCCGATTCGCGGGGGACCATGCGCAGACCACGCCCCCGATGTGTACGGGCGGATGGGCCTCCACCGCGGACGGCGAAGCCAAGGATCCGGACGGCCAGGAGTACGACCGCTGTGCACCAGAAGATCAGCGTGGAGAAGCCCAACCCGAACAGCATCAGCAAGAGAATCCAGAGAAGCATGTCCAGGCCTCCAGGTCGCGGCAGTCTTCCTGTGTTCCGCGGGGTCCCGGCGACGTGGAAGGAGGAGAACTTCGCCCGGAGAATCCGAAACGGCCTGTCGGAGACGTGTGGCCGGCTTGCCTTGGTCCCCCTACCGGAACGGCTACTCATAGCCCCGACCGCCTGGGCCATCGGGCGGGGCCTCCGGCACTGATCACCGGCTCGCGCGCCCGCGCGCCGTTCGGTTCGCGGTGGGTGCGGGGCGCTCTGCTCAGTGAGACGCGGGCTCTGGACCGGGGCTGCTGTGCGCGTTCGGGGCCGTACGTCATTGTCTGCGCCGTCTGAGGTGAGTCGACGAGCTGCTCCTGAGGTCCGGCCTGCTGGGCCACGTACTGCTCGCAAGCCGCAGACGGCAGCGGCTGCTCCTTGTCGGCTCGTGACCGCATCGGTGCCGGCCGGGCGATGCCCACGGAGAGGTGGACACCACCCGGGGCGGTGGTCAGCGCCTGAAGGCGTCCTTGGCCTTGCCCCCGGCCTGCTTCAGGTTGCCGGCGAGTCGGTCAGTCTTGCCTTGCCTCTTCAGCCGCGTGTTCCGGGCGGCCCGGCCAATGCCCTGCGTGATCCGGCCCTTGAGTTCCTGTGCCTTGTTCCTGATCTTCTGTTCAAAGCTCATGACTGCCCTTTGCCCGTCTCGGGGGGCCCGCGCGTGATTGCCGTACGACTCGCCATTCCCCGCGGGTGGGGCGGCGGCCTGGTACGCGTTACCCGCGGCTTCAGCCGTATCTGCGCCCGCCGCGACTGCGGCCGCGGCCACGGCCACGGCCACGCATGGCGAATCCGGCGATCCAGACGACCAGCAGTACCACCGCGACGTACCAGAGGATCTGCGTGGTGAAGCCGAACCCGAACAGAAGCAGGATCAGCAGAAGGAGAAGAATCCAGACCATTTTGGCTGCGCCTCCACACGGTCACAGGGACATGTCCTGCGTTCCGCGGGGTCTGGGCGAAGCGAAGGTGAAGGCTTTGCCCGGGAATTCCGGAGCACCACACAGCCCTACGCCGTCGGCGCAGTCAACGCCGGGCGGCGATCGTTGTCAACGGGGCATGGTTACTGGAGGGTTGTGGTGCGTCGGCCGGGGCCGCTGGTGTGAACGGAGCCTCGGCAGGGGCTTCCACCGGAGCCTCGGCAGGTGGCAGGACGTGATCCTCCCACCAGGACAGGCCCATCACGATGCCGAGCAGGACGAAGGGGAGCGCGGCCGGAACGATCAGCGCGTACATGCGAACCGCCAGTTGTCGGATACGTGCGACGCGGCAGGCAGCGGAAACGGTGCCCGCATGGGGCACATCGAGGCTGGGCCGGATCGCGTAGCGACGGCGACTGCGGGACGGCCACGCTCGTGACGAGGCAGGCTCCGGCATCGATGCGCAAGGTGCTCCCGAGGGAGCGGGATGACTTCTCTCCGCTGCCGGGGGCCGGGGCCGCACCACGCACGCTAGTCCTCCTCACGCTCCCTGAACAGGAGCAGGGCGGCCATCCCATCCGGCGACCGGCAGGGCCGTCCCGTACAGGTCCGCCCTGCGGCGTACGGGCAGGACTACGTTGGTCGGAGAGCCCCGCCCCCCCCTGGGCGTGATGACCTGCTCCGCTCCGTGCAATCACGCGCGGCCGGCACTGCGTACGCCCGGCCTCCCCGCATTCGCGGAGCCAATGTCACGTAGTCATCCATACGAGGCAGTACGAGTCGACAAGGCGCTATCCGTGCCCCTTGGGCACGCTACGCTCCTCGGTGCGGCCCCAGCCCCTGGCAGCGATGTCCTGTTCCGCTCCGGGGAGGCACGCCATGTTCGTCCCGCTTGTCATCCTCGCGGTGCTCTGCTCGGCTTCCTCCAACCCCATCCGATGACCCTGTGTCAGGTGTTCCGGGGTGTTTCTCGCTCAGGCCGGACGCGATGACTGTGATGCGAGGTACGCATGATGCATCGAACGATCACGATCCATGAAGCGCCGCGGAACTTGACGGATGCGGCTTCGTTGGCGGATGACGCGCTGATCGCCGAGATCCTCGACTTGCGTGCGGAGGTTGAGCAGTTGAGCAGGGCGCTGGAGAGCCGTGCGGTGATCGATCAGGCGCGGGGCATGGTGATGGCCCTGGCTCCGTGTTCCGGTGAGAAGGCCTGGGATCTGCTGGTGGACGTATCGCAGCACCGCAACGTCAAGCTCAGGGACGTAGCTGCGGCTCTGGTCGGCAGCACGGCGGGCGAGGCGCTCCCCGACGCACTGCAACGTGCGCTGCGGGATGCCTTCCGGCGCCTTCACACAGCCGATCGCGTGTGACAGCTCGAGCCCACCGAGCGGCACCGGGGGCGGGATGTTTGGTGACGTGAGATGGGGGGACTCGGCCGGCGGCAGGGTGGGGACAAGGAATCTTCCCTGCTGTTCTGAGGAAATTCAAGGAGGGGAATTTCGTGAGTGATCTCTGGGGTTACGCCCCGGCCGCCGGCCACAACCCGGGAAACATGCTGGTTGGCTTCAAGGTGGAAGCCAACGACGGCAGCATCGGAAAGATCGTCAGACATTCCGACCAGGTCGGCTCGGCCTACATCGTGGTCGACACCGGTGTGTGGATCTTCGGCAAGGACGTACTCCTGCCTGCCGGCGTCATCGAGCGTGTGGACACGTCCGAGCAGAAGGTGTACGTGTCCCGGACGAAGGACGAGATCAAGGACGCGCCGGAGTTCGACAAGGACAAGCACTTGGGAGACTCGGACTACCACCAGCGCCTGGGCTCCTACTACCAGCGACCGCGTGGCTGACCTCAGCCGCGCCTAACTGCCGCGGTGCCGGCAGACGGGATGCTTCCGGCCGGCCGGCACCGTCACGAACGAGGGGGAATTGCCGGGTGTGCCGAGCTGGTGTCCTCGGTCAGCCGGGAGCAGGCTGAGAGGTACACGGGCCGGGCTGTGAGCGTGGGAAGAGGGCATGAGGATGATCCAGACAGCGGATGTCCGGGAGTGGCGTACTCACGACGTGGTCGACTCGGGCGGGCACAGGATCGGCGCGCTGGAGGCCGTCTACGTGGACACCAGCACGGACGAGCCGGCCATGGCTACCGTGCTGGTGGGTCTGCCCACACGGCACCGGCTGGTCTTCGTCCCGCTGGACGGCGCGATCGTCGGGCCGGGCTACGTCAAGGTCGACTACGACAAGGCACTGGTGAAGAAGAGCCCTTCGATCGGCACGGACGACGTCCTGCTCGCCGAGGATGAGGAAGCCGTCTTCCGGTACTACGACCTCACTTACCGGCCCGGCGCCAAGGGCGAGCGGCAGCTCGCCCGCCGCTGAGCGCCCCGTACCCGAGGAGGCGTCCGTGTCGTGAAGGTCTTCTTGATCCTGGTCATCGTGGCGATGGTGCTGGGCATCATCGGCGCCGCCGTCGAAGGGCTGCTCTACCTGCTGGTCGTCGGCATCCTGGTCTTCGTGTCCGCCCTCGTTTACCTGGGCATGCACGGGCGGCGCACCGGTCGGCGCCGACTTCGCTGAGGAGCGTGCAGTCCGTCGGCCGGGTGACTCCTTCCACCTGGCCTGTGCTGCAGGGATAGCGGTGGGTGACTCTCCGGGATGCGCGGGATCGGGGGCGCTGTTTCGCTGGCATCGGAGCATCCGCTCTCCCCAGATCCCAGGAGTGATCATGAGTGTTGCAGGCGAGTCCGGCAGCCGTGCCCAGCAGATGCGTGACCAGGCGCAGAAAATCGAGCAGGCCGCGGAGCGTTCCACCGACCCGGCGGAGCGTCAGCGGCTGAAGGAAAAGGCCCGTCGGATCTTGGAGCAGAGCAAGATGGAGAGCGACAGGGGCAGTGGGGACGTCGACCCCATGTGACGGCTCTGCGACATGTGCCGGCCGGTGGCTGCCCACGCGATCCTCTCTGCGCGGGAGAGACACCGGCCGGTGTTTTGTGTCCGAGCGCCGCAGCGTACGCCGGTTGTGACGAGCGGGTCAGTGGGCCGGGCGTCGGCGGCGTAGTACCGATCTCACGACGAGGTAGAGCACGCGATCATGAGCAGTACTCCGGCGGAGAGCAGGTACAGCATGCCGTCGACGGTCGCGCGGACGATGACCAGAACGATCGCGGCGATCAGCAAGAGGTAGAAGCGGGCCGTGTGACGCCTCGAAACAGTCCTACCCTGGAGAGACACCTCTGGAGCGCGCCATTGCTCGTCATCCTCGGACTCGTCCTCCTGATCGCCGCTCTGGCCGTCGGTGTGGCCGGCGTCGTTACCAACGACGGCAGCGCCCACGAGCTGACCAGCGGATTCTCCGTATTCGGCTACGAGGTCACCGGCTCCACCGGCACCCTCTTCCTCTACGGCATCGTCGTCGGGGCCGTGGGCCTGCTCGGGCTGAGCCTTCTCCTGTCTGGGGCCCGCCGTTCTCATCGCGGCCACGGCACCGGCCCCGAAGTCGACAAGTCGCGCCGGGGAACAGCCGCCGCCGGCAACGACCGCGCCGACGTCGTAGACCAACGTGACATCGCCCGCCCGCAGACGACGGGTGGGAGAGAGTCCAACCTGAGCGGAGAGCACCGGAGGGGGCTCAACCCGTTCAAGCACCGATCGGAGCCCCGGTAGGTCGCGTGCACTTACGAAGGGTGGCCACTGATGAGTATCGGCAAGAAGATCGCGCACAAGGCCGAAGCGGTCAAGGGCGGCGCCAAGAAGACCGTCGGCCGTGTCACCGGCAGCCGGCACCTGCGGGCCGAGGGCCGTGGTGACCAGGTCAAGGGCAACGCCAAGCAGGCCGGGGCGAAGATCAAGGACGCCTTCAAGCACTGACCACTGCGCCCGCCCTGCCGACCTCACGCGGCAGGGCCCCGGAGGTGCCACGTATGGCCATCAAGAAGGATGCTGCCCACGCCAGGTCCCAGGGGCGGCGTATGTCCAACAGTCGCGCCATGGAGGTCCTGTCCAGGGTCGGGCTCTGCGCGCGGGGTG
Organism: Streptomyces sp. NPDC048258; assembly: GCF_043201995.1. Classification (NCBI taxonomy): domain Bacteria; kingdom Bacillati; phylum Actinomycetota; class Actinomycetes; order Kitasatosporales; family Streptomycetaceae; genus Streptomyces; species Streptomyces sp. NPDC048258. Next base: position 156,934 of record NZ_JBICZH010000018.1, read on the forward strand.
TGATCTACGTGCTGGTGGGGCTGCTGGCCGTGCAGATGGGTTTCGGCGGCGACAGTGGCAAGGAGGCCGACCGGTGCGGTGCGGACCATTGGCGAGCAGCCGTTCGGCCGGGTGCTGCTGTGGGCGCTGGTCGTGGGGCTGGCGGCTATGGCGCTGTGGCGGCTGTCCGAGGCCGCATTCGGACAGGCAGTGACGGGCGGTGACTAGTGGACCCGGCGCCTGGGCTCTCTGGGGCTGGCGGTCTTCTACGCCGTGATCTGTATCGGGGTTGTGCAGACCGCGCTGGTCGGCGGGTCCGCCGGAGGCCGTCCCGGCGACGAGACGTCGAAGGACTACACCGCGAGGGTGCTGGAGTGGCCTTATGGGCGGGTCCTCGTCGGCGTGGTCGGATCCGTCCTGGTCATCGTGGGCGTGGTGATCGTGGTGCGCAGCCTGATGCGGAAGTTCGAGGAGAATCTCCGGACGGGCGAGATGAGCCCGACGACGCGGCGCATCGTCGCGGGGCTGGGCATCGTCGGCGGCGTGGCGACCGGCGTGGTCGCGGCGATGGCCGGGCTGTTCGTCCTGCTGGCCGCGGTCCAGTTCGACCCCGCCCAGGCCAAGGGCATGGACGAGACGCTGCGTTCGTTCGCCGCCACACCCGCCGGCCCCGTGCTCCTGATCGCCGCGGCGGTGGGCCTCCTGCTGTTCGGCCTCTACTCGTTCTGCGAAGCCCGCTGGCGCAAAGCCCCTGAGCACGGCGCCTCGGCAGAGCAGCCGACCGAGGCCCCGGGCTCGGAGACGCGCCCAGGTGTGCCCTAGCGACGGCATCTCGCCCGATGCCGTGGGCCACTTGTCTCCGTTCGGGCGCTTGCGCAGCGCGATCCGCCGCTCGCGGGCCGGACGCAGGTGGGGGCGGGGCAGCGATATCGACCTGTCGCAGCGTTCGCTGGGATTCGCGGCGCTCGGGTTCCTGACACTGGTGCCGCTGCTGATCGTCGTTTCGGCGGCCGATCCGGCGAGCGGGCGGGGGTTCGCGCAGTGGCTGGGGGACGGGCTCGGCGTCTCCACGGCGGCCAGAGGGGAGATCGAGCGGTTGTTCGCCCTGCCGGGCCAGGCGTGGCGGACGACGACGGCGTTCGGCCTCGCCGTGCTCGCCGTATTCGGTCTGTCGTTCGGGGCGGCGGTGCAGAGCGGCTACGAGAAGATCTGGGATCTGCCCCCGGCCCGCTGGTGGGCCAGGTGGCGACACGTGCTGTGGCTCGCCGTCCTCATCGGGATCCTCTTCCTGTCCGCGATCACACCCCTGGGGCGGGATCCCTCGGCCCGCGGGGTGGTCACGGTGCTGAGCGGCACCCTGTTCTTCTGGTGGTCCCAGCGGCTCCTGCTCGGCGGCCGCATCGCCTGGGCCACCCTGCTGCCCGGGGCGGTCGCCACCATGCTCGGGCTGCTCGGACTCAGCATCTTCTCCCGGCTCGTGTTCTCACCACTGATCGCATCCAGCGCCGTCACCTACGGCCCGTTCGGAACCGTCCTGGTCATCCAGTCCTGGCTGGTCGGCGTGGGCGTCGTCGCGTTCGGCGGCGCGCTGGCCGGCCGACTGCTCCACGACGAGGCCCCCCGCGTGGCACGTGCGCTCAAACGGCGAGAGTGAGGCTCGAACCCCGCACTCTGCCCTGCTCAGGGCAGTGCGGGCCTCGGACCGTCCGGTTGTCAGAACAGGAGAACCCTTGCGGCCTGACATGACCGCTCGGCGGGCAGGTGGGAGAATTTCACTACCACGGGTAGAGCGCACGTATGTGTGCGTCCATCTCGATACAGGACAGCAGGTCAGGCCATGACCAAGCAACCGAAGCCGTCCCAGCCCCGCGATGGCGAGGGCATCAGCCGGCACAAGGAAGCCAAGCAACACGGCTGGTCACCGGATGTGGACGAGACCACTCAGCAGGAGAACCCGAGCGCCCACCGCTCCTTCCACCCGGAAAAGTACGCCCCCGCCAAGGGCCCTGGCAGAACGGTTTCCAAGGAAGAAGCGGGCAACCCCCACGGCAACCCCTCCAAGAGCAGGGGCGCCCGCGGGGAGGACCAGAGCAAGGGCTCCGGCGACAAGGGCATGCACGACCTCGGCCCGCGAGGCCGCTCACAGCGCCCCAGCGGAACCAAGGACGCCTCCGCCTCCACCGGTGTGGACCCCCAGGACCCGCCCGGCAGCCGCAGCGCCGGATAGCGCGCTCATAGGCGTCGTTCTCTCCTCGACGGCGGCCCGGACGAACACAGGTACCACCTGGCGCCAAGGCGAGCCCGGGCCCAGGCCCAGGCCCAGCCGGTGACGGTGACGGTGACGGTGAGCGGCGGATGAGCCATGTCAACGTCAGGTAATGAGGTGTTCGGCGCACCGTGCTGGGTCATCCTGCCAGCGTCAGCCCCGGCGGTGTGCCGTCTGCTCCGCTCGCTGCCGACAACGTGACCCCTCGCGGGCTTCGCCGTTTCCTACCTCGCCGCCCGCGGTGGCGTGGCCGCGCTCCCTCCGTTAGGCCATCGACCACCCGTTCACGACCTGTTCACCACCCAAAGCAGTTGCCTGCATTTTGGGCCGGTCAGGCGGGGTGGCGCACGTGTACCACCAGAAGACGAAGAACTTATTAGTAAGTTATTCCCCCAAGAAGATCGGCTTGTTGTGAGAAGTTGAGGGTCATGTCCCTTGGTGTGGTGTAACGGATCATTCGGCAGTGCCGGGCAGGCAGGTGGCGTTGTCTGAATAGAGGTTGTCCATGCTTTCGATGG
>NZ_JBICZH010000019.1:0-150857 GCF_043201995.1 Streptomyces sp. NPDC048258
ACCGCGGCGAGAAGACGGCGGGTGGCGGGAGAAGCAGACATGCAGACGACTCCTTCGAAAAGTCAGCCCGGTCCGGCTTCGTGCGAGCCGGACGGACTCCGTGCGGTTCCCGGCGTCCTGCCGGGAAGCCACACTCTGGCCCCATCCATCGCCAAAGGCCACAACTCAGGACTCGTGTTGCCGAATATGGACATGTCCGTAACTCTCCCTTGTAGGAGGCATATGTCAATGTCCCGTTGACGGCGGTCGGTGCGGGGGGCGGCGACGGCCTGTGCGGTATCGGGGCATGCGGGTTTCGGCCATGGAACCCGGTCATTCGCGCCAGCCTGTGTGGTGTGCGCCGAATGGGTTCAGGGATCTGTAACAGGCGCTTCTGGTCGCATTTCGCACGCAGGTGCGCAGTTCCGTTCTGGTGTGCGGGTGACGTCGACAGCGGCTCTGTGGGCCCGTGCGTGAACTGGCGGCGTGCTGGTGGGGTTTGGACGTCAGCAAGGCGGCCTGTTGGACCTGGGATCAGGGCGGGTGGTCCCGCTGTCACGGGATGCCGGCGAGGTGCGGACGGAGCCGACCGGAATTGAACCGGCGTCCTCGCGATTTTGGAGACCGCGCGCGTCGACCTCTGCGCTACGGCTCCGCCCGCCCGGGCATCGTAATGCGGCCCCGCAGATGGCGGGAACTGCTGGAGTCCTGGGGGACCGCAACGGCCCGGGACTCCTCATCGGCTGGGGCGTTGGCTGCGCGACGCGGATCCGGGGCCGCGCGCCCCGTTCGCGTGACGGCGTGTCACAGGCTCGGTCGCGGTGGGTGGGGCGACGCGCTCCACGAGCTCGCAGGCGGCGTCCTCCAGCAGCATTTCGGTGGCCGGCCCTTGCAGTCGCAGACCGCCTCGGAGGAGGCGTGGTCGAAGGTCCGCGGCCCGACCACGCCGGCGAGTTCCAGAGCCCGTCGGCCGGCCGGCGTGGAGTGGGCGTCGATCCGCGCATGGGCGCCGAAGATCGCACTCCGGGGACGTCAAGCCGTGTGTTTGTGCATCACGTCCAGGTAATGCCGATCACGGTGCGGCACGTGGTCGTCCCGTCCCGGCAAGCCGAAGACCGCACAGACGTCGGCGGGCCGGGTCAGGATGCTCGACTGCTCGTCGAAGGTGAGGATGCTGTTGACCGCATGCCGGCAGCCTGCGGTGTCAAGGGCAGTGATCAGCTCCTCGCGGAGGACGGTTTCCTCGAATGACTCGGAGTCAGGCAGGACGAGCGGCGGAAGTCTGGCGGTCGAACCGGGCCGGAGGTTGATCCGGATGCCGCTCACAGTCCGTTGCGTGATCACCAGCTGCAGCCCGCCCCAGGAATAGGGGTAGCCGTCGATATCGGGCCCCTTCATGATGTGGGCCGGGTGCGGACGGCCCGGTCCGAGGAGGTCTTCGGCCTCAACCAGGGACATTCCGCAGTTCAGCGGCCCGATCCGGCCAGTACAGGAGAAGTCGACGAGTACGTCCATCAAGGTCACGACAGGACTGTGACACCCTCCCGGACAAGCTCGCACCCCGATATCGGCGCGGCGCCGGGACCGTGGCGTCCGGGCTCATGTCGTGGTCGAGCCGGAGGAGCAGGACCGGCAGGAATGCTGGGTCGTCCTGGACTCCCGGGACAGGAGCGACACTCGATCGCTGGCCTGAAGCATCGTCCGGCACCCAAGCCTCGGTCCAGCCGGGCCGGGCCGGGAACGGCCCCGGCGGTCGCGGCGGCCAGAGCGAGGACGGTGCCGTCGTCCGCCCGCCTCGTCCGCCCCGGACCGCCTGCCGATGTCACACCGGCCGCCGACAGCTGCGCCAGAAGGGCTCCAACCGCCACAGCCGCAGCGCCTCGCAGCGGTGTCGCCATGCCGGTGCCGCGCATCGCCGGGCCCCTTCCGTATGCGGGAGACGGCGCCCCGTCGTGCTGACAGGCCCCGCCTGTCATGACACCGGCAGAAGGTGCGCCGGGCAACCGACACGCGTCCGAACGGGTCCGCACGGGTACCGTCGTGCGTCCTGACAGTGCGGTACGGGCAACGAGGTTGCGAGGCCGGAGGCGCCGGGAGCACATCGCCGACATGGACTGGGGCGAGCAGCGCATCCGCCTCGTCCGACCGCAACCGGACCAACACACTGATGGGGCCAGTACAGTCGAGGGTCCGAAACCGTCCTGCGCCGCACATGACGGCGCCCAGGTCGTCGTGGGACACGGGCTCCGGTTCAGAGGCGGTGGATCCGGTCGACGCCGTACCACTTCGACACGCAGGCGGCGACCCAGTCCCGCTCGTAGCTCCCCGTGAAGAAGGGCTCGGCGAGACTGCCGATGTGCAGGGGCCGGTAGCCCACGTCCGCGGCGCTCCGTGCGGCCTCGGTCCGGATGCGGGAGTTCTGGGCGTCCCAGGCCACGGAACGGGCGACCGTGGTGGTCGTGAGCTGCCGGACGTTCGGGACGAGCACGGCCACCGAGGCCAGCGCCAGGCAGCCCGCCGCGACGGCGCCGGTCACGAGGACCGTGTCGATGGTGCGGCGGCCCGAGAGCCACCGGCCGCCCCACGCTCCCAGCAGCGCGCCGTAGCCGCAGAGCGCCAGTTCCATCGGTACGAGATAGTTCGTCCAGGCACGGGCGTACGTCCACCCGCTCGGGCCGTAGCCGCTGCGCAGGCCCACCACGACCGCGAACGACCCCAGCACCACCACGGGCACCGGAAGCAGAAGCACGGCGATCAGCACCTTGCGCGGGACGGTCCGCCGCGGCTCCCGATTCCCGGGCTCCGCGGGCCCGCGGAGCCCGCTCGCCAGGCCCAGGAGGACGCCGACGGCGGCGGCACCCAGGTAGGCCCACTGGCCGGTGACGGAGTCCCACATGCGAAGCCAGTCCGCGAACGCACCGCTGAGTTCGCCCGCGGAGAGCACGGACTCCTTGTCCGGCTGCTGGGCCCGGCGCCACCGGGCTCCCGGGGAGGTGTAGAGCACGACAAGACCGCAGACGAGGCCGGAGCACCAGAGCAGGCACCAGGTGAACGGATGCCAGTCCCGCGCCAGACCGAGGCGGGGCAGGCAGAGCAGCCCGACCCCCGCGGCGAGCAGCCCGCTGACGAGCGCGAACGGCTCGCTGAGGGTGCCGAGCGCGAAGCCGATGAGGAACGCCGAGGCGAAGCCCGCCACACGGACGGCGGCACGGGGATGGCGGACGGTCCGGATGGCCAGCAGGAGCGCCCACAGGCCGATGACGCTCGGAACGGTGTGGGAGATCGTGGCAGGGGCCCACAGCAGTACCTGATAGCTGCGGGTGCCCGCGAAGTAGACCAGCGCCTGGACGACCAGGGCGCAGGCGGTCAGGACCAGCACCCGGGGTCTGCCGCCGAGGAAGCGTATGAATTCACGCCCCAGCAGGACCAGTCCGGCGGTGAAGGAGACTGCGATGACCGTCGGCAGGATCTTGGTCCCGGCCAGTCCGTCGCCGTAGACGACACCGCTCAGGAAGGCGTTGGCGATCCTGCCGTTCTGGGTCGTGTAGAAGTCGGACGTGATGCCGAGGACTCCCAGATCACGGGCTTTCCACGCGGCGCACCAGTCGTCGGACGTGGGCCGTACGTAGAGACCGAGGAAGCATCCGACGGCGATCAGGGCTCCGGCCGCCGCGACGAGCGTGGCCCCGGCCGCCGGGAGGAGCCTGCGCAGGAGGGGGCGGCGGCCGGTTCCCCGGCCCCTCGCGGGGGAAGGGGTCCGGACGTCCTCGCCCTCGACCGCAGCAGTGCTCATTCACCACCCCTTCGCAGCGGGGCCCTGCCGGAGAGGCGGCCGATGCGCCCGCCGACCGCGGCGACCGCACGGCCCGCGAGCACCCATGATGTGCACGGTTCGCCGCCACCGGCATCCCGGGTGCGCCAGGAGGGGTACGGAGCCGCGAGGCCTCTCGGGCGCCTCGCTCACCAGGACGGGTACGGAGCCGCGAGGCCTCTCGGGCCCCTGGCTCACCCGGACGGGTACGGAGCCGCGAGGCTCCTCGGGCCCCTGGCTCACCCGGATGGGTACGGAGCCGCGAGGCCTCTCGGAACCCCTCGCTCACCCGGACGGGTACGGAGCCCCGAGGCCCCTCGGAACCCCTCGCTCACCCGTGCGGCGGCCATTCCGTGGCAGCCTCCGCACGGCTCTTCCAGGATGGGGAATCCGGGTCCGCGCGCAGGCGGGTCCGGCGGAGGGAGTGGCGATGCCCGGTGTCCGGCTCGGCCGTTGGGCGGTCGTCACAGCGGCCTTGGCGAGCGTGGCCGTGCCCGTGTGTGCCGCGGGCCCGCCCGCCGGGCGGCCCACCGGCGCGGCGCGGCCGGCGCTCTTCGTCTGGCCCGTGGGCCACCAGAGCCGTGGTCTGGCCGAGCGCAGTTACGCGCCCCTGTCGATGCTCGCCGCCCCCACCGTCGGCCTCCTGTCCAACACGACCGCGGTCGAAGGCGTTCCGCCGTCCGTCGCCAGGGGCGCGCGGTACGTCGAGGGGAGCAACGTCCTGCGGTTGGCGTCCGGCCGGTGGATGTACCTTCCCGCCGGCAGGACGAGGTCGGCCGTGGTCGCCCCCGACCATCCTCAGGCGGGGCAGCAGGTCGCGCGGAGCCGCGCCTGGCTGGCCTCCGGTCGGGTCCCGGGCAGGTCGCCCGCGCAGCGTGCGGCGGCCGAGCGGGCTCTCCTGACCATGCGCGCCCTGCTCCGGCCGAACGGCGCCATGGCGGCGGGGTGGAGTCCCGGCTGGAAGTACTCCTGGCCGCGCGACTCCAGCTTCGCGTCCGCCGCGTTCGCGCACACCGGCCATGAGGCCGAGGCCTACCGGATCCTGCGCTACAGCGCCGCGACCCAGCGCGCGGACGGCACCTGGGAGGCACGGACGAAGCTCGACGGATCCGGGCCGCCCGACGGCAGGCGGTGGCAGCTCGACGCCAACGGCTGGGTCCCCTGGGCCGCCTGGCAGTGGTACCGGACGGCCCCCCGGGCCACCCGCCAGGCCCGGCTGATCTCCCTCTACCCGATGATCCGCAAGGCGGCCGACCACGCGGCGGGCTCCCTGCGGGCGGACGGGCTGCCCCCGGCCTCGCCCGACTACTGGGAGCTGATGACGACCACCACGAACATCGGTACGGCCGCTCCGCTGCTCGCCGGGCTCAACGCCTCCGCGGACCTCGCCCGGGAGGCGAACCGGCCGGTCGACGCGGCGCGCTGGGCCCGGGCCGCGCGGCGGCTCTCCTCCGGGATCTCCGCGCGGTTCGTTCCGCTGGGGTACCAGCGCACCGTCGACGGACGGCACGGGCTCGACAGCGCGGTGGCGTTCATGGCGCCCCCCTTCAACGCGGCCCCCGCCGGCCTGCCCGGGGCGCTGGACGCCACGTACCGGGCGCTGCTCCTGCCCAATGGGGGGCTGACCCCCGGAAACGACCCCACTGCGCCCTGGGGCGGGAACGCCTGGACGCCCAGTACGGCTCTGTTCGCGCTCGCATGGGCCGCTACGGGGAAGCCGGCGAAGGCCGGGCAGGTCCTGGACTGGGTCCTCTCCAAGAGGAACGCGCTCGGCGAGCTGCCGGAGAAGGTGGACAAGGAGGGCAGGCCCGCCTCGGTCGCTCCCCTCGCGTGGACGGGATCGATCGCCGTCCTGTCCCTCGTGGCGCTCGACGGCACGCCGCTTCCCGCCCCGCCCCTGCGGTCGTAGTGCTCGCGGTGCGGGTCGGGGCAGGGGCTCAGACGGGCTCCGTCCCGTCACCCGGCGGCGGAGCGGTGCGGACCCTTTCCAGCGCGGCCAGGAGGTGCCGGTAGGCGAGCCGTTCGGCCGCCACCGCCCGCCCGAGGAGGAGGTCATGCGGATCACGGCGTGACCGGGCCTGTGCCGCGGCGGCGAGGCGGAGCTCCCTCGCCCGGTCCACCTCGTTCCTGGCCTCGACGTACGCGTCGTCGAGCAGCCGGTGGTCGAGCACCTCGGCGAAGGCGCGCTCCGCCAGGGCGTCGAGCCGGTCGAGGCCGTCGGCACAGCTCGCGGGGGCCGACCCGGCGCAGCCTTCTTCCAGGGCCCGGGACAGCGATCCCAGGGTCGCCCCGAGCTCCGGGTACCCCCAGGCCGGCGCGGCGTCGTTCCTGCACCCCGTGGCGAGGGCCACCAGCACGGCGACGGAGGCCACGGCGCGGACCGTTCCCGGTATCGCGCGCCCGCGCGCGGTGGAGCAAGGGGTCATGAGAGCCCCGATCGCCGGTGGTCAGATGGTCGGGAGCCGGCCTCGGCCGGGCCCCGACGTGGTCCGCACGCCATCCTCGCCCGCACCGGTCAGCGCTGCCACCCGGAGCCCGCACGACCGGCCAGCGCGACTTCCGGGGGCTGGACCGCGCGGTGCCACGGGGAGGAGGGCGGGCGGCTGCCGGCCGGCTCGGATCCGGCCGGGGGAGCCGTCGTGACGTGCAGACCGGCGTCCAGGCCGAGGGCTGCGGCGACGGCCGTGCCGTCCGGCTCGGCCACGGCCGCCGGTGCGCCCGTGTAGAGCATCTGGGAGTCGTACCAGGACGGCGTGTCGTCCGGGCCCGACACGCCGACCGTGCCCGTGCCCGCGCGGCCCGCGAGCAGGTGGCCCGCGACGCCGACGGCGCCGTAGCCGCCCTCGCCGCCAGCCTCGGTGACCGGGGAGAACGTCGGCGCGGGCCCGCCCGCGGTGGCCAGGCTCGTACCGACGGTGCCCGTGCCGGGGCGGCGGAAGTACAGGCGGACGCCGTCGCCCTGCGGGCTCGCCGAGAGCGGACCGGTGGTCGCCGGGAGCCCGGTCGGGAAGGGGCCGCTGAGCGGGGCGTCCGGGGTCGGCTGGACCCAGGCCAGCACGGTCCGGGCCGTGGCCGCGTACACGTGGCGCCGCCCCGCCCCGTCGGTCGCGGTGACCGGGTCGCCCTGCACACCGGTGCCGCCGAGGGCCTGCCACGCGCCGAAGGCGCCGTCCGGGGTCGCCTGTGCGCGGGCGCGCAGGGTGCGCCGGGAATCGCGTACGTACACCGTCATCCGGCCCGTACGGTCCACGGCGACGGACGGTGCGCTGATCGCCGAGGTGCCGGATATGTCGACCGTGTCCGGGGTGCCCAGCGACTGCCACGGGCCGAAGGTGCCGTCGGGCGCGGCCTGGACGGCGTACACGAGGTCGCGCCCGTACGCCTGGGGTGTGGCGCCCAGCGTGGTGCGGGTTCCGAAGACCGCGATCCTGCCGTCGGGGAGCCGGACCGCCGTCGCGCCCGCGTCGATCCCGGCGCCGGGGAGGAACAGGGGCCCCTGCCAGGGGGCCTTGGGGCCGCTGCGCGACCAGTACGCCATCCGGCCGTCCAGGACGGCGAAGGCCCACAGCCGGCCGGAGACGCCCTCGGCCATCCAGGACGTGCCGTCGCCCCGGCTGTAGCGGATGGTCTGGTTCCAGCCGGCGCCGGTGGGCCGGGTCGCCGTCTTGCGGTCGCCGCACCCGGCGGGGCTGCCGCACCAGTCCTGGTGGTCCGTCCAGGCGTAGGTCTTGAGGTAGCCGAGCTTCTCCTCGGCCGCCTGCGGGTCGAGCGTGGGAGGCAGGGAGCTGTTGGGGTAGCTCACGTAGTTCTGGATCGAGAAGTGCGGCCGGTCCGTGGACTTCGCGTAGCGTTCGGCCGCGGCCTGCACGAAGCGGGCGCCGTACATGTGGTCCTGGTGGTCGTGGAAGGCGCCGCCGCCCTGCGACCGGCCGGGCGTCGGGTCCTGCGTCCGTATCGTGGTCGGCCGGTACATCGCGAAGACGTCCGCGATGGCTTCCACGGCCTGCTCCTTGGTGTACGAGAACCAGGGCTTGACCGGCGTCCCGGAGGTCAGCTGGGCACCCAGGGCGGGGACCTTGCCGTCCCACAGGCCGCGGAGGCTGTCCGGATTGTCGTCGGAGATGCTGCGGGCCTCACGCAGCTGCATCCATACGAGGTTGACCTCGGGCCTGGCGACGAGGACGTCCACCTCGGCGCTGCCCCCGCCGACGGTGGGTACGGACTTGCGCTGCCAGGCGCTGGTGCGGTCACCGGTGGCCATCTGCGCGTAGGCGGCGCGTATGCCGTTCTGCCGGGCCTCCGCGTAGGCGGCGTGGTCGGCGGGGCGCGCGGGGTCTTCCAGGTGCGGGCTGTGGGCCTCGTTCCTGCCGTCGGACTCGCCGGAGGTCAGGTAGACGGTGGCGACCTTGACGCCCGTCGATATGGAGCGGCTCAGGTCGGGGTTCATGAAGAAGAGGTCGTCGTCGGGATGGGCGACGACCTGGAGGACTGTGCCTTCGGTCACACTCGGGCGGAGGGTCGCCTCGGGGGCCGCCGTCTCCTGCGCGTTCCCGTATCCGTAGGCCCAGGTCGTCACCCCGGCGGCGCCGACGGTGAGCGCGGCGAGCAGGGCCGCGAGGCGGGTGCGGCTGGCCAGGGACATCTGCAACGCCTTGAGGATCGGTCCGGTGCGGAATTCCGCCGAGGAGTGAGTCGGCGCCCCGATGGCTCCACCACTTCCGGAGACGACCGGGCCCGATTATGCCTCGCGCGTTTGCGGCTGACACACCATCAAGAGGCATATGAGAGGAAGCAAGTTGAATGCGTAATATGCACGACTTGTCCTATTTGGCATCGCTTGAGCGGCGCTCACGGCAGGGCGGAGGGATGATCGCCGAGGAGGCTCTTCCTCAGTGGTCGAGCAGCCGCCATGCGGCGAGGGCCAGCCCGGCCCGCATCAGTCCGGTGGGCTGGGTGAGTTCGATGTCCAGGGTCTTGCCGATCTGTTCGATGCGGCGGGCGACGCTGCTGTGGTGCAGGTGGAGAAGGTCGGCGGCGCGGCGCAGGGAGCCGGTGACGCAGTAGGCGTCCAGAGTCTCCAGATCCTCCGGGCTGTCGGCCACGCGGGCGATCCCGGCCACGTCGGCGTTGTCGCGCGAGGCGTCTTGAGGAATCTCGGCCAGGAGCGCCAGCGCGCCCAGGTCGGCGTAGCGGACGACGGGTTCGCGCGGGCCGGTGAAGCGGAGGGCGGTGCGGGCCTGCCGCCAGGAGCGGTCGGGGTTTCCCGCGGCGCCTATGCCCGCGCGTACGCCCGCCGGGAACCGGGCCGGGTCGACGGCTGTGGCCAGGATCACGCCCACGTCGGCGAGAGGTGCCGCCTTCACGGGGCCGGCCGGGCACACCAGGGCGCCGATCCGGTCGAGCGGGAGCTGGGACCGTACGGCGACGACGCGGACCGGCAGGTCGGGGGCGAAACCCAGCAGCCGTAGCGCCCGGGCCCTGGCCGCCTCGTCGTTGTCGGCGCTGATCGCCAGTTCGACGAGGGCGGGGTCGGCCATGGTGGTGCGGGCCGGGCCGTACCGCTCGGCGACGGCCGCGGCGGCGATGGCGAGCCGGTCGAGCAGCACTTCGTCGAGAGGGTTCGGCGGACCGGGGCGTTCCAGCCACACCGTGCCGATCTCTTCCTCGTCGAGCGTGATCGGCACCGTGGTGGACGCGGGTGACGGCGGGGTGGACGCTTGCCTGCCGTCGGGCGTGACGCGGATCACCCGCCCCGTGCCGTGGAGCCGAATCCCTGCCACGCACTCGGCCAGGCCCGCCGAAGCGCGGGCGAGCGCCGGGAGATCCACCCGTCGGCGCATCAGCGTGTCGTAGAACGCGATGACGCGGATCGCGCCGTCGACGTACGGATCCAGTCCCGACAGCCGTACGGCCAGTGCCTCCATGGCAGAAGGATAGAAGGACAGGGGCGCGCCGGTCGGCGCGCGTTCGGGGCGGGATGCGCGACGGATGGCGGATGACCGCCCGGGTGGCGACCGTGAGGATGGTCGTCATGGATCCCGAACTCGAAGCATTCATCCCGTTCCTTCCGCAATTGGACATGAACGACCCGGTCGCCACGCGCAAGGACTTCGCCGAGCGTGCCGCTGCGGCGCCGGCGCCGGACACCTCGGCCATGGAGGTCGAGGACCGCACGGTGTCCGCCGATCCGGACGTGGCGGTCCGGGTCTACCGCCCGCACCAGGCACAGGGCGCCGTCGTCTGGCTGCACGGCGGCGGCGGAGTCTTCGGCGACCTGGACACCGAGCATCCGTGGGCCGCCCGGATCGCGGACCTCTCCGGGGCGGTGGTGATCTCGGTGGGCTACCGCCTGGCGCCCGAGCACCCGTTCCCGGCCGCCCTGGACGACGGCTACGCCGTACTGGCCTGGACGGCCGGGCACGCGGCCGAACTCGGCGTCGACCCGGCGCGGATCGCGGTCGGAGGCCACAGCGCCGGCGCGAACATCGCGGCCGCGGTGGCCTTGCGGGCGCGGGACGAGCGGGGACCGGCGATCCGCTTCCAACTGCTCAACCAGCCGGGACTGGACGACCGGCAGGAGACGTGGTCGGCGCGGAACTTCACCGACACGCCCTGGTTCGACCGCGACAAGCTCGCCGCGGCGTGGCGGCACTACCTGGGCGGCCGGCCCGCCACGCCGTACGCCGCCCCCGCGCGGGCCGCCGATCTGTCCGGCCTGCCGCCGGCCTACATCGCCACCGCGGAGTTCTGTCCGAACCGCGACGAGGGCATCGCGTACGCGCTGCGCCTGATGCAGGCGGGCGTGTCGGTCGAGCTCCACCAGTGGCCCGGCACCTTCCACGGATCGCAGGCGATCCTGTCCGCCGCGGTCTCGCAGCGGCAGAACCTCGAACTCGGCGCCGCTCTGCGCCGCGCTCTGGCCGCGTGACCCGTGGATGTCCACGAGCACGGGGAGAGTCCCCGTCGCGCTCATCGATCATGAAAGGACGGATGTCTTGAAGATCCGACTGATGTTATGCGCAAGCGTGGCCGCGCTGAGTGTCTGCGCGGGCACGGTGACGGCAGCTGCCGCACCCGACGCAACGAGGGACGTGCCGGCCGGCAGCACCAGCCCGTCGAACGGCTTGGATCCCGCGGAGCTGAAGTCCGCCATGGACGGTGTCCACCGTGCGGGAGTACCGGGGGTGTACGCCGAAGTGCGCGATGCCGGCCGGACGTGGCGCGGCGCTTCCGGCGTCGCCGATGTCAGGACCGGCCGTCCCGTCACTCCCGATATGCGCCAGCGCGTCGGCAGCATCACCAAGACCTTCACCGCCGCCGCGGTCATGCAGCAGGTGGAGCAGGGCCGGATCCAGCTCGACGCGCCGATCGGCGGCTATCTGCCGCGGCTGGTGCCGGGAGAGCGCGGCCGGAAGATCACCGTTCGGATGCTGCTCAACAACACCAGCGGCATCCCCGATTACATCCCCTATGCGTTCCCGTCCCTCCAGACGCCCTCGCCCGAGAGCCTGGACGACAACCGGTTCAGGCAGTTCCGCCCGGCCGAGCTGATCGAGTTGGGACTGGGCGCGCCTCCCACGGGGGAGCCCGGAGGCCCCACAGGGGTGTACTCCAACACCAACTACCTGCTCCTCGGCCAGCTCCTGGAGCAGGTGACCGGTACCCCGGCCGAGGAGTACATCACCCGGAACGTCATCGAGCGTGCCGGGCTCCGGCACACCGGGTTTCCGACCGGGCCGCGTATCGAGGGACCGCACTCGCGGATGTACGAGGCCCTGTGGGGCCTGATCGACCCGCCGCGCGACTACAGCGTCTACAACATGTCCTGGACGGGGACGGGGGCCGCCCTGGTGTCGACCATGGACGATCTCAACCGTTTCTACGCCAAGCTGCTCGACGGCAAGATCGTCAACCGGTCGTCGCTGGAGCAGATGCAGCGCACGATCCCCGTCATCGCCCTGGACGGATCGACGATCCAGTACGGCCTCGGTCTGCACAAGGTCGACATCGGTTGCGGCACCTTCTGGGGTCACGACGGCACGGTCTGGGGGGCCGGAACGATCTCCCTGACCCGGGCGGACGGCAAGCGCCAGATGTCCGTCGCGGTCAACCTCCAGAGGTGGAACAAGCCGGACTCCTCGGGGAAGCCGCAGCACCACGCCATCGACGACGCGCTGTCGACGCTGCACCGGCAGGCGATGTGCGGCAACGGAAACGCCCAGGCCGAACATCCCTCGCAGGCCCCGGCGTTCGTCCCCTAGGGGTCCGCGAAGTCGGTCGGTCGCAGCGCCCTGCGCCCCGCACCCGATCAGGTCACGGCTTACCGAGGCTTGGACCGGCGGGTGCGGTCGCACGGTGCTGCGGGTGTCCGCCCGGGGTGGGCCGCGGGCGGACCGGCCACCAGATGGCCCGGCCGAGGAGTGCGGCCAGGGCGGGGACCAGCACCAGCGAAAGGACGAGCGCGGAGAGCATGATGCCGAGTGCCATCGCGAAGGCGACCTGTTCGCTTCCCGGGGTCGTGGCGAGCGTGGCGAAGGAGCCGGCCAGCACCAGCCCGGCCGTCGCGATGGCCGGTGTGGTGTGCCGTACCGCGCGGGCCACGGCGGCGCGGGCCGGGCCCGGTCGCTGCATCTCCTCCCGGATCCGGTCGGCGATCAGGATGTTGTAGTCGGTGCCCAGTGCCACGACGAACAGGAACAGCACCAGTGGGAGGGTGAAGTTGACGCCCGGCTTGCCGAGGGCGTGCTGGAACAGCAGCGTGGCGGCGCCGAGGGTGGCGGCGAAGCCGAGCCCGACGGAGAGCATCAGGACCATGGGTGCGAGCAGGCTGCGCAGGAGCAGCAGGAGGATCAGCGCGATCAGCGCGGCCGCGACCGGGAACACGATCGTGAGGTCTTGGTCGACGGCGGTCGAGATGTCGGCGAAGATCGCCGCCGTCCCGCCCACGTGTGCCGTCGTCCCAGCGGGCGTGTGCTGGGCGACCGCGGCCCGGACCGGTCCGGACGCCAGGTCGCGGGCCTGTTGGCTCTGCGGGTCGGCGGTCGGGTAGAGGTCGATCCGGGCAGCACGGTGGTCCTCGTTCAGGACGGTCGGTGCGACCTGGCCCACGCCGTTGACCTGGGTGAGCGCACGGGAGAGGCCGTCGAGCCCGGCGGCGGTGAGGGTGCCGCCGTCCGTGGCGGCGACGAAGACGCTCGTCGGGTCCGACACCCCGGCCGGCAGCGTGCGGGAGATCTCGGCCGCGGTGGCCGCGGCGGGTGTCCGGTCACCGGCATCGCCCCGGCCGTATTCCATGCGCATGCCGGTCAACCCGGCGGCCAGCGCGGCGAGCAGGGCGACGGAGGTGAGCAGCATCGTCAGCGGTCGTCGTGTGACCAGCGCGCCGAAGCGGGCGGCACGGCCTTCGCGCTGCTCGCGGCGCAGGGCTTTGGAGGGCCAGAACATCTTGCGCCCGGCGGCCGCGAGCAGCGCCGGCAGCAGGGTGAGGCTGCCGAGCAGCATCACCAGGACCGCGACGGCGATCGCGGGGCCCAGCGAGCGGAACTGCCCGAAGGTCGCCAGGCCCAGCGTGGCGAACGCGGCCACGATGGTCAGCGCCGCCGAGGTGATCGCGGTGCCCACCCGGCCGGAGACCTGCTCGGCCGCCTCGCGGGCGGACTGCTCGGGCCGGGTGCGCAGTTGCTCGCGGAAGCGGAACAGCAGGAACAGCAGGTAGTCGATGCCGATGCCGAGCAGGACCACGTTGATCAGCCCCGGGGTGCCCGCGTCGAGCTTCCGCCCGGTGAGCATCGCGGCACCCGCGACGGCACCCCCCGCCACGCCGCCGATCATGGCGACCGCGAGCAGCGGCAGCAGGGCCGCCGGCGCACTGCGGAACACCAGCACGTTGAGCAGGACGATGAACCCCATGACGAGGGCGCTCCCGACCGTCGAGGCGGTCCTGTGGGCATCGGTGGTGTCGACGGTGTCGGCGAGGCTCCCGGTGAAACCGGTGCGCATCCCCGCCTCGGAGAACTGCGTCCGGGCGGCGTCCCGGAAGGTCCGGTAGACGCCCTGGACCCCCTTGTCCGTGGGATTCCCGGTCAATTGGACGGAGAGCAGTTCGAAACTCCCGTCGGGCGCCGTCATCGCCGGCGCGATCCGGGGCGTCTGGGAGCGGTCCGGGACCAGGAACTCCGGGACGTCGTCCTCCCTGGGCATGATCACCCGGCGCTGGGCCAGCTTCGCCGCCTCGGCCTCGACCCGCTGCTGGTCGGCGGCGCCGAGGGCCTTGCCGTCGGAACGGGCGACCAGCACCGTCACCGTGGTGGCGTCGGGGTTCACCCCGAACTGTTCCTGGGCGATGTGCAGCGCGGCGGCCGAGTCATAACTGCGAGGAAGGAAGTCCCCGGTCTGCTGCTGGGTGACGCGGGCGATCAGCATCGGGGTCAGGGCGCTCAGTACGACACCCAGCACCACCCAGAGGGCGATGACCTTCCACGGGTGTCTGGTGGAGTATCCGGTCAGGGCGCGGATCACGATGTCCTCCGGCGGACGGACTTGAATGCGGACGTCTGCCGGGGGCTCCCGGCCGGTCTCCAGACCATCAGTCGCAGGGGCCGCCGAGCGTCGTGGCAGCGGATGATCCGGACCGGGGCTCTGGGTCCTCCCCCCGGCCCCCGACCAGGACCCTGGTCCTGGTCCCGATCCGGGTATCGGCGTCCGGGACAGGGGCCGCGTACCGCCGCAGCCTGTGCTGCCACCGCGGCTGCTGTGCAACCCTGTTCCCGGGGGACAGGAGACCGGGAGGCCGGACACAGGGGGAGCGGACATGCCCAGGAGCCGACACATCGAGCCCGGCGACGCCTGGGAGCCGCTGCACATCGACAGCGCCGAGCCGCCGTGGACCCGTAACGACGCACTCGTGACCGGCGGGGCCTGCTCGATGAACCTGCTCAGCTACGTGTTCTACAACGCCCCCGGCGGCCAACACGACGTGAGCGTGGCCGGGTTCTTCCTCGTCGCGCTGGCAGCCATGCCGCTTCTCGCCCGGCGCCGCCACCCGGTGGCGGCGCTCGCCGCCGTACTGGCACTCGATGCGACGACCGCCCTGACCGTACCGCTGCCCAGTCACTTCGGTGCCGTCCTGATCGTCGCCCTGTACTCGGTCGCCAGGGCCTGCCCCGGGCGGGTGACGGCGGTCGCGGCCGCCGCGACGGTGTCGCTGACGCTGCTGAGCCAGAGCAACGGCCGGATTCCGCCCTGGCAGGACGCCGTTGCCTCCCCCCTCTCCACCGTGATCGTCGTCGGCACCGCCATGGCGGTCAACCGCTGGCAGCGGGAAGTGGCGGTCAACCGCAGACTCCTCGCCGACCGTGCAGTGGCCGACGAACGCCGCCGCATCGCACGGGAGTTGCACGACATCGTGGCCCACCACATCACCACCATGCAGCTGATGGCCGGTGGAGCCCGGGCCAACATCGCCGAACCGGAGGTGGTCCGGGACGCCCTGGTCACCCTGGAGGCCTCCGGGCGGCTCGCGCTGCGCGAGATGCGCCAGCTCCTCGACGTGCTGCGGGCCGGCGACGAACCGGAGGACGCGCCGTCGCTGCCCCAGCCCGGCGTCGACGACCTCGACCGCCTGGTGGCCGAGTCCCGCCTCGCCGGACTGCCGACCGAGTTCGGCGTCCACGGGCCGAAGCGTCCGCTGCCGCCGACCGTCGGCCTCACGGTGTTCAGGATCGCCCAGGAGGCCCTCACCAACACCCGCAAGTACGCGGGGGCCGCCCGCGCGTCCGTACAGCTGACGTACGGCCAGGAGCGGGTCACCGTCGAGGTGCGGGACGACGGCGGGGGCACACCGCCGCAGGAGGGGGCGTCGGCGCCGGGCTCGGGCGGTTACGGCCTCATCGGCATGCGCGAGCGCGTCGCCCTGCACGGCGGCACCCTCACCGTCGGCCCGCAGGCCGATGGGGGGTTCGCCGTGGTGGCCGACCTGCCGCTGACCACCGACGAGTCCGCCGAGGCGGCCGTCCAGCACGAGAGGGCGCGCCGATGACCGGGACCGGGCCGACGCCGCCGAGGATCAGGGTACTGATCGTGGACGACCAGCCGCTGGTCCGGCGCGGCCTGTCGCTGATCCTCGCCCCGGACCCGTCCTTCGAGGTGGTGGGAGAGGCAGAGAACGGCGCGCAGGCCGTTACCCTCGCCCGCCAACTGCGCCCAGACGTCGTGGTGATGGACATCCGGATGCCCGTCCTCGACGGGGTCGCCGCGACCGGAGAACTCGCCGCCACCGTGCCTGGCTGCCGGGTCCTGGCACTCAGCACCTTCGACCTCGACGAATACGTCGTGGACGCCCTGCGCGCCGGAGCCTACGGGTTCCTGCCCAAGGACAGCTCCCCGGAGGACCTGAGCGCGGCGATCCGCACCGTCCACGCCGGCGAGGCCGCCGTCGCGCCGCGCCTGCTCACCCGGCTGATCTCCACCTACGTACGGGCACCCCGAGGTGCGCTGCCGGCGCCCACCGGCCTGGGTGAACTCACCCCCCGCGAGGTCGAGGTGTGGCATCTGATGGCCACCGGCCTCGACAACACCGGGATTGCCCGCACTCTGGACATCAGCCTCTCCACGGTCAAGAACTACATCACCAGCATCTTCGACAAGCTCGCCGTCCGCGACCGCGCCCAGGCCGTTATCGCGGCCTACGAATCGGGCCTGGTCACTCCCCGTGCGGCGGCCGGGGACCCGCCCGGCGACAGGCACAGCGGAAAAGGAACCCCTCACCCTGCACCCAGATCGTCACGGCACGAGACGAGCGACCGACCCCGGTTCTAGAACACTGCCCAGTAGCCTGCGGCCATGCCTGACTCCTCCGCTTTCACCGTCCCCACCCGTTTCGACGGGGCCCGTGACCGTGTCGCACTCGTCGTTCCGGGCGTCGGCTACTCGCCCGCCAGGCCGCTGCTGCACTTCGCCCGTGGAGTGCTCCTCCAGCTCGGCTGGACGGTCCAGGAGCTGTGGTGGAAGGTCCCCGATGACCTCTCGCAGTTCACCGTGGACGACCGGGTCGCGTGGGTGGAGCGGCAGGTCGCCCAGGCCGTCGACGCCGAGGCAGGGGCCTGTCGCCTCCTCGTCGGCAAGTCCTTGGGCTCCCTCGCCTGTGGAAATCACCGGACAAGATCGCCCGGAAATCTTCGTCGCCGACCGGTCACATCGGCGAGCGCCCATCCGTCAGTGAGGTGAGCGGCCGACGCGACAGGCGACGGCCCCGGCCTTGGAGACCAGCCATGGACAAGCCGATCACCCCCCGGATGCCCAACCCCGAGAACCTCGTCCCCGAACTCGCCGATGTGAGCGCGAGCCTGTTCCGGGCCACCGGAAACCGTTCGGTGCCGCGCACCACGATCAGCCTCGTCCACCTCCGTGCCGGCCAGATCGTCGGGAACACCTACCTGACCGTCCTGCACAGCAGCAGCCTCCGCAAGGCCGGAGAATCCGAGGAGCGGATCACCGCCGTGGCGTCATGGCAGGACGCGCCCTACTTCACCGAAGCCGAGCGCGCCGCGCTGGCCCTGGTGGAGGCCGTCCTCCAGCCGTCCCCTCGGGGGGAACGGGTCTCCGACGAGCTCTACGCCCAGGTGTCGGAGCATTTCGACGACAAGGCGCTGGCCACGCTGACGATCGCGATCGGGCAGGTGAACTTCTTCATCGCCCTCGCCGTCATCGGCAAGCCGGTGCCCGTCGACTCACTGGCCAGGACGCAGTGGACGTGAGGTCCTCGGCCCCGGGTGGGCCGGTACGGGCAGGGCGGCCGGATTACCCGCCGGGCCGCCCGTGTCCGCCGGTCGCCCGCGGCCCTGTTCAGTCCACGAGCACGCCGGGGTTGAGGATGCCCCGGGGATCGAGCGCCGCCTTCGCGGCCCGCAGCGCGAGGGCGAAGGGCTCGGGACGCTGTCGGTCGTAGCCCGGACGGTGGTCCCGCCCGACGGCGTGGTGGTGGGTGATGGTGGCCCGGTGGCGGTACAGGACCTCGCCCGCGACAGCCTTGAGGTCGTCCCAGAGGGCGACCTCGTCACCGGCACGGCCGGCGGCGAGGACGGTGAAGTAGGGCGCCGCGCCGTCCGGATAGACATGCGTCAGACGGCAGTTGACGGTCGCGGGGTGCCCGGTGGCCTTGAGCGCCGCCTCGCCGACCTCGGTGCGCACCGCCTCGATCAGGCCGGGGATCCGGTCCCAGGTGGCCGCCGTCTCGAAGGTCTCCGCGACGGCGCCCATCCTGGCCAGACCGTCGCGGAGGTAGGGCATCCGCAGGAAGGCCGAGCGCCATGCGCTCACGGCCGCGTCACCAGCCGGGGTACCAGCCCGGGACTCGTCCGGGCCCACGGTGCCGCCGTACCGGCCGCCGTGCGAGCGGGCCAGGCCGACGGCCCGTTCGAGCCGGGCGGTCACCGGTTCGTCCGCCACCCAGGACCAGCACGGCGGAACCGTCCTGCGCCGCGCCAGACAGCGCGGCCTCACCGGCGTCCAGCAGACGGCAGTTGGCGGGGGAGAGGTCGGACTGCGCGATGGCGCGCACCGCCCGGAGCGCGTCGTGGAAGCCGGTGAAGGCGACCGCGGCGGACGCCTTGTGGCGGGGGCGTTCCTGTAGGCGGACCCATGCCTCGGTGATGATGCCGAGGGCCCCTTCGGAGCCCAGGAACAGGCGGTCGGGGGAGGGTCCCGCCCCCGAGGCGGGCAGCCGCCAGGAGTTGCTCGTGCCCGCCGGTGTGACCACGCGCAGGGATTGCACGAAGTCGTCGATGTGCGTGCGGCCGGTGGCGTAGTGGCCGGCGGCCCGGGTGGCGAGCCAGCCCCCCAGGGTGGAGAACTCGAAGCTCTGCGGGAAGTGCCGCAGCGTGAGGCCGTGGGGCCGCAGCTGGTCCTCCAGGCTCGGCCCGAGGGTGCCGGCCTGGATGCGTGCGGCGCGGCCCTCGGCGTCGACCTCCAGGACGCGCCCCATGGCGGTCAGGTCGAGGGACATCACCGCCCGGTGGGCGTCGCCGCGGTACTCCACGCCTCCCGTGACCGAGGAGCCCCCGCCGTACGGGACGACGGCGACCTGCCGGTCGCCGGCCCAGTCCAGCAGGTCGGCCACGCCCCGCTCGTCCGCCGGGCGTGCGACGAGGTCGGGGACGCGCCCGGGGCGCCCGCGCAGGGCGCGTATGACATCGCGGTACGCCTTTCCCATGGCGTGGGCGGCGCGATCCGCGGGGTCGGCGGTGACCAGGTGGGCGAGGCTCCGCGGGGGTTCGACGGCGGGGCTGCCGATGCCCAGGTCGCGGACGCGGGGCACGGGGAGCGGGCGGCTGAGGGTGCCGGGGAGCAGGGCGCCCATCGCGGCGCATTCCGCGTCGTCGGGATGCGCGTCCGTCCAGCCCCAGCCCCACCAGGAGCGGGTACGGGACGTCGGCTGCGGGGTGGTGCCGGCCATGGAGGCGCTCCAGGGGTCGAGGTAATTTACCTAGCGGTAAATTACCTACTGATAATATCGGCTCATGGCAACCCCACCTGCGAAACCTGCACAACCTGCGAACCCTTCGAAAGCCGGCACCAAGGGAGTCCCGCGGGAGCGCCGTCGGCAGCAGATGCTGGAAGCCGCCACGGAGGAGTTCGGCACCTGCGGCTACGCGGCCGCGTCGCTCCCCGCGATCGCCGCGCGCGTGGGCGTCACCAAGACGCTGCTGCACCAGTACTTCGGGGCCAAGGAGGATCTGTACGTCGCCTGCCTGGTGCCGGTCGGGGACCGGCTCCTGGATGCCATCCGTACGGCGATGGGCCCGGAAGGGACTGCGCCGCACACGCCCCTGCGCGTACTCGACGGCATCTTCACCGCCCTGGAGGGGCAGCGGGAGGCGTGGTTCGTGCTGTACGACACCTCCCTGCCGTCCGGCGGCGAGGCCGCACGCCGGGCCTCGGAGTACTGGTCGGCCATCGACCGGCTCGCCGCGGGCGGCACCGCCGAACTGCTGCGCGCGGCCGGATCCACCGACCCGCTGGACGCCGACGCGCTCAAGTACGTCTGGCGGGACCTGGTCGCCACCCTCGTCCGCTGGTGGGTCAAGCACCCGGAGCAGACCCCTGCGGCCATGACGCAGCGCTGCGCACGCCTCTTCGCGGCCGCCGCCACCCTCACCTCCGACGACCGCTCCGGCTGAAGCCGGGGCGGCCGGGCGGCCGACCTGTGCTCCGCTTGGAACCGGGCCATCATGGCTAGTGCTGTGGCCGGAAAGGTTTGCCGGGGCGCGGCTCCCCCAGCTACCGCTGGGAGGTGCCCCCAGGTGCGGTGCATCGCAAGGCGGAGGGCCGCGGCTCGTACTGGACGTACTTGCGCGGTCCGACAACGCGGCGAGGTGCCGTGCCGGGCGTCGCGACCCGGTGAACCTTGCCGGTCACAGCACTAGAGGTCGGCGGGATCTTCGTGCGGCTGCCGGATCGACGCGTGGCGGCACGTCTGAGTCGGGAGGTGACTCGTACGCATGGACGAATCACGCAGAGCCTGGATCATGATCGGCGGCGTCATCGCCGTCATCCTCTTGAACCTCCTGGCCATCGTCCTGATGAACACCGTCGGACGTTGACCGTGTGACGGCCGCCCGCCGCGCCTCGGAGGCCGCGGTGTGGCGGCGCTTGCCTGCTGCGGCGTCACGTCGACGGTTCGACCGCCTTCGGCTCACATCCCGCTCGGACTCCTGCGCGGGGCGGCGACGGGTCCTCGCGTGACGAGCTCCTCCTTGCGTCGAACTGCTCCTCGTGCCGAGCCCTGTGCTGCGGGGGCCGCAGGAGCCGCAGGGCCGCAGGCCGAGGGCAACTCGGCTGTCGCGTTCCGCCCCCCGATCCATTGTTGACGTCTCGTCAATTTCCTTTGTGTGTGCGGCTGTCCGGGGCCATCCCTCCGCAAGTAAAAGAGGCTGCCCGGACTCTTGCCGTGTCGCGCCGGTTCGCGAATGATGCTCCGGGCGTGTGTCGGCCGACGGTGGTCGCGATCCGCTCGCCGCCATCGAATCCGACCGGCCAGGGGGCCCGTTTTGCGGACGAACCGTCACATCCGGAGATCTTTGGTAGTCGTCGGCGCCGCCCTCGCGCTGGTCGTCGGCGTTCCCCAGGCGGCCTTCGCAGCGCCACCCCCGGCCCTGCCCACCCAGGCCGAAGCGATCGAGCTGACCTTCCAGCCGGCCTATGACTACGACACCGACGGCTGCTACCCGACACCCGCCATAGGCCCGAGCGGAGTTCTGAACGGCGGACTCAAACCCACCGGCGCCCTCAACGGCAACTGTCGGGACGCCTCGGACCTCGACAACACCAACGGCTATTCCCGCTGGACCTGCAACAACGGCTGGTGCGCCGTGATGTACGCGCTGTACTTCGAGAAGGACCAGGCCGTCCCCGGCGTCAGTCTCGGCGGCCACCGGCACGACTGGGAACACGTGGTGGTGTGGATCCAGGGCAACGAGGCCAAGTACGTCGCGACCTCCGCCCACGGCGACTTCAGTATCCACACGCGCGACCAGATCCGCTGGGACGGCACCCACCCGAAGATCGTCTACCACAAGGACGGCGTCGGCACACACTGCTTCCGTGCGGCGAACACCAACGACGAACCGCCCGAGAACCATCGCCGCGCCTGGCAGTTCCCCGCGCTCGTCGGGTGGTCGGGCTACCCGGCGACACTGCGGGACAAGCTCAGCCAGGCCGATTTCGGCAGCGCGCACTTCGGCCTGAAGGACAGCGCCTTCGCATCCCACCTGGCGGAGGCCAAGCCGACGGGCATCCCCTTCGACCCGTACCTGTAGACGAGGACGGCCACCGGCCGCCCGCCCGGCACATCACACCCACCGGTCCCGCACCGGCCGAAGCCACGAGGGCGGGTGCGCCGAGGTCGGACGACCGTGACCGGGCCGGCGCCCCGGTCACGGCTCGAAGATCCCGCGTGCTCCACGCACACCGGCGGTCCTTCTCAGCTGAGGGCGTCGAGCAGCAGTTTCGCGGCCACCGTCGCCCCGTCGGTGCGGATCGTGCCGGCCACGGCGGTCGCCCGTGCGCGGGTGTCGGGAGTCAGGGCCGTCACGAGTGCGGCCGACAGGGACTCGACGGTCGGGATCGGACCGTCGTGTGCCGCGCCGATGCCCAGGCCGGCCACCCGGCCGGCCCAGTACGGCTGGTCGGCTCCCTGGGGTACCACCACCTGAGGCGCGCCGGCCCGGGTGGCGGTGGCCGTCGTGCCCGCGCTGCCGTGGTGCACGACGGCGGCCACCCGGCGGAACAGCGCCTGGTGGTTGACCTCACCGACGACAAGACAATCGTCCCCGCCATCGATCAGGCCCAGATCGGCCCAGCCGCGCCCGACGACTGCGCGGTGTCCCTGCGCGCGGATCGCCTCGATGGCCACCCGGGCGACGTCCTTCGGGGCGCTCACGGGCGTGCTGCCGAAGCCCACGTACACCGGTGGTGCGCCGGCGTCCAGGAACGTCACCAACTCGGCGGGGAGCGGGCGTTCGTCGGTCAGCGTCCACGTGCCGGTCTGCACCACGTCGAGGTCCGCCGACTGCTGCCACGGGGCCAGGACCGGGTCCGCGGCCAGCCACGGCCGGTCGGTGAAGGCGTAGTCGCGGACGTTGTCCACCGGCGGCAGGCCGAACGACGCCCGCTGGGTGTTGAGCATCTCGCCGAACATCGAGTTCGCGATCCGGGCGTCCAGGTCCCACAGGGCCCGGTTGTCGGTCACGTCCTGTGGCAACGGCTGGCCCCGCCGCGCCGGCGGCCGGCGGTACGGCGACGGCAGGCTGACCGGCTGGTGGCTCACGTGCACGTAGCGAATGCCCAGTTTCTCGGCCACCGACCGCGCACCGGCCGTGGCGGGCAAGGGTCCGGTCGCCACCAGCGCACCACATCCCTCGGCCGCCGAGGCGACCGTGTCGAACTGAGCGGCCATCAACTCGGCCGCACGCTGCGCAAGGCCCACCGCAGACCCCGGCGTCACCGAGGTCACCAGCGGACGCACCGGCCGGCCGGTCGGTACCAGCGGCACACCGGCCTCGGCCAACCGCTCTACGAACTCCTCGTCCGGCGGCGCGCACATCCGCACCTCCGCGCCAAGTTCCCGCAACCGCACCGCGAGTCCCGCTATCGGTTCGACACTCCCGCGCGACCCGTACGTCGACAACACCACACGCATTTCGTGATTCTCATTTCCGCAGGTTCTGGCTTCGGTGGGTGATTCTGCGGTACGGCCAGGGTCTTGCCGCAAGCCCCCCGCTGCGCTATATGTTGAGAGTGGAGAGGAGTGAGTGCTCCCCTCTCCCCTCAACGTCCGCCGCCGACGGACGACCTCCCCGCGAAGCGGAATCGGGATAGTCGACCTGGTAGCCGCTGGAGTCTTACCTCCTTCGGCGGCGCGAAGCGGCGGCCGATGGAAGGACCACCCCGCGAGACCGGTCCTGGCCCTGAGACCCCCGACCCCGTCATCCGAGGCGGGCGGCACCTCACTCTCGTTCGCCGGGAGGAAGCAGTGAAACTGCAGTTCCTCACCCCTCTCTACGCCCATCCCGGCCCGATCGCCTCGGTGTACCTCGACACCTCCCGTGACCTCGACGGCCCGGACCGGGCCATCGACGTTCGCTGGCGCACGCTGCGCAAGAGCCTGCTCGCGCACGACGCGGACGAGCCCACCGTCAGGGCCATCGAGGACGTGGTCGGCACCGACCGGGAGGTGGCCGGACGGCATGGCCAGGCGATCTTCGCCGCCCACGGCAGCCTCGTCCTCGCGGAGACCTTGCCCGAGCCCCCTGCTCGCGACAGCGCCCTGTACGGGATGCTGCCCGATGCGCTGCCGCTCGTGCTCCAGCGCACCCCGGACATCCCGTACGCCGCCGTCGGCATCCACCGCGTACGGATCGCCGGGCCCGGTGGCGGCGAGGAGGAGCTGGAGCTCGAGTCCGAGGCCGGCCGATGGCCGATGAACCGTGTCGGTCCGGGCGAGTACTCCCACCGCCGGATACCGGTGGAGGCGTGGCCCAAGGAGGTCGACCGGCTCCTGGTGGAGCTCGTCGACGGCGTGGACGCCAACGGCATCGAGATGATCGTGCTGTTCGGCGACCCGTGGGCCGTCAGCAGCCTCATGAGGGCGGCTCCGCCGAAACTGCACGGTGCCCTCGTCAAACTCAAGGACGGTCATCACCGGCAGCCGGAGCCCGGCCGGGCCCTCCTGGAGGACGAACTCCGCATCCTGCTCGACGACCGGCTCCCCGACCATGACAAGAAGCAGCTCGACGCTTTCCTCGGCCAGCGGGCCCGTCACCCGGAGTACGTCGAGGGGATCGCCGCCACGGTCGCCGCCCTTCAGCGCCGGCAGGCCCAGACCCTGATCTTCAACCAGCCGGTGGAGATCGACCGGCACCTCTGGGTCGGTACGGCGCCCACGCATCTGGCCCTGTCCGGCGAGGACCTGATCGCCTTCGGCCTGCATTACTTCTGGGAAGAGCCGGCGGTCGGCGCAGCCCTGATCCGGGCTGCGGCCGGCACCGAGGCCGACCTGATCGCCGTACCGCGCGACGAGCTGCCCTTGGAGAACGGCGTCGCAGTGCTCCTGCGCTACACCGGTACCTGATAGCCGCCCCGGACTCAGCGCCCTATGGGTGTAGTGAATTGCAGAAGTGTGCAATTCGGATACCCTGATCTCCCCATCGCTTGGGTGCCTCGAGCGCCCCGCACCTACGCACCTACGCACCGAGCTAGGACAGAACAGATGACGGCGAGCCTGCCCCCGTGCCCGAAGTGCTCCAGCGAGTACACCTACGAGATGAACGCTCTGATGGTCTGCCCGGAGTGCGCCCACGAGTGGGTTCCCGCTGCGGCGGGGGCGGATGACGCGAGTGCCTCCGGCGAGCGGGTGATCAAGGACTCGGTCGGGAACGTGCTGAACGACGGCGACACCGTGACCGTCGTCAAGGCCCTCAAGGTCAAGGGCAGCCCCTCGGGGATCAAGGCGGGCACCAAGGTGCGCAACATCCGCCTGGTCGACGGTGTCGACGGCCACGACATCGACTGCAAGATCGACGGCTTCGGCGCCATGCAGCTCAAGTCGAGCGTGGTCAAGAAGGCCTGATCCGGGTGGCCGGTGCGCAGAAAGGTCTCGGACCGCCTCGCGGCCCGGGCTTCCGTCCCCCGGCTCAGTAGCGAAGCGCCGTCCCGGTTTCCGCCTTCACGGTGCCCGACAGCGTGTGGGTACTGCGCGCGGTGCCCTCGCCGGTCGTATGCCCCGCCACATCCGGGATCGTCACCACCACGGTGTCCAGCAGCTTGCCGCCCTCGTCCTTGAAATTCACCTGTACGGCGAAGGACTTCTTCGAGCCGTCGGAATTCGTGGCCGAGACGGAGACGGTGGTGCGGCCGTCGCTGTCCGTTGCGGGCTCACCGAGTGTGACCTCGCCCTTCGCGTCGACGCCGTTCTTGACCTCGGAGAGCTTGTCCTTCGCGACGGCTGCGGCCGATTCGACGACGTCCGACGCCTCGGCAGCCGCCGACGAAACCGCCGCCCCCGCCGACTCCACGGCGGACGCCGCTTTCGAGGCCGCCCCGGACGGACCGCCTCCGTCCGAACATCCCGCGGCTCCCACCGCGAGGGCCGCCACCACACCCGCCAGCCCGCGCATTCGTGCGCCCACTGCCATCACACCTCCCTGATCCGACTCCACCCAGTCAAGAGCCGACAGGTCCGGTCCGCCCGCCCGGCACGGCATCCGAGTGATCATCTCCGTGGTGATGGCGCCGGTCTCGGAGGTGATGGTGTGTGACGCGTGGACGGCGTCAGTGCGCACTCCAGCGGTACTGCCCGCCGCCGACCCACCGGACCTCGTCCGGGTCGCCCAGGTCGTGGATCGTGATGCCGGCGGCAGCGGCGGTCAGGAGCACGTCCGTCATGGACCTGGCGGTGCCGACGACCTCGCCGTCGATCTCCACGATGCGGAACGGCGGGTCACCGGGATGTACGCCGAGTACGGTGACCCGGGCCGAGGAGATGTGGGGACTCGCGCTTTCGGTCATGCGGAGATCGCTTCCACGTCACGGCCGGCGGTAATCGCGGTCGGCATCGGCAGACTTCCGAGCATTGCTCACCGCTGCACGCCAGGAGCCCGGTACCGGACTCCTTCGGCTTTGCGCAGGGCATCCAGCGTTTCGTCCACGGTCAGGAGAACGGTCGTCTCGAACGAACTCAGCGCGCCGCCTCCGCTGATCGCCAGCGCGACCGCGGCCATGGACACGTTGTCAGGAGCTTCCCACAGGTTGTAGCCGTCGTGCCTGCCGAAGGCGTACCAGAAGCCGTGGAGCTTCCCGCCGATGGACTCGATGTACGACTGAGCGGCCTTCGCACGGTCCTCGGGGTGGCCCATCAGCCTCGCCCAGGTCTCCGGCGTGTAGCTGAACCTCGATAGATAGAGCGGCATCTGTCTCTCTTTCGTTTCATCAAGAGATGCCCGCGCCGGGCGGGAGAGGCACGGGGGTGGGCCGCGGGTCCCCCAAACAGCCGACAACGACGGCGTCCGGCCACTGATCGCACGACGTACCGCCGTACGCGGCGGGCGGCCTGCCGTCGCGGCACTTCTCTCCTGGGGCGCGGCCGGGCCAGCAATCCCCGCAGGACGAGACCGACAACCGGGTGCTGTGGGAGCAGGACGCCCAGCGGGTGAACGCGCCGTACGGCGAGGCGCTGGGCAGCCATCGGACGGCGATCGGCCTGCCGCCGGTGGACAGCGTCCGCGACCACGTGTTCACCGACCGGCCGTGGCTGGCGGCAGACGCGACGCTGCGTCCGTCGCAGGGCATGACGGACCTCGACATCGTGCGGACCGGGGCGTGGATCCTGCCCGACGACCGTCCGCTCCCGGAAGGGCTGGAGGGGTTCCTGGACGCCGGCTCACCGCCGGTGTACGTGGGCTTCGGCAGCATGGCCGCGCACGTCCCGAGGGGCATCGCCCGGGTGGCCATTGAAGCGAGCCGCGCGCACGGCCGCCGCGTACTCCACGCCCGCGGCTGGGCCGACCTGGCCCTGATCGACGACCAGGACGACTGCTTCGTCGTCGGCGAGGTAAACCACCAGACCGCGTGAATCGCACCGAATCGCCGAGCCGGGGACCGGCGGGCGACGACGCGAACCACGGGCCCGCATCCGCAGCGAGAAAGGACGTCCGTTGGAGAGGCCGGACCATCCTCAAGGCGACATGACCGGAAAACACGGTGGGCCTGCCCCGTCACAGCACTAGCCTCTCGGGATGCGCCGCATGGACAACCGAGACGTCGACAGGGCCGTGGCCGAGATGATGCGGGTACTCGGCCCGCACGACACGGAAGACTGGACAGTGCCGGCGGGTTCGCTGGAGTGGAGCTGTTGGACGACAGCTGCCCACATCGCGCACGACCTGCTGGCCTACGCCGGGCAGGTGGCGGCCCGCCCCACCGACTCCTACCTGCCCTTCGACCTGACCGTCCGGACCGGCGCCTCACCACGCGAGGTGCTCCACGTGGTCACCGTCGGCGGCGGGCTGCTCAGCAGTGCACTGGCCACGGCCGGTCCGGACGTACGGGCCTGGCACTGGGGGTTGAGCGACCCGACGGGGTTCGCCGCGATGGGCGTCGCCGAGATTCTCCTGCACACCCATGACATCACGCAGGGACTACAGGTGCAGTGGCTGCCTCCGGCGCCCCTGTGCTCTGCGGTGATCCGCCGTCTCTTCCCCGACGCCCCGCCAGGTGACCCGGCCCGGGTCCTCCTCTGGTGCACAGGGCGGGGCGAGTTGGAAGGCCGACCTCACCGCACCTCGTGGACGTGGCAGGCCGCAGTGTCCGACTGATCGGGTTCTTGGACGTCGTCTCGGATTCGGACCTGTCACGTCCCCCGTCGGGCCGAATGCGCAGTGGCGTGCGGGCTCCGACCGCGACCATGAGATCATCCAACTACGTGCATGTGCGAGGGGGTTGAGCCGGATGGCAGGGGTACGTGCGGGCCTGGGGCAGCGGCGCTGGCTGGTTCCGGCGACTCTTGCGGTGGCGGCGTCGGGCGGCATGCTCGGAGATCTCCTCTTCGGCATCGGGCTTCCCACGAAATGGGCGGTCGGCGGCATGGTCGCGGCCATGGGGTCGGTTGCCGTTCTGACGTTCACAGCTGAGCGCGGGTCCGACGCCGGCCAGGCCGAGGCAGCCGACGACCGCCCCGACATCGACCAACTCGAACCCATGCCGGTCCTCATCGGACGCACCACGCTGGCCCGCGCACTCTGCAGCATGCTGGAGGACGTCGCACCGGCCGGAGCAGCCCTGAACACCGCGGACCCCGCCCACGGCCGGGCGCAGGTCGTCGTGGTGCACGGCGCGGCCGGCACGGGGAAGACGACGCTGGCCCTGTACGCCGCCCACCAGGTCAAGGGCAGCTTTCCGGACGCGCGCCTGTACATCGATCTACGGGGCGACGGCACTGTGCCGGTCTCCAGCGCCCAGGCTCTGGAGCACTTCCTGCGCAGTCTCGGGGTGGCCACGGCCGACATCCCGCGCAGCGTGGGCGACCGAGCGTCCATGTTCCGGTCGCTGGCAGGCCGATTACGGATGCTCGTACTCCTGGACAATGCGCATTCCACCGAACAGATCAGGCCCCTGATTCCGTCCGGACCCGGATGTGGCGTCGTCATCACCAGCCGCAGGGCCCTCTCGGTCGGCAACATCAGCCACCGTGAGGAGATCCGGGTTTCCCTGCCGGAAGAGGGCGAGGCGCTCGCGGTCCTCTCGCACTACGCCGGCCGGTCGCGCGTTCTTGAGGATCCCGCCGCCGCACTGGAGATCGTCCACTTCTGCGGTCGGCTTCCCATCGCCCTGCGGATCGTCGGCGCCCGGCTGCAGTCCCGCGCCGACCTCACTCTGCGGCGGATGAGGGCACGGCTGGAGGACGAGAAATCACGCCTGCGTGAGCTCGCATTCGAGGACAGCAGCCTGCAGGCATGTCTGCTGCTCAGTCACCGGGACCTGTCGGAGCCCGCCCAGCGGATGCTGGGCGCACTGGGCGGGCTGCCGCGCGGGCGGCTGACCGAGTGGCACGTCGGGCTGGTCGCCGATGACGCCGCCGCCGCGACCGGGGCCCTGGACGAACTGATGGAGACGGCGCTGATGGAAGTGAGCGGAAACGCCTCCAACCCGGAGCCCGAGTACCGGCTGCACGACCTGGTCCGCGTCTTCGCCCGCGACCAGTACGGTCAGCTGCCGCCGGAGGAACGCCGCCTGACGGAGCAAAGGATCGTCCTCGGCTACCGGGACACCGCGTTGCGGCTCGCCGCGGTCCGCGCGCCCGAGCTCGCCGCCCGCGAGTCCGTGACTCCCGCGGCGAGCGCAGCCGGCCAGTCCGCCGCGGAATGGTTCGCCACCGAGGCGGAACGGCTGATGTGGGTGCATGCCCAGGCCGCCCAGGTCGGGCTGCCCGAGGTGGCGCCCCTGATCGCCGAGTGCGCCTCCTACTTCCTCGACGACCTCGACCTCGCGTCCGAGGCCCTCACCGCGATGTTCGCCGCCCCGGAGACGGGTCCCCGGTCGGCACACGCCCGTGCCCGGGCGGCGCTGCGGCTGGCCGACCAGGACTTCGTCGGCGCCCTGGCCGCCCTCGAAGACGGCGGCGGACCGGACAGCGGACCTCACGGGGCGGCCAGGACGCTCGCGCTCACCGCCCGCATCGAGCGCGAGCAGGGCCGCTACGACGTGGCGGCCGCCCACATGTCCGCCGCCGTCGAGCAGCTCCGCGCGCTGGGTGACGGCTGGCACCTGGCCCTCGCGTTGGAGATGCTGGGCGAGATCGAGCGAGCACGGGGCATGCCCTCCGAGGGGGAGTCGTGCCAGCGCGAGGCGCTCGCCATCGCCGGGGAGTTCGCGGACCTGCGGGCGCAGGCCCGGCTGCGCCGTACTCTCGCCGAGACACTGGCCTACAAGAGGGAGTTCGCTGAAGCCGGAGAACTGCTGCGGGCCTCCTCCGCCGGCTTCCGGCGCCTGGGCGACCGGTCGTGGGAAGCCCGCACCCTGTACGTCCAGGGGCGGGTGCAGCGGCTGCTCGGACAGCGCACCGCCGCACTCGCGAGCTACGAGCGCGCCCTGCAGATCTTCGATCAGCTCGGTGAGCGCCTGTGGTCCGGGCGTGTGCGCAACGCCCGGATCCGCCTCTTCGCGGGTCTCGGCGACATGGACCGCGCCCGTGAGGAAGCGGAGGCCGCGCTCACCGTCTTCGCCGAGGTCGGCCACACCCTTTGGCACGCGCACACCCTCCGCGACCTGGGCTGGCTGCACCTGTGCTCCGGCCACGCCGACGAGGCCGTACCAGCGCTGGAGAGCGCCGTACGCACCTGCCGCGAGGCAGGCGACAGCCACGCCGAGGCGGCGGCGGGCCATCTGCTGGGCGTCGCGTACCGCGAGACCGGAAGAGCGGCGGAGGCGCGCCGCGAGCTCGAGGCCGCCAGGGCGATCTACGCCGCCGGAGGCTACGCCTGGCAGGAGGCCACCTGCGTGCACGACCTGGCACGAGCCCTCCGTTCAGCGGGCGACGCGGCCGGAGCCGACGAGCTGGCACGGACCGCCGCGGCCGCAAACCCGTACTTCGCCGCGATGTCCGGTCGTGACGGCGCACGGGCCGTGCCCGACGAGGACTGATCCGGACTGCGAACCCGTCACTGAACGCAGGCGTCCGGCTCGCCTCGGCCTGGAGGCAGCCGCACAGTCGCTGATCGTCGCGACCCGGTGAACCTTGCCGGTCACAGCACTAGTGACGGCGGCCCGTGGCGGAGGCGAAGCCCAGCCAGGTGTGGCGGTTGCCCCACCAGCACCAGCCGACCTTCGGGGCGTTGCGCCGCTCACGGCCGTCGCGCCCCGTGCCGTTGCTGATCCAGATCGCCGGGGTGCGGGCGTCCAGGGCGCCGTTCGCCTTGCGCAGCCGGGAGCCGATGGTCATGAAACAGCGGTTGCGCTCGAGGACCGCCGGCTGCTGGAGCACCCAGTGGATGCCTTCGGTGAGCAGGAGCGGGGTGCGGTTCTCCTTGGTGAGGGCGGGCAGTGCCTCGTCCGGGCTCCAGTTGGCCATGTGGTCGCCGCGGTCGAGGCCGGTGACGAGGTAGAGGGGGGCGTCGGGCAACTCGATGGCGCAGGGGGCGAAGTGGTCGACATCGGGCATGTCGGTGACGACGAAGCCGGACTTGCCGTCATGGCGCAGCAGCGGTGCGAGGACGGAGGCGGGGGCGCGGTCCGGGTGGACGGCGAGCAGGGCGTCGCTGTCCCCGCGGCCGGCGCCTTCGGCGAAGGCCCGCATTTCGTCGGCGGGGATCCCCGCGAGCTCGTGCACCCCGAGCCGGATCAGGTGATCTGCCTGGGTGGCGAGCGGCGGGAGAGGGGCCACGGTGGCGGTGGACGAGGTATCGGGCAAGGTACTCCTCGGGTTCGCGGATCGCAGCAATAGACCTGGGATCAACGAGGCGGCCTGCCGGATTGTTCCTGTCGTGAACTCCCCGGATCCGTACTCGAAGGGCCCACCGTGGTCGGCCGTAGCGGGGACCGACAGCCCGTCACCGCGGCCGAGGCGGCTCGGGGCCCCGCCCCATGGCCGGGAACCGGCCCGCGCAGCGCAGAACGGCATGGAGGAGGCGAGCGCGATGGCCTTCGCCTGCCCGTGCCGCAGCCGCTGGGCCCGCAGGTTGGGCCGGTAGCCGAGCTCGGCGGCCACCTGCTTGATGCGCTCCCGCGTCCGGGGGTCGACCTTGCCCAGCCCGTTGAGGGCGTGCGAGACCGTCGTGCGCGACACACCGGCGGCACGTGCGACATCGGCGATCGTCGGTGGCTTGGAGCCGAGACCGGAAGTGGGCATCTGCGCGCGTGCTCCTCACCTGCTGAGGACGAGTGATCCCACCATCTTCGCCGATGCGGGCCGATCGGGAAGAGAAGGGAATGCGGCCGACGCGGCTCGGGAGGGACCGAACATCATCTTTGGCGCATACCGCCCCTCCGCTGGGATACTGGTCACCATGAGCGCGCACGCCGCGGCCTGGTCCGCAGCCGACCTGCCGGACCTCACGGGCCGCACGATCGTGGTGACGGGCGCCAGCAGCGGCCTGGGGGCCATCACGGCGCGTGAGCTCGCGCGGGCGGGCGCACGGGTCGTACTCGCCGTGCGGGACACCACCCGGGGCGAGGCCGTGGCGGTCGGCTGCGGCGCGAACGCCGAGGTCCGCAGGCTCGACCTGGCCGACCTCGCCTCCGTCCGCGCCTTCGCCGAGGAGTGGGACGGGCCCCTCGACACCCTGATCAACAACGCCGGGGTCATGGCCATCCCCGAACGCCGCACGGCCGACGGCTTCGAGATGCAGCTGGGCACCAATCACCTGGGGCCGTTCGCGCTCACCAACCTGCTGCTGCCCCGGATCACCGGCCGTGTCGTCTCCGTCGCCTCCAACGCGCACCGCAGGAAGGGCGTCGACATCGACTTCGACGACATCAACTCGCGCAAGGACTACCGTCCCTGGCGCGCGTACCAGCAGTCCAAGCTGGCCGATCTCCTCTTCATCCGTGAACTCCAGCGCCGCCTCACCGCGGTGGGCTCACCGGTCACGGCACACGCCGCCCACCCCGGGTACGCGGCGACGAACCTCCAGAGCAGCAGCGCCAGCCCCGTCCAGCGGACGATCATGAAGCTCACCAACCGGTTCGTGGCCCAGTCCGACGCCATGGGCGCCCTGCCCATCCTCTACGCCGCCACGCAGCCCCTGCCCGGCGGCAGCTACACGGGCCCGCAGGGCCGGGGCGAGCTGCGCGGCCACCCCGGCCCCGCCGTACTGAGCCCCGAGGCCCAGGACGACGGACGCGCCCGCCGCCTGTGGCGGATGTCGGAGGAACTCACCGGCGTCACGTTCCCCCTGCCGGGGGCCGACGGCCCCAGACCGTGATCATCCCGGGTGACAGCGCCGCGCAGTCGGGAGAGTCGAGGTACCGGATCGCCACGTCGAGGTCCGCGTCGTCCACCAGCCCGGTCGCCGTCATCGCCTCCCTCGCACGGCCCCATGTCCCCGCCCAGAAGCGGCTGATGGGGCTGCCGGGGAAGAGCGGCGGGACGTGGATCTCGGCGGCCACGGAGGTCAGCCCGATGTCGTGCAGCAGCTGCGGGTAGCGCGGGGTCCAGGTGACGTCGGTGCCGATGGTGTCGCGCAGGCCCTGCCACATGGCTCGCATGGCCCGGCCGTACGGGCTCGGGGGCGCGGCCTCGCTCGTCAGGTCGACCGCATCGCTGAGCACCAGCACACCGCCGGGGACGAGCAGCTCGCCGAGGCGTGCGATCAGCTGCCCCCGGGCGGGCAGGTGCATCAGCACGAAGCGGGCGTGCACCAGGTCGAAGCGTCCGGGATCGAACCCGGGAGCGCTGATGTCCGTCTCCAGGACGTCGAGCCCGGGCTGGGGGTGGGCGGCGAGGAAGCGGACGTCGCGGTCCACGGCCAGCACCCGTATGACGCCCAACTCCCCGAGCAGCCGGCGGGCTACGCTGCCGGTGCCCGCTCCCACGTCGAGGCAGCTCCATCCGGGTCCCGCGCCCAGCTCCCGCAGCCGCGCGACGGTGATGTCGTCGTAGGCGAGGGCGCCGAGGTCGATGCGCTCGTCCTCACCGGCCTGATCGGGCGGGAACACGGCCTCGCCGTACTGGCCGGGCGTCGGAACGGACGGGTACATGCGTCGGCCACCGCCTTCCGTACGGGGCGGGCCCGGGGGGCCACTGCCCGCGGAACCCCGTGGTTCCAGTATCGGCCACCCGGTCACGACACGCGCCGGGGACGGCCTTCGCGCGGGCCGTGCGCGGTTCCGTCACGGCCGGCGGCCGACCGCGAAGTCGGTGCAGCTGGCCACCGAGCTGATGACCGCGCCGGACATGACGGCGGGACGTTCCCCGGCGACCACGGCGTCGAGGTCCACGGTGAGGTAGTCGCGCGGGCGGTTGATCCAACGGTCTCCGCGCAGGGTCATCCGGCCGCTCTCGAACGAGCCGATCATGGTGAAGGAGCCGTTGGGCACGCCGGGGTTGTCGGGGTGCGCGGAGAAGGCGAACACGGCTTCCAGCGCCCGCCCGCCCGGCGAGGTGATCGTGAGGTCGAGCCGGGTCAGGCCCTGGCCGCACCGGTAGGTCCCCTGCCACGAACCGACGACCGGGAGCGGCTGCGACGGGACGCGTGACACCGAAGTGCCAGGCGTACGGGTGGTGCCGGGGGCCGAGCTTGCGGCACCATCGCCCTGCCCCGCGGCCGACCCGGCCGTCTGCCCCGCGGTCGGCCCCGCGGAGGACGCCGATTCTCCCTTTCCACCGGTGTTGCCGGTGTTGCCGACGTCGATCGCCCGCGGCACCAGCCAGGCCAGCAGGCCGACCACGACCACCGCGGCCCCCGCGGCCGCCAGGGCGCCCCGCCGGGACCGCGGCCCGGCCAGGGTCGGGGGACCGTAGCCCCGCGGTACGTCGGCGACCACCGGCGGATGCGACGGCAGCGGCGGTGGAGCCGTCCGGGTCGGGGCCACCGGGTCGACGGTCGTGGGGGTGCGCGGATCGGCGGGAGCCTTCGCCGCGTCGGGCGCTGCGGCCGCCGGCGAGGACGACGGCCGGGCCGGATACGGGGGAAGCCACGTGAAGCCGACCGAGGTGTCCAGCACCCCGGCGAGCTCGTCGAGGAGCGCGGAGACGGTCGGGCGCCGGGCGGGATCCTTCGCCAGACATCCGGCCACCAGAGCGCGCAGCCGGACCGGCAGCGCGCCGAGGTCCGGCTCGTCGTGGACCACCCGGTACATCAGCCCCGAGGCGGTTCCGGTACCGAAGGGCCCGGTGCCGGTGGCGGTGAACGCCAGCACGGCGCCCAGGGAGAACACATCGGTGGCCGGGGTGACCCTGCCGCCCGTCAGCTGCTCGGGGGCCATGAAGCCGGGCGTGCCGATGAGGGTTCCGGCACGGGTGAGTTCGGTGACGGCCTCGGCGACCGCCGAGATCCCGAAGTCGATGACGCGCGGCCCGTCCGGCGAGAGCAGCACGTTGGACGGCTTCAGATCCCGGTGCACCACACCCTGGACGTGGATGGCCTCCAGGGCTTCGGCGACTCCCGCCGCCAGTGCCATCACCGACTCCTCGGGCCAGGGCCCGTGGTCCCGTACGGCTTCGCTCAACGAGGGCCCGGCGACGTAGGCGGTGGCCAGCCACGGCGGGTCCCCGGTCGGGTCGGCGTCGACGACCCCGGCCGTGTACATGCCGTTCACCCGCCGCGCCGCACTCACCTCGCGGGCGAACCGCATCCGGAACTCCGGGTCCTCGGCCAGCTCCGGCCGGATCACTTTCACCGCGACGGACCGGCCGCCGCGCGAACGCCCGAGGTAGACGGCCCCCATGCCTCCGCTGCCCAGCCGGGCCGCGATCCGGTACGGGCCCACCTGCGAGGGATCCCCGGCCCGCAACGACTCCATCTCCCGCTCCATGCCGCACCTTTCCGGCCAACTCGGCAGTCGCGCCACCGCTGCCGCGCCATGATGTCAGCGTCACCCCCGCGCCGGCACCTGTTCCCGGATCTCGGCCACCGATCGGGGATATGACAGATGTAATGACGTGAGGACCCCCTGCTCTCCGGGGGCTGGGGGTCAGAGCGTCTCGCTCAGCGAGTCCGCCAGCCGCCGCCGTGCCGCCCGTGCCGCCGGCAGCGCCGCCGCCGCCACCGCACCCAGCACCGCTCCGATGGTCACCGTCAACAGCATGGGCAGCGGCGGCAGTTGGGCGATCCCCGCGCCGATCCCGCTCGCCGCGCCCTGGGCGTCCACCAGCCAGCTGCCGGACAGCGCACCCACCGTCGTCCCCACCACGGCGGAGACGAGCGCGGTCAGGCCGGCGGCCGTCACGATCGTCGCCCCGATCTGCCGGGGCGTCAGCCCGATGGCCTTCAGCGCGAGCAGGTCCCGGCCCCGGTCGCGTACTCCCGTGCTGATCAGCGTCAGCAGTTCGATCAGCCCGATCAGTGCCAGCACCGCGATCAGGGCGGCGATCACTCCGCGTGCCGGTTCCAGCCGGTCGGCCGGATTGGGCGTCTCACGGATCTCCAGCGTTCCGCCTGCCGCCACGGCGAGCGTGCCGCTCACCGCCCGGGGGTCCGCCCCCTCGCGCAGCACCAAGGCATGGAAGTCGGGCCGCAGTCGCGGATCGCGCTCCCGCAGCGCGTCGATGGTCGTGGTGATCACCCGGCCGCCGGATTCGGGTTCGATGGTGCGGCCGACGAGGTGCAGGATCTGCGGCCGTCCCTCGACGGTCATCCGCACCCAGTCGCCGACCCGCACCCCGAGGAGATCCAGCAGCCCCTGCCCGGCCACTGCCTCGTCCGGACCGCCGACCGCGCGGCCTTCCACCACTTCGGAGGGATACGGGTGCCGAGCCGTGCCCAGCCCGCGGAGCGTGATGGTGCCGGTCTGCCCCGGCACGAGCGCAGCCATCTCCGCGCCCGGATGGACCGCGGCGATGTCCGGGATCGTCGCCAGGGTCTTCTCCAGCTCCGAGTCCGACGGCCCGGCGGGCTGCTCGGCCCGTACGGTCAGCGCCGCGGGCAGTCCCATGCTCGCGGGTCGGCTGCGGAACTGGTCCAGCGTCGACCAGGCGACGAGCGCGACCGTGATGAGCACCATCGGCAGGGCGAGCCGGGCCACCGCCACGAGCGTCCGGCCCCGTCGCGGGAACGCCGCCCGCCACCCCAGGACCAGGGCGGGGGGCACGCGCATTCCGAGCGCCCGTCTGCCGAGTGCGGTCATCGGCGTGGCGGACGGCAGCGCCGCCCGGGCCACCGGCACCGGCGGCACCCGTCCGGCCCGCCAGGCCGAGAGTCCGGTGGCGGCCGCGATCAGCAGCACCGCGCCGCAGGGAACGCCGATCATCAGCGCGGTGTGGCCGGGCAGGTCCTGCCACACGGCCGCCGCTTCCCCGATCCGCCCCGGTATCCGGGCGCCCAGCAAGGCGATCGCCGCCGTGCCCAGGGTCACGCCGAGGAGCGCGAAGGCCAGATGCTGTACGAGGAAGCCGCGGGTCACCTGGCCGGGGGTGAAGCCGACCGCCTTGAGGATGGCGATGTCCCTCAGCTGACCGCGGACCCGGGCACCGATCGCTCCGGCCGCGGCGAGCGCTGCCGCGAGCAGCGCGCCGAGCCCGAAGACGGCGAACATCTGCCCGAGGAGCCGGTCGTCGCCGCCCGCCTCGGCCCGTGCCTGCTGCCACTTGGTGACCTGGGCGACCCGGTCGGCGCCGAGGACGGTCACGGCGCGCTGGACCATGAAGTCGGTGTCGTCCGGATCCTCCAGGCGCAGTCCGACGCTCTGCCCGGTGTCACCGTGGGCGATCTCGTCGAGGGTGCCGGAGAGCACCCAGCCGATGCCCGGTCCGCCGCCCGGCCGGTAGCCCGGCTCGGCCGCCTCGGCTATCCCGCTCACCCGCAGTGCGTGCGGGGCGCCGTCCGGCCCGGTGACCCGCACCGTGTCACCCGGCTCGGCCCACAGCGCCCGCGCGACCGAACTCTCCAGCACGACGGTGCCGGCCTGGGCGCCGTCGTCCGATGGGGCCAGCCAGCCGCCCGCGGTGACGAGCGGCCGCCCTGTCTCCGGAGGTGCCACGGCGGCTGCGCGCAGCGTCACCCCGGCCCGCGCGCCGCGCGACTCGACGGTCGTCGCCGCCGTGCGGAACGGCCCGGAGAGGGCGGCGATCCCGTCCACGCCGGACAGGGCGTCCACGTCTGGTGTGAACGGGGTCGCCCCGGCGCGGGTGTGCAGCCAGATGTGCGCGCCCTGGGACTGGTTGAAGATCCGCTGCCACGGGTTCGCGGCGTAGCTGAACAGCGCGCCGGCCAGCAGGAGCGAGGCGATGATCCCGGCGCTGGCCAGCACGACGAAGAGGGCTTCGCCGCGGTGTGCGCGGAAGTCGGCTTGCGCCCAGCGCAGAGTGGCCCGCACGGTCACTCCTTCAGTTCGAGTACGCCGCGGACGCCGCCGCCCGGCTCGCGGCGCCCGTCGCCGAGTGCCGCGTCGTCGGCTATGCGCCCGTCGAAGAAGCTGATGACGCGGTCGGCGGCACTGGCCATCCGGGCGTCATGGGTGACCATCATGATCGTCTGGCCGCGCTGGTGGAACCGGGAGAGCAGCCGCAGCACCTCGCGGGTGCCCTTGCTGTCGAGGCTGCCGGCCGGTTCGTCGGCGAGCAGCAGAGCGGGGTGGTTCACCAGCGCGCGGGCGAGCGCGACCCGCTGCTGTTCGCCGCCGGACAGCTCTCCGGGCATCGACCGCTCGCGGCCTTCGAGGCCGAGCTCGGCGAGCAGTTCGGCGCGGGAGTCGCGGGCGGCCTTCGGGGAGGCGCCGGCGAGCAGGGCGGGCAGTTCGACGTTGTCGGCGACGGTGAGGTTGGAGACCAGGTTGAAGAACTGGAAGACGACGCCGATGCTGCGGCGCCTGAGGACCGCCCAGCGGGCCTCGCGGTACTCGTCGACCCGCTCTCCGCCGAGCCACAGCTTCCCGCTGTCGGGCCGCTGGAGGCCGCCGATCAGATGCAGCAGCGTGGACTTGCCGGCCCCCGACGGCCCGGTGACCGCGACGAACTCGCCCGGCTGGACGGACAGGTCCACCCCGCGCACGGCATGCACCGCCGCGCCCTCGCCGTAGTGCGTCTTGGTCAGGCCCTCGGCGCGCACGATGGGCACGGCAGGAGCGCCGGTGGCGTCGTCGCTCATTCCAGCTCCTCCTGACAGCGTTCCAGCCAGTCGAGGTCGGCCTGCAGATGCAGCATGGCGCCCTCGATCAGCAGTTGGGAGATCTTGTTGTCGCGGTCCTCCGCCGCGGCCAGCTTGGACAGGTCCCGCATGGTGTTGAGGTACTGCCGCCGCTGCTTGTTGATCAGCGCGACCGGGTCGGCCAGACCCGACCGGGGTGCGAGCGCGAGCTTCATGAAGAACTCGTCCCGTACCCGGGGCTCCTCCGCGGTCTCCTCGAACCAGGCCAGCACGGCCTCGCGCCCGGCGTCCGTCAGCCTGTACGTGCGCTTGTTGGGCCGGCCCGACTGCTCGACGTCCTCGCCTTCGATCAGGCCGCTCTTCTCCAGCCGGCCGAGGGTGACGTAGATCTGGCCGACGTTGGGCTGAGGGTACGCGGCGCCCAGGAGCTTCTCAAGGTCCTGCTTCAGCTCGTAACCGTGCGCAGGGCTACGGGTGAGGAGCGCAAGGAGCGCCAGCCGCACTCGCTCCCCCTCCCTTCCACCCGGTAGTCAACTGTTCACTCGGCATCGGACCGAGTGGCGCCGCCGTCTGTATCGTCTGCCTGGACGTCTAGTATCGCCCATGCCTAACGGGTATATATAGGCCGCGAGGGTCGGCGGCGCAGCCGGATCGTGCACTGGGAGGAATCTATGCGGTGGATGCGTGCCGCGGGTAGAGCTCTCCTGGTCGCGGCGGTCGTCCTGACGGGATACGCGGGTTTCGGCGTCCGCGCCGACGCGGACGTGGCCTCCGAGGGGCGCGGCCCCCTGACGCTCGTGACGGCGGGCGATCTGACCGACTACCTCTCCCCACTGCTCGACGACTGGAACCGCGGCCACCCCGACGAACGCGTCACGCTCGTCGAACTGCCCGACTCGGCCGACGAGACCCGGGCCCAGATGATCAGCGAACTGCGATCGGGCCGCGACCGGTTCGACGTACTGAACATCGACGTCGCCTGGACGCCCGAGTTCGCGGCGGCCGGATGGATCTCCCCGCTCGAGCGTGACCGCTTCCCTCTGGACACCTTCCTGCGGCCGGTCGTCGACACCGCGACCTTCGAAGGCCGGCTGTACGCGGTCCCGTACGTCACCAACGCGGGACTGCTCTACTACCGCAAGGACATCCTGGACCGGGAAGGCGAGAAACCGCCGCGCACCTGGGCCGAGCTGGTCCGCCAGGCGCGCACGATCGCCCCGAAGTACGGACTGGACGGCTATGCCGGTCAGTTCCTGCCGTACGAAGGGCTCACCGTCAACGTGACCGAGGCCGTGCACTCGGCGGGCGGTTCGATCCTGCGCGACGACGGCGCCCGGGTGACCGTGGACTCCGACGCGGCGCGCGCCGGACTGCGGTTCCTCGCGGACGGTGTGCGGGACGGCTGGATCTCCCGCGACGCGCTCGGCTACAAGGAGGAGGAGTCGCGGCGGGCGTTCCAGGACGGCCGGCTGCTCTTCCTGCGGAACTGGCCCTACGTGTACGCGGACGCGAGCGCACAAGGGTCCGAGGTCGCGGGCAGGTTCGGCGTCGTACCGCTGCCCGGGCCCGACGGGCCCGGCACCAGCGTGCTGGGTGGCTCCAACCTCGCCGTGAGCAGCCGTGCGCGGCATCCGGCGTCGGCGGCCGATCTGATCTCCTATCTCACCAGTGAGCGGGTCCAGCGACAGGTACTCACCGAGGGCTCGCTGCCACCGGTGCGCGCCGCACTGTACGAGGACCCCGAGCTGATCCGCGCGTATCCGTACCTGCCCACGCTTCGCCAGAGCGTGCTCTCGGCGGTGCCGCGCCCCAAGAGTCCGCGCTACGACCAGGTGAGCCTCGCCGTGCAGGCCGTGGCGCAGGACGTGATGGCGCAGCGCCAGACGCCGGAACAGGCAGTGGCGCGGCTCGCGCGCGAACTCGGGGCCATCTCCCACAAGGGCTGATCGCACACTCCTCTGCCTTCCTCCCCGCAGGGCCTCTACTTACATGTTAAGTAGGGGCCCTCTTTCGTGCATGCGGACATTCAGCCGCAAACTACCCCAACTTTCTGCTGTTTCTAGACACATCGTTGACACCTTCCAGTCGTCATTACTTAACATGCATGCATAACAGCGCACCTGATCCAGGGCGCTCTCGCATTCAGCAGAACAGGTCGACGCGAGATGCTCAGCACCCTTCCGGCCGACACCGGCCATCCCTTCCGCACTGCCACCACACCTGCCTGGTGGCGCGACGCGGTGATCTACCAGGTCTACGTCCGCAGCTTCCTCGACAGCACCGGGGACGGCATCGGCGACCTGGCCGGCGTACGGGCCGGGCTTCCCTACCTGAGGAAGCTCGGTGTCGACGGCATCTGGCTCAGCCCCTTCTACCCGTCGCCGCAGCACGATCACGGCTACGACGTCGCCGACTACTGCGGTGTCGACCCCGTCTACGGCGACCTCGCCGAGTTCGACCGGCTGATGGCCGACGTCCGCCGCCTCGGGCTCAAGCTGCTGCTCGACATCGTCCCCAACCACTGCTCGAGCGAGCACCCGTGGTTCCGCGAGGCACTCGCCGCGGCGCCGGGCAGCGCGCCGCGCTCCCGTTTCCACTTCGCGCCCGGCCGCGGCCCGGAAGGGGCGGAGCCGCCGAACAACTGGCGCGCCATGTTCGGCGGTCCCGCCTGGAGCCGGATCACCGAGCCCGACGGCACCCCCGGAGAGTGGTACCTGCACCTCTTCACGCCCGAGCAGCCCGACCTGAACTGGCGCGACCCGGCCGTGGGCGACGACTTCGAGCAGGTGCTGCGCTTCTGGCTGGACCGCGGTGTCGACGGCTTCCGCATCGACGTCGCCGCCGGGCTGTTCAAGCACCCCGAACTGCCCGACTCGGACGACCCCGGAGCCGACGAGCGCGCCCGCGACGCCGTCAACCAGCTCGCCTGGAACCAGCCCGAGGTCCACGACGTATGGCGCCGCTGGCGCTCGGTCTGCGAGGAGTACACCGCCCGGGACGGCCACGAGCGGCTGCTGGTCGGCGAGGTGTCCGTGCCGACCGCACGCGAGCACGCCGAGTACGTCCGCCCCGACGAACTGCACCAGGCGTTCTTCTTCGACCTGCTCAGCGCGCCCTGGGACGCCGACGCCTTCCGCGCGACGATCACCGAGGCGATACGCGACATCGCCGGCACCGGCTCCACCGTCACCTGGGTCCTCAACAACCACGACCAGGTCCGCACCGTCACCCGCTACGCGGGCGAGCCCGGGGTGGAAGGCAGTGGACTGGGAGCCGCCCGCGCCCGCGCCGCCGCACTCCTGATGCTCGCCCTGCCCGGCGCCGCCTACG
Organism: Streptomyces sp. NPDC048258; assembly: GCF_043201995.1. Taxonomy (NCBI): domain Bacteria; kingdom Bacillati; phylum Actinomycetota; class Actinomycetes; order Kitasatosporales; family Streptomycetaceae; genus Streptomyces; species Streptomyces sp. NPDC048258. The sequence goes on from NZ_JBICZH010000019.1 coordinate 41,911, forward strand.
TCTACCAGGGCGAGGAACTCGGTCTCCCCGAGGTCCTCGACCTGCCCGACGAGGTCCTCACCGACCCGATCTTCCACCGCACCGGCAGCCGCAAGCACATCCGGGACGGCTGCCGCGTGCCACTGCCCTGGTCCGGGCACGCCTCCCCGTTCGGCTTCAGCCAGGAAGCGGCCGGCGCCAAGCCGTGGCTGCCGCAGCCCGAGTGGTTCGCCGAGCACGCCACCGACCGTGCCCTCGCCGACACCCGTTCGTTCTGGCACCTCTACCGGGACGGTCTCCAGCTGCGGCGCACCCTGCCGCAGCTCGGCGACGGCACCCTGCGCTGGCTGGACGCGCCTGCGCAGGTGCTGGCGATCGCCCGCGGCGAGGGCCTGATCTGCGCGGTGAACTTCGGCACGGAGCCGGTGCCCGCTCCGGTCCCCGGGACCCCGCTGCTCGCCAGCGGACCCTGCCCCGCCGGCGTGCTCCCCGCGGCGACCGCCGCCTGGTGGACGGCCGAGTGCCCGGCCCCGTGAACCCGCGGCCCGAGTGACGTCACGTCCCACCCCGCAGTCCCCGAACCCCCCGGAAAAGGACATCATCATGCGACGACCCAGCAAGACGACCCGACGGACCGCGGCCACCGCAGCGGCGACCCTCGCCCTCGCCCTTGGCGCCACCGCCTGCGGCGGTACCACCGGACCCGCCGGCGGCGGTGAACTCAGCGGCCAGACCGTGACCGTGGCAGGCGTCTGGACCGGCAGCGAACAGAAGAACTTCAAGAAGGTCCTGGACGCCTTCACCGAGAAGACCGGCGCCAAGACGGTCTTCGTCCCCTCCGGCGACAACGTCTCCACCTTCGTCGGAAGCAAGATCGAGGGCGGCAACGCGCCCGACGTGGTGATGGTCCCCCAGGTGGGCGTGCTCCAGCAGTTCGCCAAGGAGGGCTGGCTCCAGCCCCTGTCCGACCAGACCGCGAAGACGGCCGGCTCCACCCTCGCCCCGGTGTGGAAGAACTACGGCACCGTCGACGGCACGTACTACGGCCTCTACTTCAAAGCCGCCCACAAGTCGACCGTCTGGTACGCCCCCGAGGCTTTCACCCAGGCGGGCGTCAGCGAGCCCAAGAGCTACGCCGACCTGCTGAAGGCCGGCCGCACCCTCGCCGACTCCGGCCGCCCGGCCTTCGCCATAGCCGGCGAGGACGGCTGGACCCTCACCGACTGGTTCGAGAACATCTACCTCTCCCAGGCCGGGCCGGAAAAGTACGACCAGCTCGCCCAGCACAAGCTCAAGTGGACCGACGACAGCGTCGTCAAGGCGCTGACCACCCTCGGGGACCTGTTCAAGGACAAGCAGCTCGTCGCGGGCGGCGCCCAGACGGCTCTGGGTACGGACTTCCCCTCGTCGGTCGAGCAGGTCTTCGGCCCCGAGCCCAAGGCGGGCATGGTCTACGAGGGAGACTTCGTCGGCGGCGTCGCCAAGGACCAGTTCGGCAAGCAGCCCGGCAAGGACGCCAAGTTCTTCCCGTTCCCCGCGGTCGACGGCGGCAAGGCGCCGGTCGTCAGCGGCGGTGACGCGGCCGTCGTCCTCAAGCAGGGGACGAACAGCAAGGGCGGCATGAAGCTGCTCGAGTTCCTGGCCGGCCCCGAGGCGGCAGAGGTCTGGGCCGGCGCGGGCGGCTTCCTGTCCCCGAACCTCCGGGTCGACATGGCCTCGTACGGCGACGCCGTCACCCGCAGCACCGCCGAGTCGCTCATCGCGGCGGGCGACTCGATCCGCTTCGACATGTCGGACCAGGCGCCGGCCGCGTTCGGCGGCACCAAGGGCGCGGGCGAGTGGAAGCTCCTCCAGGACTTCCTGCGCGACCCGTCGGACCCGCGGGGCACGGCCGCACAGCTCGAGGCCGAGGCCGCCAAGGCCTACGGGAACTGAGGCGGATCCCATGGCTGACACCGTGACCGCCCGCGCCGCGGCCGACGGGCGGCGCCGGGCCCAGCGAAGGAAGCGCCGCCTCGCGGTCGTCTTCGTCCTGCCGGCCCTGCTGCTGCTCGGCGCGCTGGTCGTCTACCCGGTCCTCTTCTCCATCGGCCGCAGCTTCTTCGACGCCGGCGGCGACCGCTTCGTCGGAGCCGGGAACTACGCGGCGATCATCCACGACCCGGCCACCCTCAAGGCGATCCGCAACAGCACCATCTGGGTCGTCGTCGCACCGACCCTGCTGACCGGACTCGGACTGATGCTCGCCGTGCTCACCGAAAAGGTGCGCTGGGCAACCGCCTTCAAGCTGGTGCTCTTCCTGCCGATGGCCGTGTCGTTCCTCGCCGCGGGCATCATCTTCCGGCTCGCCTACGAACAGGACCCGGGCCGGGGCGTGCTCAACGCCGCCGTCGTCGGCGTCCACGACAGTTTCGACGACGCCGCGGCCTATCCGACGGCCCGAGCCCGGGCGGACCACGGTCTGACCGGCACGGCGGGCGGACCGTACAGCACCGCGGAGACCGTACGTCCCGGCCGCTCGGTCAGCCTCGGCTTCGTCGGGGTGGCACCCGACGCGATGCCCGCCGGCGCGAAGCCCGCGGCCGCCGCGGCGCCCGGCACGCAGGAGATCGGGGGAGTCGTCTATCTCGACTTCGCCCCCGGCGGCGCCGGCACGCCGGGGACCGTCGACCCGGGCGAGAAGGGCCTGCCCGGCATGACGGTCGAGGCCGTACGGGACGGCCGGGTGGCCGCGACCGCCACCACGGCCGACGACGGCTCGTTCCAATTCACCGGGCTCGCCGACGGCGAGTACACCGTCAGGCTGCCCGCGGCCAACTTCGCGGCTCCCTATCAGGGGGTCAACTGGCTCGGTCCGGCGCTGGTGACGCCGGCCATCATCGGCGCCTACCTGTGGGTGTGGACCGGCTTCGCGATGGTCCTGATCGGCGCCGGCCTCGCGGCCATCCCACGCGACGCGCTGGAGGCCGCGCGGATGGACGGTGCCACCGAGGGCCAGATCTTCCGCAAGATCACCGTGCCGCTGCTCGCACCGGTGCTCACCGTCGTCTTCGTGACCCTGGTGATCAACGTGATGAAGGTCTTCGACCTCGTCTACATCATCGCGCCCGGACCCGTCCAGGAAGAGGCGAACGTGCTGGCCACCCGCATGTGGCTGGTCTCCTTCGGCGGCGGCAACGACCAGGGGCTCGGCAGTGCGCTCAGCGTGGTGCTCCTCCTGCTGGTCGTCCCGGCGATGATCTTCAACATCCGGCGCTTCCGAAGGAGTGGAGCATGAGCGGCCACAGCACCATCGAGCGCCGACCGTCCCGGCGGGCGGCGGCGGTCAGGCCCGTCCCCGTCCCGTCCGCGCCCGGGCCGCGCCGCAGGAGCAGGCTGTCGCGCTGGCTGGGCAACTCCGTCGTCCAGGGCGCGCTGATCCTGGTCGCCCTCGTATGGATCACCCCACTGGCGGGACTGTTCCTGTCCTCGATGCGCTCCGAGCGGGACAACGCCTCCGACGGTTGGTGGACCGCGCTCACCGACCCGTCCCAGCTGTCCCTGGACAACTACAGCGCCCTGCTGAAGGACTCCGGCATCGCGGCGGCCTTCGGGAACACCATCCTGATTTCCGTGCCCACCACCGCCCTGGTGGTCGCGATCGCGGCACTCGCCGGATACGCCTTCGCGTGGCTGGACTTCCCCGGCCGGGACGGCATCTTCCTGGTGGTCGTCGGACTGCTGGTCGTACCCGTGCAGATCGGACTGCTGCCCGTGGCCAAGCTCTTCGGCGCGGTGGGACTGTTCGGCACGATCGCGGGCGTCGTCCTCTTCCACGTGGCCTACGGGCTGCCGTTCGCGATCTTCCTGCTGCGCAACTACTTCGCCGAGATACCGCGCGAAATGCTGGAAGCCGCCCGGATGGACGGCGGCAGCGAGTGGCGGATCTTCTCCCGGCTCGTGCTGCCGCTCGGCCGTCCGGCCATCGCGAGCCTGGCCATCTTCCAGTTCCTCTGGGTCTGGAACGACATGCTCGTGGCGCTGCTCTTCGCGGACAGCGGGTCCCAGCCGCTCACGGTCGCGCTGCAGTCCCAGATGCGGCAGTTCGGAAGCAACATCGGCGTCCTCGCGCCGGGGGCGTTCCTGTCCCTGGTGGTCCCGCTGATCGTCTTCTTCGCCTTCCAGCGGCACTTCGTCCAGGGCGTCATGGCGGGCTCGGTGAAATAGCCGCGTCATGGGCGCGTCACGGAACCGCCACAGCGTCGCGCCCCGGGAACCCGAGTGGGGCGCGACGCCGTGTCCAGCGACGAGTGCCGGTGTGGGACCGGCCGTGAACCTCGGGGAGCGCCCCATGCAGTACACAGCAGGCGTCAGAAGGACCGCGGCAGCGCTGGTGACGGCGGTGGCGGTCACCGCCCTGATGGCGGGATGCACACCAGCCGGCGACGACGGCGCGGTCGGCAAGCCGTCGACGCCGCCCGCGGGCGCGGAGTCGGCGAAGCCGACGCCCACCGGCGGCACTTCCTCCGCCGGGGGCGGTACGGGTGGCACGGGTGGCACGGGCGGCACCAAGCCCAGCCCCTCGGTACCCGGCTCGGGAGGCGGGACGAAGGCGTGCAAGATCGACCAGATCAAGGTCTCCGAAGCCCACCAGGCCGATGTCCGACCGCCCGGTACGGGAACGGGAGCCGCCATCGTCTCGGTCACCAACACCTCGACGCTTCCCTGCACGCTCCACGGATTCCCGACGGTCGCCGGAGCCGGCCACGGCTCGCCCGACAAGAACGTCCCGCTCGCCATCACCCACAGCGGCTCGGCCTCCACGGTGTCCCTGGCCCCGGGCGCCCGCGCCTGGACGAAGCTCACCTTCGTCAACGTCCAGGGCGAGGCCGACGGCTACTGCGTATCCGGCGCCACGCCCGCCAGCTTCCCCACAATCGTCCTCGGCGTGCCCGGCGCGGGCTCGCACCAGATCTCCATGGACGACGGCGTCTTCGCCGAATGCGACAACAAGGCGACCGTCACTGCCTTCTCGCCCACCAAGCCCTCCTGACCACCGGCGACGGGGGGTCCCGACGCGCCCGTTACCGGTACTCCACGGTCAGAGTTGCCTGTGTGTCCTTGTTGACGAAGAGGTAGGCCGTAGCCGTCTGGTTCTGTTCGAACCGAAGGCGGATCTGGGTCCGTCCGGAGCGGTTGATCGCGGACAGGCCAGCGGCGGACAGGTCGCCGGAGGCTTTGCTGCCGGACGCGAAGGGGCCGATCTCGGCCGTGCCCGCGGCCGTCGCGGCGGCGGCCCAGTCAGCGGTCTCCACCGTGCAGCCGCCGAGGCAGCCGGTGTGGACGTCGACCAGGATCCGGTTGCCGGCGGGTCCGGCCCAGGGGTCGCCGGATCCGCTGCTCCTCGTCAGGGTCACCCAGGCTCGGGTGATCTCCTTCCCGGAGGGAACGGCGCCGGTGTCGAAGGACAGAAGGGTCCGGTTGAACTTGCCGTCGGCGCCCCGTCCCAGCGCCAGACCGGAGGTTTCCTCCAGGGTGCCGACGGCCGGGCCCGAGCCGTCACCTGCGGCCTTGATGTAGCCGTCCTCGGCGTCCACGCTCGGCAGGGTGACGGTTCCCGTGGGCGGCGTCGTCGAGCCCGTGCCGCCGAGGGCCTTGACCATGCCCATGATGGTCTCGATCTGCCTGCCGCCGTGCCGCGCGTAGTCGGGGTCGCCGAGGTAGCCCCACCAGTTCCAGCAGCCGTTGGGGTTGTCGAGCGTCGTGGTCGCGATGGCCTGCGGGTACAGGACGATCAGGTTGTTGGTGTCGGCGTACTCGTTGAGGTACGCCTTGTCGATGAACTGGGTGCCGAAGCCCTGGTACGAGTAGCCCTGCTTGCAGCCGTGGAGAGTGACGACCACCTTGCAGGCCGCGCCGTTCGCGCAGCTCGTGGGGACGTAGACGAACCCCTTCTCGTCCATGGAGATCGGCTTGGCGGCGCCGCCGGGCGCGTACCTGTTCTGGTCGAACCGGATCAGGCTGCCACCGGGGTCGGCCGCGGGTGCGCTGACCGAGCCGAGGAGATGGCCCAGGAACTCGCGTTCGGCGTCGATGCCGCAGTTGTTGATCCACGGATTGGCCGTGACGGTGCACGCGTTCGGGCCGAGCGGGCTGATCCAGGCGTGGCCGGCGGTGGTGCTCTTGTTGTAGAGCACGTTGGCGCCGAAGTGCCGGTAGTAGTCGTTCAGCGCGGTGGACACCGGGCGCTCGACGGTCGAGTCACCGGACCCGCTGAAGACGTAGACCGGGTCGCCGCTGAGGCCGGCCGCGTCGTCGATGACGCCCTGCGCCGACCAGTTCGCAGTGGTCTGCTTCAGGGTGGCGAGCTGGAGGTCCTGGTAGACCTCCATGCACGCGTTCAGGGCCTTGCCCAGGTCGTTCTGCGCGCAGTACTGCGGTCCGGAGGCGAACGCGGCCGAGCCGTCGAACGTACCGGAATAGGCCACGTGCAACTGGGTCGCCATGTACCCGCCGGATGAGACGCCGGCGCTGTAGATGCCGTCGACGTTGTACGCCTTGAGCTCGCCGGTGACGGGCGGGACGGCGGCCGCGGCGGCCCTGGTGACCCCGGCGGCAGCGGAGGCCGGGCCGCCGACGAGCACACCGACGCCGAGCAGCAGGGCGGCGGCAGCCCCACCGAGCCTTCCAAGAAATGGATGCACAAACCCTCCACTGATGTGAAACGGCTCTCTGGTTCGGACGGCTGCGACGATAGCTTCCGGCCAGATCCCGTACGCACGGTCGTGACTGCCACAACAGCCCGCCCGTCTATGGCGGTTGACACCCTGGACCCGGTCCGTCAGGCGGCCGAGACCCCCACAACTTCCCCTGGGGAAAGGGAAATCCGCCTTCGGGGAGGGGAGCAGGCCAAAACCTCGTACGCTGCGGGAGTGGGGAAGGCTGCGGAAGGGGGACCCACATGTCCTTACAAAAGGGTGCCAACGTACCGGTGGCAAGTACCAGGGTCCGGGTGGAGCTGGGCTGGCAAGGAGGCCCCGGAGCCCCCGATGTGGACGTGTCGGCTCTGTTGCTGACGGCGGCCGGCAAGGTGCGGTCGGACGACGACTTCGTGTTCTACAACCAGCCCGTGCATCGCAGTGGTGCTGTGCGTCACGAGGGCAGGCGCCAGGACGGCACGGGCGCGCTCGAGACGATCGGGGTGGTGCTGTCCGCGGTGGAGCAGGACATCGGGACCGTGGTGGTCGCGGCTTCCACCGACGCCACGTTCGGTCAGGTGTCCGGCCTGTTCGTGCGCGTGCTGGACGCGGAGAGCGGCGCCGAGACGGCGCGGTTCGATGCCACAGGTGCCACGTCGGAGACGGCGTTCGTGCTCGGGGAGCTGTATCGGCGCAACGGCGCATGGAAGTTCCGGGCGGTGGGCCAGGGATACGCGTCCGGCCTGGCAGGGCTCGCCACCGATTTCGGTATCACCGTCGACGAGCCCGCCCCGCCTCCGCCGGTGCAGCAGGCGGCGTCTCCGCCGCAGCCCCTTCGGCCCGCGCCGCTTCCCGCCGCGCCGCAGGCTCCGTCGCCCGCGCGTGCCCAGCCGGTGCGGCTGTCGAAGATCACGTTGACGAAGGCTGCCCCTTCGGTGTCGCTGACCAAGCAGGGGGCCACCTCAGGAGGCATGCGGGTCAATCTCTCGTGGAGCGTCCCCAAGCCGCCGCGCGGCTGGATGAACAAGGGGAAGGACGCCGTCCGGCTGGAGGACGTCGACCTGGACCTCTCCTGTCTGTGGGAGCTGCAGAACGGATTGATGGGGATCGTCCACCCCATCAACAACCAGTTCGGCGCGTTCGACCAGCCGCCGTACATCCAGCTGGACCAGGACGACCGGACCGGCGCGAGTGAGACCGGCGAGAACCTCATGATCAATCTTGATCATGCCGCCGAGATCAAGCGCATCCTGGTGTTCGTGGTCATCTACGCCGGGGCGTCCAGCTTCGCGGGTCTGCACGGGGTCGCCACGCTGTATCCGCCCACCGGTCCGCCGATCGAGGTGCGCCTGGACGAGTGCACCGTTCCTTCGCCGGTCGCTGCGATCGCACTGATCGAGAACGTGGGCGGGGAACTGATCGTCCGGCGAGAGGCGAAGTACCTCCTGCTGCCGCCCGGCATCTTCAAGCAGCAGGCTGTGGACATCGAGTACGGCTGGGGGATGACCTGGCACGTGGCCGAGAAGGACTGACGGACTGCGCCCGTCGTCGTGCGGGTACGAGTCGACGCCGGCCGGAGCCGCTGACCAGCAGGGGCGGAGCGGGTGGGTGCCGGCTCCAGCGGGTGCGTGCGACAGGGGCCTGATCTAGCGTCGAAGGAGGGAGGGGAAGCCCTGCCGAGCCGGTCCGGTGCGGGGGCCCCGGACCCGGTGGCCGTACCTCGGCCGCGTGCGCTCGGCGCCCGTTCCCGCGCGGCTCCGGCACACCCGGGTTCCGGGATCGCCGCGCGGCGATCCCGGAGAGCAGGTGCGTCCCATGCACGCGTCGACCCGTATCGCAGGTGTCCTCACCGGCCTGACCCTCGCACTCGGTGGCGCGGCCCTGGTGGCTCCCGCCGCCCACGCGGACGTCACGGCCTGCATCAACCAGGTCGAGCGGGAGCTACAGGGTGGCGAGGCCCCGGAGTCCGTCCGGACGGCGTGTTACGTCGGGTTGACCGGCGACCACGAACAGTGTGTGTCCGGTCTGACCAAGGGCGGTGTGACCAACGGGACCGCGGTGAGCGCCTGCCGGGTAGCCCCCGAGTAAGGGCTCCGCGCGGCGGGTGTCCCTCGGTGCCGCGGGCCGAGTACGGCGCTACGGCGCGTTCTGTGGTCGACCGTAAGACGATCCGGCGGAGCGTGATCGTTCGCGGAAACCGCATTCTCGCCACCTCCAGCCCCGACGTGTTCATCGCCGAAATCGACACGGTCTTCGACGGGAACGGCGAGGACGTGCCTGTATCGCTGGTGCAGATCTTCCGCATCCGTGACGGGAAGATCGCCTGACTGCGGGACTACTTCTCGCCGGATCTGATGAGCTGAGAACGTCACCAGTGTGGAGAAGGCCGGCACGTCCGCTGCGGCGGACGTGCCGGCCTTCTGAGTCCGCGGCGTAGAAGCGCGCCACCACGTCCAAGGTTGAGTCGGCAGGAGTGGATCGGCGGCGCCGGACGGCTGGCACCGCCGGTATGGCGGCAGCCATTACCAAGATCGGTTCTGGATGTCCAGCCACGTATTCGAGTGGCGTGACGCACGTGCCCTCGCAGGGTTTATTTGAAGTGTGCCCACCGGGGAAGCCCGGGAGGAAATGAGGTCGGAAAGCTATTCCCGGCCTGTTCTGCGGGACGGTATTCAATTCCTTTTCTTTACATCGAATGGAGAATTCTCATGCACAAGCTGTTCTCGACTCGTCGTGTTGTTCTGGCCGGAGCTTCCCTGGCGCTGGTGGGCGGCGGTATCGCACTGCCGGCGACCGCGATGGCCGCGCCGGCCGCCGTCCCGCAGCACGCCGTCACCCTGGCCCCCAGTGACAGCGCCGACGGTATCGGTACGGGTGGTGACGCCAACGCCGAGAACACGACGGTCGGTGGTACCGCCACTGGTGGAAACGCCAACTCGGGTGTCGGTCAGTGTGAGGGCGGGTGTGACGTCACCACGGGTGCGGCCACCGGCGGCAACGCCAGTGCCGACGCCGTCAACACCGGTGACGCCACCTCGGTGGGCGGTGACGGCACGGGCACGGGCGGCACCGTGAGCAAGGTCGAAAAGCAGGTGATCAAGAACCAGCTCAAGGACGCCCTGAAGGCGAAGCTCGGCAAGTGAGGGCCGACAGCCCCACAGCCCCGGGATCAGATCCCGGCGAGCCGCCCGTCCCACACTGCAGACGCCGGAGAGGCCCACAGCCTCTCCGGCGTCTGCATGCCGGTGGTTTCGGGGCACGTCGAGGGCTGTTGAGCGGGACGGATATCGTCCTGGCATGACACAAGGTTTGATCAACGACGACCGCTGAGGCGTCCAGACTGCTGTCAGGTGAGCTCCCACGCTCGCGTCAGCACAAGGATCGGGGGAACGGGCCGTGGTCGAGCTTCCCGAAGGGTCTTGGTGGGACTGGGACATTGTTGCCTGGGACCCCGGCCGGCTGCGCCTGGGCGCCGGGCGCGACATCTCGTACGCCCACGGCTTGGAGCTGGTGTTCAGTGACCCGGTCTTCGTCACGTGTCCGGCGGCCTTCCACGATCCGGTGTTTCGTGAGCCGACGCCCGACGAGGTCCGGCTCGTAGCCCGGCAGGTCGGTGAGAGACCTCCCGTGCTGGTCGCCTTCGAGGCCGATGCGGGCGGGGCAAGCCTTGCCTCCGGGCTGGTTGCGGCCGGGCAGCCCGCCACGCCGGCCCGGTGCCCGCCGACCAGGTTGTGCCCATGGCACTCCACGACCGCTGGGAGCAGCTCGCCATGAGCGACCGGACCGCTTTCCTCCCCCGACGTGCTGCGGCGGGACGCTGGCCGTACGGGGCGCAGGAAGGATGGCAGCGCGGTCGGCCATGGCAGCCGATGCGCCCGCTGGTCATCGCCCACCGCGACTACGAGGCGCTGGGTGCGGTCGCGGAGCGGTTGTTGCGGATGGCTGTCGACGCCTGCCGCAGGCGGGCCACCACGGTGGGCGAGCTGCGGGAGGTGATGCACGACCGATGTCCGCAGCGGTTGCTGACCCCTGCCCGGCCGCTGGAGCACGACGAGGTACTGCGGGTCGCCCGGCCCGATGTCCTGCTGTGTCAGGGTGTCCCGAAGTTCCTGGAGCTGAACATCTCGGCCACCATCTACGGGATTCCTGCGCTGGACCGGATGGCCGACGCGTACGCCCGGTTGTGGCCCGGCGCCGCCTTGGCCGCCCCCGCCCCGATCCTGGCGGCCCGCGCGGCTCTACTGGCCGCACTGATGTCCCGGCGGAGCCGGCCTGGAGGCTGCCTGATAGTGCCGACCTGGCGCACCCGCTTCGGGCAGGCCGCGAAACTCGGCAACCGGCGTGCGCTGCGCGCCTACCTGCGACCGACCGTCGAATCAGCCACGAGCGCGGGGCTGGACGTCGTGGTGGAGGACCTCGGCCGGCTGCGCACCGACCAGCACGGCCGTCTGTACGCGGGGGATGCCCGTGTCGGCATGGTCCTCAACTGGTTCCACAGCTGGATGATCACATGTGACTCGGGTGGCGTGGACGCGATCGCCACCGCGCTGGCCGCCGGAACCGTGGAGCTGTTCCTGCCGGAGACGATGCGGCTGCTGCGGAGCAAGCAGGTCCTGGCCTGGCTCTACGAGGACCTCGGCCTGCTGCCCGCCGCGGACCGCACGCTGGTCCTCTCAACGCTGGTCCTCTCACACGTCCCCTGGACCGCATGGGCAGGGCCCCAGCAGGCGCGCGGAGACCGGGACGCTGTCGTGCGCCGCGCGGTACGGGAGCGGGCGGACCTGGTCCTCAAGCCCGCGAACGAAGGCAGCGGCCGCGGAGTGGTGTTCGGCGCGGACCTCGACGACCACAGCTGGCGCGCCCTCGTCACCGAGAGCGCCCGGCAGGGAACCGTCGTCGTCCAACGTCGCGTGGACAGTGACACCGTCCGGATGCCGTTCCTCGACCCCTCATCCGGCGCACAGTGCGATCTCCGGCTTCCGTACGTGCTCTCCCCGTTCCTGGTCGGTGGCCGGATCTGCGGAGCGCTGGTCCGCCACGTCGGGCCGGACCGCACCGGCGGCCGGGTGATCAACCTCGGTGCTGGTGCGGTGGCCAACACCACGCTCCTCGCAGCGCGGCCTCGCGCCCCGAAGCGACCCGGAACGACAGAAGGGCCCGGATCCATGGAGGATCCGGGCCCTTCCGGGCAGTAGCGGGGACAGGATTTGAACCTGCGACCTCTGGGTTATGAGCCCAGCGAGCTACCGAGCTGCTCCACCCCGCGTCGGTGAACCCCACCCTACGGCACCGCGGGGCGGTGCTCGACCGGTTTTCGCTCAGGAACCGGTGTCCCGCCCTTCACGCCGGCGATGCTGCCGCGGAACCGGCATGTACGACAGGAGGCCGACGTCCGTCGTAGGCTGAATCCCGCACGTGATGGACAGGAGGCTGAGGTGGCCGAGACGGCGTTGGCCGAGGTGATGGCCGAGCTGGCCGCGCTCGAGGACCCGAAGGCACGCGTGGTGAACGAGAGACACGGTGACGATCACGGTGTGAACCTCGGCAAGCTGCGCGCGCTCGCGAAGCGGCTGAAGACGCAGCAGGAACTCGCGTGCCGGCTCTGGGCGACGGATGACACCGCGGCGAGACTGCTGGCGATGCTGATCTGCCGCCCGAAGGCGTTCGCGAGTGACGAGCTGGACGTCATGGTGCGCGAGGCGCGCACACCCAAGGTGCACGACTGGCTCGTGAACTACGTGGTGAAGAAGAACCCGTGCTCGGAAGAGCTGCGCTTGGCCTGGTCCGCCGATCCGGATCCGGTGGTCGCGAGTGCCGGCTGGGCGCTGACCACCGAACGTGTGGCGAAGAAGCCCGGGGGCCTCGACCTCGCAGGTCTGCTCGACGTCATCGAGGCGGAGATGAAGGACGCCCCGGACCGCCTGCAGTGGGCGATGAACCATTGCCTGGCTCAGATCGGGATCGGGCATGCCGAGCACCGCGCCCGTGCGATCGACATCGGTGAGCGGCTGGAGGTGCTCAAGGACTACCCGACGTCCCAGGGTTGCACGTCTCCGTTCGCGCCCATCTGGATCTCCGAGATGGTGCGACGACAGCACGACAAGACGGTGGCCTGATCGGCGGTCGACGTCGCTGCGACGACCTGGCGGTGCTTGCGGCGATCGTATGTCGTGGCCACCTCGGGCCCGCACGTGGCGGCGACGTCGACACGGTCCTCGGCCGGTGACGCATCCCGGCAGCCTCCTGGCGGGTGGTTCAGCGGAGCGATTCCCTCGGGGGGCGCTCGCGCAGGGCTCCGTACGCGATGAAGTAGGCCGGGATCCGGTTCAGCCACCGTGAGTCGGTGACGAGCTCCGTCATCCGCTTGGCCCGTCGGGGATCGCCGAACGCGTTGCGGCCGGCCAGCAGCGGTCCGATGACCTGGGCGTGGGCGAGGCGCTGGAGGCCTTGGGTCGCCACGGTGGTGGGCCGGCGGCGGATTTGGACGCGGCGCACGTCGCGGAGTCCTACGGTGCCCTCGCGCAGCGGGTGCACGAGGTAGCGGGCCGCGGCCACTGCGTCCTGTACGGCGAGGTTGATGCCGATGCCGAAGACGGGTGACATCGCGTGGGCGGCGTCGCCGATGCACAGCAGCCCGGGGCGGTGCCAGCGGCGCAGGCGGTCGAGTCGTACGTCGAGCAGTTTCACCTCGTCCCAGGAGGTGACCGCGTCGCTCCGGTCGGCCAGCCATGGGGCGGCGGCCGTGAACCGGGCCATGAAGCGCTCCAAGCCCTCGGCGCGGCGTTCGGCGTCGGTTCCTTTGGGGATGAGCGCGGCGCACTGCCAGTAGTCGCCGCGGTCGATGAGCGCGGTGAAGAACCTGTCGCCCAGGGCGCCCACGAGTCCGCTGGGGTCGTCCTCGCGGCGCGGCAGGCGGAACCACCAGGCGTCCATGGGGCACGGGAACTGTTCCAGGCCGAGTTCGGGCAGTGCTCTGGCCAGTGAGCCACGGCCGTCGCAGGCCACGGTCAGGGTGGCCCTGAGCTCGCCGGTGCTGCCGTCCGCGGTGCGGTAGTGCACGCCCGTGACCCGTCCGCGCTCGATGAGGAAGGAGGTCGCCTCGGTGTCCATGCGGAGGCGGAAGCAGGGTTCCCGGCCCGCTTCGTCGGCGAGGAGGTCGAGCAGGTCCCACTGGGGGACCATCGCGATGTAGTTGTACTTCCCGTGCAGCGCCCCGATGTTCCCGACCGTGACCGGGGACCGGTCCGGCCCGATGGGCAGCCGCACCGTGGTCACGCGGCGCTGCGGCAGCTGGGCGAACCGTTCGGCGAGGCCGATGTCGTCCAGCAGCGACAGGGTGGAGGGGTGCACGGTGTCACCGCGGAAGTCGCGCAGGAAGTCGCCGTGCTTCTCCAGCACCGTCACCTCCACCCCTGCGCGGGCCAGCAGCAGCGCCAGCACCATTCCGGCCGGCCCGCCTCCCACCACGCAGCAGGTCGTTCGCTCCACGGCAACCACTCCCTTCGCGGGGATCGGGTGTGTCCCAGGGGACATATACCGCACCGGGGGCGGCGGGGCCGGTAACGGCGAGGCCGGCCTGACCCGCCTTCAGGCGCAGAGCGGCGGCTACGACCGGGTGCCGGAGCGGTCCGGCCGGCGGGTGGACAGCACCTGGCCCAGTGCCAGCACGCTCAGGCCGAACATCAGGATGCCCAGGGGGACATGGAGCGACGGCATGTGAGCGATGCCCAGCACCACCTGCACCGAAGCGAGTACGAGGAAGCCGGACGCGTACAGGATGGGGCGGGGTGACCCGCCGCCCGGCCGCCACGCCAGGATCGCGGCGAGCACGTACAGCATCGACGCGCCGTACATCACCTTCGATCCGGCGTCGTGCAGTACGTAGCCGTGGGACGAGGACAGCAGCATTCCGGCGGTGACCGCCTGGAAGAAGAGGGCCAACGTCTGCAGGGCCATCGCGACCTGCGGGAACGTGACTCTGCCCTGTACTGCCGTCGTCTGTGTGGCCATGACGCGGTCCCCTCTTCTGCCTCGCGGCGGTGGATCGGTAGTGTCTCGGTGGTCCGACGACGCAGCTCCGCGAAATGTGAGGCGAGGCGCCGACCTCACACTCCGGTGCGGTGTTTCGTCGAAGTGTCGAGAGCGGAATCGGACGAGAAGAACCAGGGAGCGGTCGCAACCATGAGCACCCCATCCGAGCCAGGGCATGAACGGTCCGAGCCGGGCCTGAGCGCTGTCGTCGACGAGCGGCGCCAGCTGATCAATCTCGCCTACCGGCTGCTCGGTTCGCTGGCCGAGGCCGAGGACGCCGTGCAGGAGACCTACGCCCGCTGGTACGCGATGTCGCGCCAACGGCAGGAGGCCATCGAGTCTCCCGGTGCCTGGCTGACGACGGTGGCCGGCCGCATCTGCCTGGACATGCTCGGCTCGGCGCGGGCCCGGCGCGAGCGCTACGTCGGCGAATGGATACCCGAGCCGCTGCCCGACCGTACGGAGTGGTTCAGCGGGCGGGCGGGCGGCGGCAGGGCCGAGCCGGCCGACCCCGCCGACCGGGTCACCCTGGACGAGTCGGTGAGCATGGCCTTCCTCGTCCTACTGGAGTCGATGACGCCGGCCGAGCGCGTGGCGTTCATCCTCCACGACGTCTTCCGGTACCCCTTCCCCGAGATCGCCGAGATCGTCGGCCGGACGCCCGCGGCCTGCCGGCAGCTGGCGTCCTCGGCCCGTCGGCGGATGCGCGCCGCGCAGGCTCCGGCGGTTCCGAGGGCCGGGCAGGCCGGTCTGGTGCGGCATTTCAAGGAGGCGTGGGAGGCCAGGGACATCGAGGCCCTCGTCGGCCTCCTCGACCCCGGCGCCACGATGATCGCCGACGGCGGCGGCCTGGTCGGCGCCGTCCTCCGCCCGGTCGAGGGCAGCGAGCGCATCGCCCAGTACCTGATCCACATCGCCGGCAAAGCCCCTGGGCTGACGCTCCTGGAGCGTACGGTCAACGGCCGGCCCGGCCTGGTCGCCCAGCACGCCGGCGTCACCGTGACCGTGGCTGCGTTCGACCTCACTGGTGGCCGCATCACTCGCATCTGGGCGGTCCGTAACCCGGAGAAACTCCGTCCGTGGACCGAGAACGGACGGAGCTGACCCGGCGCCTTGCGATGCACCGCATCTGACGCCGTGCGCTGATCCACCGGGGATTACGGGACTGCCCTTAGGCTCGTGTGATGGGCAGCTTCACGACACATCGCCTGCGAGCGTACGACCGTACGCGTTCACCGGTGCAGCGCTTCGTGGCGCTGCGCACGTGCATCGCGGAGTTCGCCCCCTACGGCTTCAAGGCGACCTACCACCACCTCTGCCGCAGCGCCGGTATTCCGGCCGAGCCCGAGATGGACTCGGAGGCGGTGGTGCGGGCCGTCGAGGAGCTGCACGCCGCGCGGGAGATCTGGCTGGCGGAGTTCCGTGTGTGGCAGGTCCACCGCCATGCGCAAAAGGCCGCCGGCGTACGCGTTCCCGACCCGCCCGAACCACGACGCCGGCTCTGGTACCCCGACCCGGAGTCCCACCCGGCCGAACCGCTCACGGTGGTGATGCCGCGCATCCTGCGCGCCCCTGCCGGGGATCTGGCCGAATGCCCGGTGTGCGCGACGGGCCGCGGTACGAAGTTCTGGCACGACGGGTTCACGGAACACCTGCTCTGCGCGGGATGCGGGGTGAGCCTCGCCGGACGGCCCACCGTGCCCCCGCCCGGCGTCGAGACCGCACGCGCGGAACGCTGGAGGCTGGTCTGGAGGCGCCGGGTATGAGGACGGGCCGGATCGAGTGGGCTTGCCGACCGCCCTGGGCTTGACCATCACACGGTGTCAGGGTCTGCACTGGATGGCGTCGTGTTGACCATCTGTTTGGGCTGCCCCCAGGAGACCACCGCATGGGTGACGCGGCTGCAGCGGCCCATCATCGCTTCCTGACCGAAGCAGACAGGACAACCAGTGACGCACTACATCGGCTCCGGCCCGTACTGCTACGCCAACTCCCTGGCCATGGTCCTCGGCGAGGCGGCCCCGCCCCCGGCGGTCATCGAGGTGCTGACCGGTTCGCCGTTCGGCTTCGAGTTGATCGGCGGCACTCTGCCGCTGTTCGACCCCTACGGCTGGGACCCGGATCTGGGCCTGGACGCGGCCATCGCCCTGCTCGGCGTGCGCTGTGCGCGTACCGCCGGCGGCACGGCCGAGGAGGCCGAGGAGCGGCTGCGCGAGGCCTCCGCCCAAGGGCCCGTCCTGGTCGGACCCGTCGACATGGGGCTACTGCTCCACCAGCCGGGCACACCCACCGCCGACGGTGGCGACCACTTCGTGGTCGTGCTGGAAGTCGAGGGCGGCACGGTGGTCTTCCACGACCCGCAGGGTCATCCCTGTGCGACGCTGCCGGTCGCGGACT
Source organism: Streptomyces sp. NPDC048258 (assembly GCF_043201995.1). Taxonomy (NCBI): domain Bacteria; kingdom Bacillati; phylum Actinomycetota; class Actinomycetes; order Kitasatosporales; family Streptomycetaceae; genus Streptomyces; species Streptomyces sp. NPDC048258. Next base: position 58,995 of record NZ_JBICZH010000019.1, read on the forward strand.
TCCTCGCCGCGTGGGAGGCGAAGGCGGTCGGCTATGTCGACGCCCCCTACGTGATGCGCGCCGGCTTCGTCCGGGAACGGAAGGTCACACCGGAGGAGGCGCTGCGACGGTCGCTGCCCGACGCGGAGCGGTGGCTGACGGGCCGAGGCGACCGGCCGGTGCCGCCGGGGACGCTCGGAGGTGCCGCAGGTTTGGAGGTCTTGGCCGCCCGAGCGGAGGGGGGACTCGACGCGGGTGTGCGAGGGTTCCTGGCGCACTTCGCGATCAGAGTCGGCGCGCGCCGACTCGCCGACGCCGCGCACTGCCTGGACTCGCTGGGGCTCCCCGAGGCGGCGGCTGTCGCGTCCGGGCAGGCGCGGCTGGTCGGCGGGCTCCAACACCCCCTGGTCACGGGCGACGACCGGGCCCTGGCGGACGGTCTGCGCCGGTTGGCTCCGACCTACGAGCAGCTGCGGACCGCGCTCGCCGGGAGGGCTCGCGGTCCAGTAGGCTGAACGCGTTGAATTGAACGCGTTCAGCCGAAGTGGCTGTGGGGGAGGCGTCGTGAGAGCCGTCGTGGTGACCGGCAGGGGTACTCCCGGTGGAGGTGCTCGCGATGGCGCCCGGAACGGGGCCCGGGACGGGGCCCGGGACGGGGTTCACCCGTGGCAGTTCGGGCTCGCCGTGTGCGCCCTGCTCGCCCCCGTGCCGCCGGCGTTCATGTTCAGCGCCTACACCGAGGGCATCGGCTACCCGCTGGTCTGCTCCGTCACGGCCGCGCTGGTGGCGTGGCCGCTGCTCCTCCACCATCGCCGGGCGGCGTTCGTACGGGCTTCGGCGATCGGAGGGCCCGTGCTCATGATGTGGTCGTACATAGGAGCACTGGGCGGGCTGGGCGTCTTCTTCCTCTCGGTGCCCCTGATGTGGTCGGCCGCCTTCGCGGACCCGCGCCGCAGGCCGGTGTCCGCGGCCGTCACGACCGGCGCCGGTGCCCTTCTGATGGTGGCGATGGCGACCGTGCCCGGCTTCTGGTGGCGCGTCTGACCCGGACAGGGCCCGGCCCTGTCATATCCGGTGGCCCGGGGAGGGCGGCCCCGGCAGGATGGCCCACATGACCCTGCCGACCGGCCCGCATCCCCCGGACCCCGCCCCGCACCGCGTGGAATTCCTCCGTCAACCCCACCCCGGCTACACCCACCTGTCCGCGTGGGGAATCCGGATCGACGGCACCGATCTGCGCATCCTCGTCGCGCACGCCACCCGCGAGCTCTGGGAACGGGAGCTCGACGAGGACGACGACACCCCGCAGGAGCGCGAGGAGTTCCTCCTGCGTCAACACGCCCCGCTGCACCTGGCCGACGACACCCGGGCCCGGGCCCACTTCCTGGGGGACCCGGAACCGGAACTCCGCCACCCGGAGAGCGGTGCCCTCGTCCTCCTGGGCTGCCCCTGCGGGATCGACGCCTGCTGGCCCCTGCTCGCCACCGTCACCGCCACCGAGCGGACGGTCACCTGGTCCGCTTTCCACCAGCCCCACCGTCCGCAGTGGGGTGAACTGCCCCTCGGTCCCTACACCTTCCCGCGCGCGCCCTACGAGGAGGCCCTGGCGGCGCCGCTCCACCTCACCGAGGACCCTCTCGCCCCGCTGCTGGGGGCGCCGTAGGCCGTCGATTACCCCTGGGGTAATCGCACCGCCCGACCACCCTCGGCTACGTTCCGGTCATCGCTCACACCCCCGGAACGAAGGAGCTCCACCGTGTCCGCTTACGGCTTCGCTCATCTCCGCAGCCGCCGGAATCACTCCGACATCATCGAGTACCTGGAGCGCATCCAGGCAACCCTCGACCCTTTCGCGGGCCGCTTCGTCATCCACGGTCCGCCGGCCGAAGTCGTAGAGGGTACGTGGCCCGGCAGCATGGTGCTGATCGAGTTCCCCAGCCTGGCCGAAGCCCGTGCCTGGTACGACTCTCCGCCCTACCGGGCCATTCTGAGTTTGCGTACCGACCACGTCGAGGGCGACTTGCTGCTGATCGAGGGCGTCGGGCCGAACTACGACCCGGCCGAGCGAGCCCGCACGCTGCCACGCTGACCTCGCTCCTGGATCCGGACATCGGGCCGCCCCGGCACCAACCGTAGAACTCCACTCCGACCACGACAGACAGGAGCATCTGCCGTGCCGGACGCCGAGATGCTCATCCATGCCTGGCACTCCATCGGCCGCGACCAGGACCACAAAGCCACCCTGCACACGGTCTACTGTTCCTTCGGTGACGTACGGGCCACCTGAGTCCTCGTGCTGGTCGACGAATCCGGGACTGTCCGAGCGGCCCCGCGACACGGCGCGGCGCACCCTGCCCGCCGAAGGCCCCTGCGGTGCCCACGACCGACGGCGAGACGGACACCGTCGTCTCCCTGCACAGCACGGGGAGGACAGGGACCGAACCCTGCGGGACAAACAGACGAGTCGGCGGTCTGAGTACGGCGCACACCCGTGAGGTGAGTACCCGGACGGCTGTGCCGGGCCCGCTGAACGCGTTGGATGGAGGCATGAACGCAACTGCTCCCTCTGCGGCATCCTCTGTGCGGGTCGACGGAGGAAGGGACCGCTCCCGGTTCTGGTCCGTCCTGTCCGCCGCCCTTTTCGTGCCGGCGGCCCTGGCGGCCGGTTTGCTGACCTTGTCCTCCGAGCGGGCGTCGCGCTGTGTGACGTACGGGGAGCAGTGCAACACGGGGCTTCCCGGATGGCTGTTCGCCTGGGGTGTCGGCCTCGGCGCCGTGGCGTTCGTCGTCGTCCTGGCCGCTCCCGCCCTGCGGGTGCGGCAGACGGCGCTCGCCGCCCAGCTCCTCGCGGAATGCACGGCGCTGCTGGTGATCCTCAGCCACGCATGACCCGCCGCTGGAAGCAGTGGAAGCAGTGGAAGCAGTGGAGGCACGAGGCGGGACGGCGCTCCGGTGTCCCAAAATGCCGGCTTCAGGTGCTTCCCGCATGATGAGTGCTGTGTATGACACACGCAGGGAATCGATCGCGCTGTCGATCGTGGTTCCCATTTTTAACGAGGAGGAGGCCCTGCCCGTTCTGGCGGCGCGGCTCCGGCCGATCCTCGACGGGTGCGGCGAACCATACGAGGTCCTCGCCGTCGATGACGGCTCGACCGACAGGACCGCCCCTCTGCTGGAAGATTTGCGCACTGTCTGGCCCCAGCTGCGCATCGTGGCCCTCCGGCGAAACAGCGGCCACCAAGCCGCCCTGACCGCCGGACTGCACCGTGCCCTCGGTGCCTATGTGATCAGCATCGACGCAGACCTCCAGGACCCGCCGGAAATCATCCCCGACATGCTCGCCCTGGCCCGGGCAGATGGTCTGGACATCGTCTATGGCGTCCGTGTCGACCGCTCCACCGACACCGGATTCAAACGCCGGACAGCCGCCGCCTACTACTGGCTCATGCGCCGCCTGGCCGGCTCCTTCGTTCCCGCTCAGGCAGGCGACTTCCGCCTACTGTCCCGTCCTGTCGTGGAAACCCTCAAAACTCTCCCCGACCAGCAACAGATCTATCGTCTGCTCATCCCTTGGCTCGGCTTCCCCGGCGGCCAGATCACCTATCAGCGCGGAGAGCGGGTGGCCGGCACCACCAAATATCCCTTACACAAAATGATCCTCCTGGCATGGGACAGCGTCACCAGCTTCTCGGCAGCCCCACTGCGCCTGGCCACGGCGATCGGCGCCTTCAGTCTCGTCGTCTGCCTCGCGTTTCTCACCTGGACCCTCATCGTCTACGCCACGGGAAGTACCCTGCCCGGTTGGACCTCCTTGATCACCACGGTCTTGTTCTTCGGTGCTGTTCAGCTTTTCTGTTTGGGAATGCTCGGTGAGTACGTGGCCCGCATCTACACTGCCGTCCAAGCCCGTCCCACCTATTGCGTAGCTCGTGACACAGACGAAGAACAGCGGTAACCGGCAAAACCGCACACCGGGCTCCACATGGTCCTGCGCCGACCGGTCTGGTCAGTCACCTTTTCTCTGATGGCGCACGCGTGGCGGGCTTCATTTCGGCTGATCAGCCGAAATGGGGAGGCCGGCTGAAGTTCCCGCTGCCCGGTCCGCGAAGGTCCCGCTGCTCCAGGGCGTTCTCGACGCGAGTCGCCTTGTGTCACGTCCGGGGTAGGGGCGTTTTCCCGCGATGACGGCCTCACGAGGGGCCTTGGAGCGTCCGTTCGGGTGGCGTCGTCCCTTCTCCGATGGCAAGTGCCGCTGTATGGACGTCGGTCCGTGCTGTGCTGTGGCAGCGGTCCGAACAGGGCCGTACGCGGGCCCGCCCGCTGTTCGTGGCATGCCCGCCCCAACAGCGAAGGAGGACTGATGTCGCGCCACCGGAACGACCGGCGAAGCCGGAGAACGATCGGTCAACTGCTGGTTGCCGGGGTCTTGTTGACCGTGGCCCTGCTGGATGTCTCCGGGGCGCACGCCGCCGCGGTCCACTCCAAACCCACTCCTGACTGGGACGCCATCGCCCGGTGTGAATCCGGCGGGAACTGGAAGGCGAACACCGGTAACGGCCATTACGGGGGGTTGCAGTTCACCCGGTCGAGCTGGAACGCGGCAGGAGGCCGCAAGTACGCACCACGCGCAGACCTCGCGACGAAGACGGAGCAGATCGCGACGGCGAGGAGGCTCGCCAAGATGCAGGGCATGGGGGCCTGGACCTGCGCACGCCGTCGCTGAGGGGACCCTCCGACAGGGCGGCGCGACCGCCCTGTCGGGCCCGGCTGGACGCGCCGACCGTCAGCAGGTGTTGCCGACCGCGTCGATCTTCCCGCCGAACCGCCCCTGGTAGTTGGAGGCGTAGTCGCCGACCCGGACCGGACGGCAGTCCTTGCCGGTCGCCCAGTCGATGAAGGCGCCGGTCCTGTTGGCCCGGAACGAGCCGACGTGGTCCACGAACCTGCTGGGCAGGTCCACGTAACCGCCGCGCCACACGTACACGTCCCCCGTCCCGTCCTGGAAGCGCCACAGGCAGATGGCGTTGCTCGGGCACGCGGGCAGGGCCTGCGCCGCGGTGGGGGAGCCGAGAGTGGCCAGGACGACCGTCCCGGCCACGAGCAGAGTGCGCACCGTACGTGCCCTCATGTGTTTCTCCTTTGCGGCGTCGTTCCCCCATCGTCCACGCCCATGCGTGCATGGGGGAAGACGGCCTGCCCGCGCGCACCCACCGCCGGCTCAAGAGCGAGGCCCTCGGCTGACGTACGACGTTCGAAGCTCTGGAGTTCCTCAAGTGGGGTTGGTCCGGCGGCCGGGCGGGGGATCCACCTGGCACGGACCGGATGGGACCGGAACGGGGAACGGGGAACAGAGAACGGGGGTAGGGGACATGGAGTTCCTGGTGATCGCGGGCTTCATCTTCTTCGTGCTGATCGTGGCAGCGATGGGGGGTAGCGGTGGGTCGTCGCGCAAGCGGGGGCGCGGAGGCTCGTGGAGCGAAGGCGGCGGGGGCGGCTGCGGGGGCGGCGGCTCGTCCTGCGGAGGCGGCGGAGGCTGCGGTGGCGGTGGCGGTGGTGGCGACTGACATCCGACGTGGACCAGCGCGGAAGCGAGTACTCCAGGACTCGGCCACCCACGGTGCCGCGGAGCAGGTTGCGGCCGGGGGCCGAGGCAAGGAACGGCGGTGCGTCCGCGGCCAACGGGATGCAGCGGATCGCCCCTTGCCGGCCGCATAGAGCCACCGGCCCTCGGGGTGGATCGTGGGTGTCTGCATCAACGATGCCGTCCAAGGCCGACTCGCTGTCGCCCCCCGAAGGGGCCGGGTCGGCACGGTCGGCTGCCCTTCCACATCCAAGCCCCTGGCCAGCACACGCAGGGCCGGCTCACGGTCGGTGACGATGCCGCGAAGCGCCCCACCATCCGGGACCACCACGGAACCGATCCCGCAACTTCGACCTCCTTGCGCATCCGGGTCCTCCACGCCCTTTGATCTACGGACCGTCGCGAGGCCATCAGCGCCGGACACGACCTCGTCAGGTGGCCGGACTCCGGCCGGCGCCCAGGAAGCGCGTGACGGAGGAGTCGAGGAGGCTGCCGAACTCCTCCGGGGTGGTGATCTGCGGGCATTCGGTGGTGACCTCGTTGTCGGTCAGTGCGTCGAGGTCTGCCCAGCCGCCTCGATACAGGACGAGGTGCAGCTCGGTCCAACCGTCGGCGCCCAGGATGCATACGCCGATCGAATCCGGGTCGGCGACGAGGGCCCGCTCGGTCTCCAACCGCTGAGGCCAGAGAGCGGCCTCGTCCCGCCAGGTGATCGGTCTGGGGCTGAGTCCAGACGCAGTCCAGGCGGGAAGCCGTGCGGCGATCTCAGCGGCAGCTTGGTCGAGGTCGATGACGTGGTCCATGGAGCGATCTTCGCTTGGTGGAGCTCAGCCACGAAGTGCCGGCCGTGGTCTCGTGACAGACGACACGGGTGAGGCACACACGGTTGGCCGCCACGAGATCAGTGCCAGAACCCCTCCGTGCGGCATCTCCCCTCGCATTCTCCATAGATCCATGGAATATGTATCCACGGGCAGGTACTGAGACCACACGGCGTCTACCGTGACAGGTGGAGGACCTCATGGGCTTCGTCGACGATCATCTGATACCGCTGGTCGACAAGGGTCTGGGCAACAGCGCCTACCTCGTCGACCTCGGTGACGGCCGGGCCTTGGCCGTGGACGCGAGCCGGGATCTGCGTGCTCTGCGCGCGGCAGCCGACCGGCGCGGCCTGACCGTCGCGTACGCCGCCGACACGCACCTCCACGCCGACTTCCTCTCCGGGGCGGTGCAGCTGGCGGCCGACGACGGCGCGACCGTACTGGCCTCCGCAGCGGGAGACCGCGCGTTCCCGCACATCCCGCTCGCCGACGGCGACGAGACCGATCTCGGCGGCCTGACCCTGCGCGCGCTGGCCACCCCCGGCCACACCGACGAGCACCTCTCCTTCCTGCTCCTGGACAGCACCCGCGAGCTGGGCGTGTTCACCGGCGGTTCGCTGATCGTCGGCTCGGCCGCCCGTACGGACCTGCTCGGCGCCGACCGAGCCGAGGAGCTGGCCCGCGCCCAGTACCACTCGCTCAGGCGGCTGGCCGAGCTGCCGGACACCACCGACGTCTGGCCGACGCACGGCGCGGGCTCGTTCTGCTCCGCCCCGCCCGGCGCCGAACGCACCACCACCATCGGCGACCAGCGACGGGCCAACCCGCTGCTCTCCGCGCCGGATGAGGATGCCTTCGTCGCGCAGCTGCTGGGAAGCCTCGGCTCCTACCCCGCCTACTTCGACCGGCTCGGCGAGGCGAACCGGCGCGGGCCGACAGTCATCGCCTCCACCCCGGTGCTCGCCGCGCTTTCGCCCGCCCAGGTCCGCGCTCTCCTCGACGAGGGCGCTCACCTCGTCGACGTACGCCGTTTGGCGGACTTCGCCCACGGACACATCCCGGGAGCCGTCTCCATCCGGCTGCGGGACCAGTTCGCCACCTGGCTGGGCTGGCTACTGCCCGACGACACCCCGATCGTTTTCGTCGCAGCCCCCGGCCAGGACCTCGCGGAACTCACCTGGCAGGCACTGAAGATCGGGTACGAGCGGCTGGCCGGCCACCTCGACGGCGGCATGGAAGCCTGGACGGCCGACGGAGGCCGGCAACAGCGCATCGAGCTGCTCCCCGCCGACCGCATCGCCGAGCGTCCCGTACTCGACGTCCGGCAGCGGGCCGAACACCTCGACGGACACATCCCGGACGCCGTCCACATCGAACTCGGAGACCTCGACGAGCGTTCCGCCGAAGCCCCCGCGGGCGCCGTGGTCGCCTGCGGTCACGGCGAACGCGCCATGACCGCCGCCAGCCTCCTCCAGCGCGCCGGACACCAGGACCTCGCCGTCCTCGACGGCGGCCCCGCCGACTGGGCCAAGGCCACCGGCCGAGCCCTGGAGGAAGGTGCGTGACCACTCGCGCCAGCGGCGGGACCGGCTCCGGCATACCCCTTGGACTGCGCGCCAACCCGCCCGGTCCAGCCTGCTCGTCGCCGTCGACGCCCCGCCCCCCAACCGTCGGCGCATCCTGGACCGGAACGGCGCGGCCCGGCCATGGGCGGCGTCGAGGGACGCGTGCAGGGTGCTGGATCACGCATCCCCGCGGCGGATGGTTCGACGCTGTGCGCGGCTCCGGCGGACCGGTGCTCCCGTACGGAAGGGTGAGTGGCCGACGCAGGAAGGGGAAGCCGGATGAACTGGCTGTTCAACGTCGCGGGTGCGGCCCTGGTCTTGTTCGTCCTGCGGGACGTGTTCCACACGCTGTGGCATCCCACGCGCCACGGTGGCTTGAGCCGACTGGTCATGACCAGTCTGTGGCGGCTGTCCTCCTCTCTGACGCCACGGCGTCGGGCATCCGGCCTGACCGGCCCCCTGGCCATGGTGGCCGTGGTCGCGGTGTGGGCCCTGACCGTGGTCGTGGGCTGGGCGCTGATCTACTGGCCGCACATGCCGGACGCGTTCACGTACACCGCCGGACTTCGGCCCGCCGAGCATGCCTCGTTCGTCGACGCGCTGTACATCTCCTTGGTCAACGTCTCCACCCTCGGTCTCGGCGACATCGCGCCCACCGAGGGATGGCTGCGGATCTTCGCCCCGCTGGAGGCCCTGGCCGACCAGGCGTCCGTCGCCCGCCATCCTGATGTCCGCCTCTCGGCCGCCGTACTCCGCGCCGCTCTGGAGGACCTCGCCGCCATCCTCGACCAGCGCTTCCTCCACACCCGTGGTGCGGCGTGTCAGGTCTTCGAGGCCTTCGCCCGCGACCACGGACACCATGCCGGCGCCTGAGGGCGCATCGCCGCGTCGCACGGAAGCTTCTCCCAGTTGCGGCGGCGTGGGTCTGCGAAACCCTGGAAGAGGCCGCGGTCGACCAGGATGCGGGCGTGACCGCCCCCGACCAGGAACGTGCTGCCGGTGACGGTACGGACACCGCCCCGGAACCGCTGCGGTACGGGCCTGGAGGCGGCTTCCACCATGGCATCGCCGGTGCCTGGTGGATGGGCTCGACAGGCCCTGCCGGGGGACCGACCGGCCCATGCGCGGGGTGGCCGTCGCGGGCCGGCCTTGCGGTGACGCCCACTGGACCACCGAACAGGAAGAAAGGGCGATGTCATGAAGGCACTCGTCTTCCAGGGACCGGGAGAGACCGCGTGGCAGGACGTCCCGGATCCCGGTCTCACGGATGCGGCGGACGCGATCGTCCGCGTCGACGCAGTGACCATCTGCGGCACCGACCCGCACATCGTCAAGGGTGATGTGCCCGAGGTGACCCCCGGCCGGATTCTGGGCCATGAAGCCGTCGGCACCGTCGTCGAGACCGGAGGCGACGTACGCACGGTCCGCCCCGGCGACCGTGTGCTCGGCCATCGACGGCACCCGGGCCGCATACGTACGGGTGCCCTTCGCGGACCCTTCCGTGAACCCGCTGCCGAGCTCCGTGGACAGCTGCGACGCGCTGCTGCCGGCCGCCGCGTGGTGAACCGATGACCGGACCGGGCGCGGTCGTCTTCGACACCGACGGAGTGCTGCTCGACTCGGCACCCCTGCACGCGGCAGCCTGGAAGACCGCCTTCGACGGCTGCCTGGCCTTCTGGGCGGAGGCCGGGAGCGGAAGTCGCCGGCGCCCCTTCGACGTGGAGGGTGAGTACAGGGAGCTGGTCGACGGGAAACCCCGCTACGACGGCGCGCTCGCCTGGCTCAGCGCCCGCGCGATGGATCTGCCACCCGGCGCACCGGGTGACCCACCGGGCTGCGGCACGGTGTGGGCCGTCGCCGCGCGCAAGGAACAGGCCTTCAGCCGGATACTGGACGCTGGCGCCGTGAAGGCCTTCGAGGACGCCGCTCCCGCACTTCGCGCGCTCAGGACCGAACGCGTACGGTGCGCCGCAGCGTCATCATCCCGGCACGCCAGGGCGTTGCTCGAAGCCGCCGGATTGGTGAACCTCTTCGACGCGGTGGTGGACGGCACCGACGCCGCGCGGCTGGGCCTGGCGGGCAAGCCCGACCCCGCGCTCTTCCTCGAAGCCTCGGCACGTCTCGGTGTGGCCCCGCGGGACGCGGCCGTCGTCGAGGACGCCCTGGCCGGGGTGGACGCCGGCCGCCGGGGCGGCTTCCGCCTCGTCGTCGGCATCGAGCGGGCGGGCAACCCGGACGCGGCGAAGGCCTTGGTGGCGCGAGGGGCCGACATGGTGGTCGCGGATCTCCTCGCCGTAGTGGAAAAGGTCTGTGGGGCGAGGCCGTGACCAGCGTCTGGACCTGGCAGTACGACCACTACGACCCGAAGCAGGAGAGGCTCGTCGAAGCGCTGTGCACGCTCGGCAACGGCAGGTTCGCCACCCGGGGCGCCGCCCCGGAGACCGACGCTGGGCCGGTTCACTATCCCGGGACCTACGCCGCCGGCTGCTATGACCGGCTCACCTCACAGGTGTCCGGCCACCGGGTCGAGAACGAGGACATGGTCAACCTGCCCAACTGGCTTCCCCTGCGCTACCGCTGTGTTCCCGAGGGCGGCGACCCGGGGGAGTGGCTGACTCCGGACGATCCCAGCCTGCGCCACTACCGGGTCACGCTCGACATGCGCACCGGAACGCTCACCCGCCGCATGCTCTTCCAGGACGGCCGAGGACGCCGCCTCGGTGTCACCCACACCAGGCTCGTGCACATGGGCGACCCGTACCTGGCAGCCCAGCGAACGGTGTTCCACGCGTACGGCTGGCGCGGCGCCGTCGAGGTCGAGTCCCGCCTCGACGGGAACGTGACCAACGCGGGGGTGGCGCGCTACCGGGATCTCGACGGCCGCCACCTCACCGCCCACCGGGCCGGCGTCGAGCGGGACGGCATCGCCTGGATCTCCTGCCGGACCGCCACGTCCGGAATCGATGTGGCCGTCGCCGCCGCAACGCTGACGCGCCCCCTCGTGCCCGCCACCATCAGCTGCAGGGAGACCGGCACGGCCCAGAGATTCACCCTCCCCATCGCCCGCAGTCGCCCGGCCAGAGTCGTCAAGTCCGCGACGCTGCACACCTCGTACGACCGGCCCACGGGCGATCCGCTCCGGCGCGCGATCGACCACGTGACGCGGCCACCCTCCTTCGCCGCGCTCCTCACGTCCCATCGAGCCGCCTGGCGACGTCTGTGGGACCAGGCCGAGCTGCAGGTGCCCGGCGAGGCGGGACGGATTCTCCGGCTCCACCTGTTCCACGTCCTGCAGACCCTCTCCCCGCACACCGCGGAACTCGATGTCGGGGTACCGGCGCGCGGCCTGCACGGAGAGGCGTACCGCGGCCACGTCTTCTGGGACGAGCTGTTCGTCCTGCCGTACATGACCCTGCACTTCCCCGAAGTGGCGCGCGCTCTGCTCATGTACCGCCACCGCCGGCTGCCCGCGGCGCTGGACGCCGCACGCGAGGCCGGGGGCAGCGGGGCGATGTACCCGTGGCAGAGTGCCGGTTCGGGCCGCGAGGAGACCCAGGCGCTGCACCTCAATCCGCGGTCCGGCCGGTGGCTGCCCGACCACTCGCACCTGCAACGTCACGTCGGATCCGCCATCGCCCTCAACGCCTGGCGCTACGGCCTGGCGACCGGTGACCGGGGCTTCGCCCACGGCCCCGGCGCGGAACTGTTCCTGGAGATCGCCCGGTACTGGGCCGGGGCGGCCACCTACGACGCGGGACTAGAGCGCTACCGCATCCGCGGGGTTCTGGGACCGGACGAATACCACGATGCCTACCCGGACGCCGTCGCACCGGGGATCGACGACAACGCGTACACCAATGTGACCGCGGCCTGGGTGCTCGCCCGCGGACTCGCCCTGCTGGCCGACCTGCCGGTCGCCCGCCGTGTCGAGCTGTCGGGTCAACTCGGCCTCGACCCAGTGGAGCTGGAACGCTGGGAAGACATCTCCCGCCGTCTGAACGTGCCCTTTCACCAAGGGGTCATCAGCCAGTTCGAGGGCTACGGGAATCTGGCCGAGCTGGACTGGGACGCCTACCGCGCCCGGTACTCCGACATCCTCAGACTCGACCGCATCCTGGAGGCCGAAGGGGACACGGTCAACCGCTACCAGGCATCGAAACAGGCGGACACCCTCATGCTGGGTTATCTGTTCCGCCCGTCCGACCTGCGCGCGCTCTTCGCCCGCCTCGGCCACCGACTCGACGACGAGACCTGGAACGCGACGGTCTCGTACTACATGCGGCGCACCAGTCACGGATCGACCCTCAGCAGCCTGGTGCACGGCTGGATCCTCGCCCGCGGGCAGGGGCCCGATGCCTGGCGGTACTACGAGGAAGCCCTGCGCAGCGACGTGAACGACGTCCAGGGCGGGACCACCGCCGAGGGCATCCACCTCGGCGCCATGGCCGGTACCGTCGACCTCGTCGAGCGCGGCATCACCGGGCTGGAGGCGGGCCCGGACGCCCTCCGCATCGACCCGGTACCGCTGCGCGAGGTTCCCCACCTGTCGTTCACGTTGTGCTACCGCGGCCATCGGGGGGTCCGTCTCCGGCTCCTGCCCGGTCGGCTGGGTGTCACCGTCCCCGTATCCCCAGAGGGCCCGCTCAAGCTGATCCTGCCCGGCGAGCGCCACGTCGACGTGGCCGCCGGCGAGCAGCACTGGTTCCACCTGTAGACGTCCCCTCCCCGTGCTCGCCGACCCGGCACAGGGTGACCGCCGGCATCGCGGAGGAGTTCCTCGTCCGAGAGGGCTCGCAGCCACAGGATCCCCCCGGCCCCGGCCACGCCGGTGCGGGCCGCGGACACGGTCGGCCTGTCTGTGCGGGCACTTCAGTCGTGCGCTACGACGGCTACCGGCGCGGCACAGTGGTGCATGACCGCGTGGGCGACCGGCCCGATGTGGGTGCCGAAGGCGGAGGTGCGGATACGGCGGCCGACGACGACGAGTGCTGCGTCGTGCGAGGCGTCCAGGACATGAACGGCTGCCTGGCCGATGGGCGTGCTGCAGACGACCTCGACGGTGGGGAACTTGTCGCTCCAGGGCTTGACCATGTCGTCCAGGGCGGTGGCGGTGCCGTGGCTCATTTCCTGGAGGGCATCGGGATGGAGGGCGGGGGCGTAACTGAGGATCGGGGGCGGTTTCCAGCCGTGCACCACGTGGAGGCGGCTCCCGCGACGCGAGGCCTCGTCGAACGCGAAGGCCAGCAGCTTGTCGCAGGGCCGCCGGACGTCGACTCCTGCGATGACGGCACCGTCGGTCGAGGTGTCCGTCGAGGCCCGGACGAGGACGACCGGCTGCCGCGCCTCGGCGATGGTCGCCGAGGCGACCGATCCCACGACGAAACCGGCCACACTGCCGAGTCCGCGCGAACCGATGACGAGCACCGAGGAGGAGCCGGCGGCCCGCGCGAGCGCCTCGGAGGGGAGGCCGCCCAGGCGAGACGTGGTGACCTCCAGCCCGGGATGGGCGGCGCGGAGTTCTTGCGCGGTCTCTTCGAGCAGGGCATCCGCCCATCGCCGGGTGATCTCGGTCGTCGAGACCGGGAGCGGTGGGTGTTCGAGCCACTCCTCCACGTGGACGATCTCCAGCGGCACGCCCCGCAGGAGGGCCTCGCGGGCGGCCCACCGAGCGGCCGCGGAGCTTTCGGCGGAGCCGTCCAGGCCGACGGTCACGTGGTGCGTCATGGTGCCCATCTCCCTCGGGTGACGTGGGGTGCCGATGTCCAGCGTCCGCCTTCCACGGGTACTCGCCCGGCGCTCCCCTCATCGGCTCACCTCGCCCTTTCTCATCATCCTGGCTGCGCGCACCGCACTCCACTCGGGAGGGGCAGTGTTCGCGGCGCGCCCTCCCGCGCCGGAGCTCGTCCAACAACTCGTCCAGCCGCATCCGCGGTACCCGCGTCAACGGATCGCCGGCGTATCGACACGCCCGGGCCCGAAGGACATCGTTGCGCGCGGATGCCCGCCGTGACTGACTTGATCGAAGCGCCGGACGACGACGGGGAGGAAACGGCCATGGGTCTCAAGAAGGCGGTCTACGAGAAGGAGCTGCTCCGGCTCCAGACGGAGCTGATCAAACTCCAGGAATGGGTGCGTGTGGAGGGTGCCCGACTGGTCGTCGTCTTCGAGGGCCGCGACGCGGCGGGCAAGGGGGGAACGATCAAACGCGTCGCCGAACACCTCAACCCCCGCGTGGCACGCATCGCGGCCCTTCCGAAGCCGACGGAGCGGGAGCGCACCCAGTGGTACTTCCAGCGCTACGTGGAGCACCTGCCGGCCGCCGGCGAGATCGTGCTCTTCGACCGCAGCTGGTACAACCGCGCCGGAGTCGAACACGTCATGGGCTTCTGTACGCCCGCCGAGCACCAGCGCTTCCTGCGCCAGTGCCCCGTCTTCGAGCACATGCTGGTGGAAGACGGGATCCTGCTCCGCAAGTACTGGTTCTCCGTCAGCGACGCCGTCCAGGAGGAGCGCTTCCGGCGCCGTACGGAGGACCCGCTGCGGAGATGGAAGCTCTCTCCGATGGACCTGGAGTCCCTCACGCGCTGGGAGGCGTACTCGCGGGCCAAGGACGAGATGCTCGTCCACACGGACACGGTGGACGCCCCCTGGTACGTGGTCGAGAGCGACGACAAGCGCAGCGCGCGGCTCAACATGATCGCCCACCTGCTGTCCTCGGTCCCCTACGAGGACGTGGCCCTGCCGTCGATCGTCCTGCCGCCCCGGCCCGAGTCGACGGGATACGAGCGCCCGCCCAAAGAGCTCCAGACCGTCGTGCCCGATCACGCGGCCACGCTCCGGAAAGCCTGATACGGGGCGGGCGCGGCGGCCGCCCCGCCCGGCGCACCGTCGGCGAAGAACGTGATGCCCGCGCGTGGACGATCGCCCGGGTCAAGCAGGACCTCCGCGAGAATCTCGACGTGGGCGCGGCCCGGGCGTTCACCGCGGGCGTACCACCCTGGTTGTAGCCGGGCGCTCCCCCTGGTGGGAGGAGGGGTCACCTCCTGGTGGTAAGGCGGAATCAACCCCTGGTGGGCCGACCCGGGCGGTGGCCGGCGGCTACGTTGTCGTTCGTTCCGCACCATCCAACACCCATGACCGCGGGATCGCTTCGGTGGTGTCGCGGCGGTGGATCCTGTGCCGGTGCCGCGCGCGGCCGGGGGCGGTAGGGCTGGTTGGTTCCCACCCTTGCCCACGATGCCCTCGACGCCGAAGACATCCGTCCAGGACCCCAGCGACTCACGTGCCTTGGCCAGGTCCGTGGCAACGGGCCCTCACCGAGGCCGAGTCGGAGCACAGCGAGCCCCTTCACACGGCCCACCGTCCTTTCCCCATGACCTGCGCACGGCGTACGAGGAGACCACACGTGGCACAACGCGACAGCCGACGATCCTCACGAGCACGCCGGCGACCTTTGCGCGCGACGCTCGCCGCCCTCGCCGCGGCCCTGCTCCTGCCCGTCGGTACGGGCGTCGCCGCGGCCGCCCCGGACCCCGGACCCACCCCGGGCACGGCCGAGCGCAAGATCGAACCCAAGCTCCGCGCCCAGCTCGACGGCTCCGCCAAGGCCGTCTTCTGGGTCTACCTCGACAGCGCCGCCGACCTCACCGCCGCGGGCAGGCAGCAGACCCGCGCCGCCAAGGCCGCGACCGTGCTGATGGCCAAGAAGGACCACGCCGCGCGCAGCCAGAGCGAGATGATCAAAGCCCTGAACCGCGCGAAGGCCGACTACACCTCGTACTGGATCGTGAACGCGGTCCGCGTCGTCGGCAGCGAGAAACTCGCCGGGGCCCTGGCCCAGCGTCCCGAGGTCTCCCGGATCGACGCCGACGACAAGATCGTCCTCCCCGAGCCCGTGGCCGGCAAGCAGGAGAAGGCAGCCGCCGACGCCGTCGAGTGGAACATCGACCGGATCAAGGCACCGCAGGTGTGGGACCAGCTCGGTGTGCGCGGCGAGGGCATCGTCGTCGCCAACATCGACACCGGCGTGGACCACACGCACCCGGCCGTGGCCAACGCGTACCGTGGCCGGAGCGCGGACGGGTCCTACGACCACGGCTACAACTGGTTCGACCCCGCGGGCGTGTGCCCCACCGCAGCCCCGTGCGACAACGACGACCACGGCACCCACACGATGGGCACGATGGTCGGCGACGACGGCGGCGCCAACAAGATAGGTGTCGCCCCGGGCGCCACGTGGATCGCCGCCAAGGGCTGCGAGACCAACTCCTGCTCCGAGGCCTCGCTGCTCGCCGCCGGCCAGTGGATCGTCGCCCCGACCGATCCGAGCGGCCACAACCCCCGCCCCGACCTCGCCCCACACGTCGTCAACAACTCCTGGAGCGGCCCGGGCGGCGACACGTGGTACCAGGAGATCGTCGACACCTGGCGGGCCGCCGGCATCTTCCCGGCCTTCTCCAACGGGAACAACGGACCCGACTGCGCCACCAGCGGCTCGCCCGGCGACTTCGCGAGCTCCTACAGCTCCGGCGCCTTCGACATCAACGGCGAGATCGCATCGTTCTCCTCGCGCGGCGCGGGCCCCGGCGGCATCATCCAGCCGAACATCGCGGCCCCCGGCGTGAACGTGCGCTCCTCCATCCCCAGCGGCAAATACAAGATCTTCTCCGGCACGTCCATGGCCTCGCCGCACACCGCCGCGACCGTGGCCCTGCTCTGGTCCGCCGCGCCGACGCTCGAAGGCGACATAGCGCAGACCGAGGCGCTCCTGGACGGCACCGCGCAGGACACCGGCAGCAGCGAGTGCGGCGGCACGCCCGCCGACAACAACGTCTTCGGCGAGGGCAGGCTCGACGCGCTCGCCGCCGTGAACGCCGCGCCGCGCGGCGCGATCGGCGCCCTCGGCGGCACCGTCCGCTCCGACGGCCGGCCGGTCGCCGGGGTGAAGGTCGTCGCGGACGGCCCGACCGACCGTACGGCGAAGACCGCCGCCGACGGCACGTACCGCTTCCCGGCCCTGTCAGCGGGCGCGTACACGGTGACGGCGTCGAAGTTCGGCTACGTGCAGCAGAGCGCGACCGTGACGGTCACGGAGAACACCACCGCCACCGGCGACCTCACCCTCACCGAGGCGGCCTCCGGGAAGCTCACCGGCACGGTCTCCTCGGCCGCCGTTCCGCTGGCCGGCGCCGCCGTCACCGTCGCCGACACCCCGGTGACCGCGACCACCGACGCGCAGGGCCGCTTCGAGGTCGTCCTGCCCCACGGCACGTACCGCGTGAACGCCACGCACGCCTCCCGCTGCCTGGCCGGCGGCACGGCCGAGGTCACCGTCGCCGGGGACGCCACCGTCGCGGTGGAGCTGCCCGCCCGCACCGACGGCTACGGCTACGCCTGCGCGGCCGCGTACGACCGCCCCTACCAGGCGGGAGAGCGGCGGCTCGCACTGAACGGCGACGACGCCACCGAGCGCGTGGACCTGCCCTTCCCGGTGCCGCTGTACGGCAAGACGTACGGGCAGGCCTGGATCAGCACGAACGGCGTCGTCGGCTTCGCCGGACCCCACACCGACCCCGACGACGTCAACCGGGAGATCCCGATCGAGGACGGGCTGAACGCGGCGTTGTACCCGTTCTGGGACGACCTGGACGTCGGCGGCCCCGACAGCGATTCAGGGGTCTTCACGGCGGTCACCGGTACGGCGCCGCACCGGAGCTTCGTCATCGAGTGGCGCGAGGTGTTCCATGCGTGGTCCGACGAGCCCGGCATCTTCTCCTTCTCCGCGGCGATCAGCGAGGACGGATCCGTGCGGTACTCCTACAAGGGGGTCGGCGGCACCGGCCCCAAGGGCGGCTCCTCGGGCACGATCGGCCTGGAGAACGAGACCGGCACCGACGCGTTCCAGTACTCCTTCGACACCGCCGTCCTCACGGAAGGGTTGTCCATCGCCTTCCGCACCACCAAGACCGGTGTGGTGGCGGGCCGGGTGCTCGACGCCAACGACGGCAACGGCGTCGCCGGAGCCAAGGTGACCGTCGGTACGGGCGACACGGCGGTCTCGGCCACCACCACGGCCGACGGCGCCTACGCGGTCCAGAGCCCGTTGGGCGTGCGGGAGCTCGCAGTGACCGCGCCGCAGTACGAGCCGGTGGCGGCCACCGTGGACGTCAGGGTGGCCGAGGTCACCCAGGTGACCCGGTCCCTGCGCACCGGCAAGTTGACGGCCGCGAAACCGGGGGTGGAGATCGTCCTTCCGCCGGGCCAGAAGCGGACGCGGACCCTGGACCTCACCAATCCCGGTCTCGGCACGGCCTTCACCGTGGCCGAGGACGCGCCCTGGCTGGCGGTGGCGCCGGCCTCGGGGGACCTCCCGACGGGCGGGAAGGCCTCGCTCACGCTGTCGGTGGACACCACGGGCCTGGCCCCGGGCGCCGTCATCACGGCGGGCTTGTCGATCACGTCGGCCAGCGGCCGCGCCCCCGTGCTCACCGTTCCCGTCAAGCTCGTGGTCCCGCGCTACCAGGCCGCCGTGGACGCCGGGGCGACCGGCGCGAGTACCGACGCCCTGGGCGACGCCTGGTCACCGGACCGCAAGTACACGGCGGGCTCGTACGGCTACCAGGGCAGCAGCTCGGTCCAGTCCACCAGCCGCACGATCGCGGGCACGGACGAGCAGCTTCTCCTGCGCAACGCCCGTCAGGGCATGTACGAGTACCGCTTCGACAACGTCCCGAACGGCACGTACACGGTGGAGCTGGGCTTCGCGGAACTCTCGTCCACCAAGCCGAACAAGCGCGTCTTCGACGTCCTGGCGGAGGGCACCGAGGTACTGCCGTCGCTGGACATCTCCCTGGAGGCGGGCACGTACACGGCCCTGACCCGTACGTACACGGTCACGGTCACGGACGGCGTCCTCAACGTCCGCTTCGTCGCCCACAGCGGCTACGGCAAACCCCTGCTGAACACCCTGCGCGTGACGGACCGCCCCGACAAGAACTGACCCCTGGCAGTGATTCCACCGGGCGGGGCGTCCTCGGACGCCCCGCCCTTCGCCGTCGGGCGACGGGGGCCGCAGTACGGTGCGCGTCGGGGTACTCGGATCCGCCCCGGTCCCCGTCGCATGCGGCCGCGCCCCACCGGGTCGGCCGCGTCACTGTTCCTGCGGCGGCTTGCCCTCCGCCGAGGACACCTCGACGAACTCGACCTGGCCCTTCCCGTTGAGGCGCAGGATCGGGACGGCCTTGTTGCGTGGATTGCCGTTGTTCTGGAAGGAGATGAACCCGCTGGCCCCGGCGACCTGCTGGGTGCCGTCCATCTGGTGGAACATCCGGGCCACCGCGTCGCCGACGACCTGCCCCTGCCAGCGGGCGGCCATCTGGATGCCGTGGGCCGCGGCGAGGACCGCGTCGTGGCCCATCAGGGCCCCGCCGTCCTCACGTGGGTCGTGCGGGAACCACTGGTCCAGCAGCCCGCCCGGCTGGAAGTTCTTCGCGGACGGCGCGGACACCGCCTGCGGCGCCGAGCGGTACATGTCGGGGTGGGAGAGGCCGGTGTAGAGCACCTCGATGCCCGTCTCGGCGGCGTGGGCGAGCTGCTCGGCGCTCAGATTGGTCGTGTCGTCCCCGGCGAACACGGTGAACTGCTGGTCGGTGCAGCTGCGGTTGGAGAGCGCGTCGAGGAAGTGGGTGAGGTGCCGGCCGCGGCCCGCGAAGTACACGAGCTGGGGGCGCTGCTGACACAACTGTCCGGGCATGTAGCGCAGTTCGTTCTGCCAGGCGCTGCTGACGGAGGAGTCGTAGGTCATGCGCTCGGCGACGAGTCTGTGCTTGTCGCCTTCCTGGAACGCCTTGGTGAAGGCGGTGCCGAGGGTGGAGGCGTAGAGGTTTCCCTCCGCCACGTCCTGGAGGACGACGGCGGTGGCGACGCCACGCCGTTTGAGGTAGCCGGCGGCCGCGTACGCCTCGTCCTCGTTGGTCGGGGCGATCCGGACGAAGCCGTTGATGCCCTGGATGTTCGTGGCGGTCATGGTGGCACCGACCATGGCGATGCCGTGTTCGGAGAGGCGCTTTATGGCCGCGAGGTTCTCATTGGTGCTGGGGCCGAGGCCGGCCACCGCGACGAGCCGGTCCGGGGAGTCCTTGCGGGCGATCAGCTCGTCGACGGTGTGCTTCCACTGCGTGGACCTGCTGCCCGGATTGGCTATCAGCAGGCGGATCTTGGGGGTGGCGGCGAGGTCGCCCTGGTTGTGCCGGTACTGGGCGAGGTAGGCGCCCTGGAGTTCGTGGCGGACGCCCTCGTCGGAGTTGCTGTCCTCGGCGGTGGTGGTGAAGGAGGTGAAGTAGGCGACGCTGACGTACGGTTCCTTGTCCGCGTTGGCGAGGACCCGGCGGTTCTCCTCCTCGATCTTCCTGCTGACGGCGTCGAGGTGCGGTGCGAAGACGTAGGAGCCGTCGGTCACGCCGACGCACTCGTCGTCCGGGCCCTGTTCGACGACCCCGGCGGCGCATCTGGACTGGCGTTCCTGAAGCCAGCCGACACCCAGCCAGAGCGCCGCGACCAGGGCGACGGCGGCCGCGGTGGCGAGGGCGACGCGGCGCACGACGTGCAGGGGCCATTCGAGTCTGGGCACGCGCTCAGCCCTCCCAGCCGGCGGTCTGGGGACCGCGCCAGTGACGGTACCGCTCCGCCTCGTTGAACAGGGCCACGATGTCGTTCCTCCGCAGTTGGGACAGCTGGGTGTAGCCGTCGGCGATCATGTCGTTGAGCCGCATGGCGGGGTCGGCGAGCGGATCGCTCCACACCCAGCGGGTGGTCACCAGAGTGTGGATCACGGACTCGGTGTCCATCACGCGTCCGGGCCGGCGCGGGACGAGCCCGGCGAGGAGTTCCAGCGGTCCGCTGTCGGCGGGGAGGCGGTTCGGTGCGGCCGTGATCGCGTCGAACTCGGAGATCCACTGCGCGGCCGGTACGGCGGTGAAGCGCCTCGTCAGGTGGGCGGTGACCTCCTCGGTCCGCCCGCAGGCGAGCTGGTGGTACATCTCCTGCACCGGCTTGCCCTCGCCGCGGTAGTACTCCGCGAGGAGTTCGTGCACGGCATCCCATCCGTCGGGGCGTTCGGCCAGCCGCCACAGGAGCAGCCGGCGCAGCCACGGATGGAGTACGGGGACGACGGCGACGGGTCCGGTGAGCAGCCAGCGGGAGCGGATGTCGCCGAACAGGGAGTCGTCGGGGCTGAGCAGCCGCGTGGCGACGGAGAAGTCCCGGGCGGCGGCGCATTCGGCGAGGGCGGCGCGCTGGGTCCCGTCGAAGTCGCGCAGGAGGTGGCCGAGGGCGGTGTCGGCGAGGGTGGCGGAGTCCTCCCCGGTGCGCAGCGGCCGGTCGGGCAGGGTGCGCAGCCATCGGTCCTGCTGGGGGCCCGAGTCCGGGGGCGGCCCGGCCTGGCGCAGTACGTCGAGTACCTGGTGGACGGCGCGCGGCAGTCCTCCGGTGAGCCGGTGCACGAAGGGGGTGAGGCGGGTCAGCGGGGCCAGGTCGCTGTTCCCGCCGAGCTGGAGCTCTATCCGGATCCGCACCTCGTCCAGGTTGAGGTCGCGCAGGCGTAACGGGTACCACCAGGTGTCCTCGCTGTCGCGGGTCGGCCGGTGGGCGTTCCAGTCGGCCAAGGAGGCCCGGTCGGGGCCGCGCAGCTGCCAGGGCCAGGAGTCCCCGGTGGCGGGGCCCCAGCGGGGCAGCCAGCGGTTGGAGCTGGCGACGACGGTCAGCGGGTCGCTGGCGTGGCCGGCCACGACCGTCTCGTCGTGCCGGGAGCGCAGCAGCAGGTCGAGGAAGCGGCGGCCGTACTCGGTGTGGGAGTTGTCGAGGAGCAGCAGGTAGGAGCGGGGCATGAAGTTGCGGGCGGTGTTGCGTCTGAGGTCCTCCAGGAAGGCCGAGAAGAGGACGAGGTCGAGCCGCTCCTGTTCGTTCTCGTCGCCCTCGTGGCGCCAGAGGTTGAGCTCCACGAGGGCTTCCATGGGGTCCGCGCTGCGGGTCATGGGGTGGCGTCCGTACCAGTGGGCCCCGGCGGTGAGCCGGCTGCCCAGTCTGCCGCCGAACAGGCCGGGCATGGTGCGGCGGCTGCGCCGCAGGGCGTCCTGGAAGAGGGCGAGTGCGGCGGTGGAGGCGCCTTCGGGCATGCCGACCGCGCCCATGCCCACTTCGAAGAAGGCGGCCAGGTAGTCGCCGTGCCGGGCCTCGTTCTCCTCCTGGAACCGGTCGAGCTGGCGCTGCACCGCACGCCGGCCCTCGGCGAGGCTGCGCATGCGGAGTTCCTGGTCGGAGGCGAGCAGGCCGAGGCTGAGCAGTGGGAAGTGGGAGCGGCCGTAGCGGGGCAGTTTCCGTTCGAGCTGGCGGGCCAGGAGCCCGAGGGCGTAGCGCGGCAGCAGGGACTGGGCCCCGCCGAAGTTGACGAAGGCGAAGGGGTAGTCGGGCCCGAAGTGCTCCATGAGCGCGCTGTGCGCCTCACTGGCTCCGCTGCCCGCCGGGCCGAGGAGCATGGTCAGGGGCCTCTCGGCCGCCGGGTTCTCCTTCAGGCATGCGTCCACCAGCGACAGGATGCCGCTGCGGCCCCGCAGGCCCATGCCCGTACCCGGCTCCATCACGTGTGATCCCCCCCAGGACAACGTTTCCGAGGAGTAGAGACTGCCATCCGGAGCCGGAGTCAGACAGGGGTTTCCGCTCCTTGATTCGTTTCGGTCCACTCCGCGCGGGGGCGGGCTCCGCCGTCCGCGGTCGGCGGGGCGGTGGCCGCGGGGTCCAGGAGCTGGTCGGGGACCAGGGGGGAGGGCACGTCGGCCCTGTCTGAAAGACCGGTTACACGAGCACGCCGGCGAAAAACATCGCCCCCAACAAGGCGTACTGGATCGAGCAGAACACCAACAGTGATACCTGAACCCATCGGGGCATGCGCCTGACCAGTATGAGCCCGACAAACATTTGCGCATGATTGCGATACCACGACATTTCCGCGCCGGCGAAGAACGGAAGCAAGAAGATTGCCACCGTCAAGATCAAGGCGGCCCACTCCTCGACGTCGAGCCGACGGTTCCGGAGGAGTCGAACTGCGGCCGTCGCCAGAATGAGCAGGAAGAACGTGATATTCAGGCAGAGCTGGGTCCGGTGCGCGGCGAGACTGTGCTCCACCAGCCACGGCAGGGGGCCCTCGGGCCTGTACCAGTCGCGGAACGGAAAATAGTAGGCCTTCCTCATCTCGTCGAAGGGTTGACGTAGGTCACCTTGCTGGTAGCTGGATTTCTGGATGACCTCGTACGCGTCCCAGCGGCCCGTCGCCTGCCACATCAGCCATTTGGCCCAGAGCACGCCGCAGCCGGCGAGAGCTGCTGACGATCCGGCCTTCGCGCACCGTACCGGCCACGTGTGACCTTGCCACGCGAAGAACGCGCTCAACAGCAGCATGCCGGCGGCGGCAGCGCCGACCGGATAACAGGAGGCCGCCACGAAACCACCGGCAGCAGCAATTCCCCAGGAGCCGCGTTTCACTCCGGCGATACAGACGAGCAGCGCCAACGTTCCGGTGGCGATCGGGAATATTGCATGGAGGTAGATACCGCCTGGGAACACCGCACCAATGGCGAGGGTGAGGCCCGTGGCCCAGGTGAGCCGGGCGCCGAGCAGCCACCACAACACCGCGAACATCCCGAACAGGGACGCTTCAGTGACGACAACGGCGGATATCTCATAGGAAAGTCCGGTGGCAGAAACCGCCCGGACCGACATGGGGTACCCGGGAAACCAGGCGACATTTCCGCACATGACATCGCGAAAGTTCGGGTAGCGCTCCCGGCACCAAAACATTTCGTAGCCGGTCTTGGCTATGGACAGGTAGTGTCCGGAATCCCAGCGATGGCGACCGTCTGTGGACCAATAGGCCACTTTGGATCCATCGCCGGCCACGGATCCTTTCGCGACCAGCCAGGTGATGAGGTTCGTGATCAGCCATGCCACGACTGGCGGCAGCAGTCCATGGCGCGCATCGCGGCGCACCGGCGGGGTAGGTTCCGCCGGTGCGGAGTCAGGCATCAGGCGCCGTACCGATCACCAGCGGCACTCGCCAATCCGGCCTCGCTGTCACTGCGGCAGCGCACGGACATGGGGAATTCGATCATCTCCAGCTCCGTGATCGTCTCGTCGGTGAGCTCGATGGACCGCAGCGCGTGCCGCATCGCCCGGGCGGTGTCCACGACAATGAACTCGTCGCGGGGATCGCCACCGGGCGCGGTGCCGTGCTTCTCGATCAGTTTGGCGAACGCCTCGCCGAGCTGCACCCGGAAGTGCTCCTCCGGCGGACAGCGGGTCGCTGCTGGGGCCCGCGCCGGGGGTCCTTACTCGCTGTGCGCGATCTGGATCAGGTTGCCGCAGGTGTCGTCCAGAACCGCGGTGGTGACCGGGCCCATCGTCAGCGGCTCCTGGGTGAAGTGCACCCCGAGCTCGCGCAGCCGGTCGAACTCCGCAGGTACGTCGTCCACGGCGAAGGACGCGGCCGGGATGCCGTCCTCGACCAGTGCCGTCTTGTACGGCTTCACCGCGGGATGGCCGTCGGGCTCCAGCAGCAGTTCGGTCCCGTCGGGATCCTCCGGCGAGACCACGGTCAGCCACCGGTCCTCGCCCAGCGGGACCTCGGTCTTCTTCACGAAGCCCAGCACGTCGGTATAGAAGCGCAGGGCCTTGTCCTGGTCATCGACGAACACGCTGGACAAGTGGATCTTCATGGGGTGCCCTCCGGTGCATCGGGCCTGAGCCATCGGGTCACGATGCGCTCAAGGGGTTGGGTGTTCAGATCGTGGAACTTGTAGCGGCCCTGGCGTCGCGAAAGGACCAGGCCCGCGGATTCCAGTACGGCCAGGTGCTGGCTGATCGCCTGGCGGGACAGCCCCAGACCGTGCTTGGTCACCAGCCGTGCGCAAATCTCGAACAGGGTCTGGCCGTCCCGTTCCACCAGCTCGTCAAGGATGCGCCGACGGGTGGGGTCGGCCAGTGCCTTGAAGACATCCTCCGTCATGCCCGACACCATAGGCAAGTGATGACTTGCCTATCAAGGGACGCAAGATTCCGACGCCGGGGCAGCCGCCGAGGCCATCATCGGCGCGGCTGGACATGTCCTCACTCTACAGTTGTAGAGTGAGGGCTCTATAGATGTAGAGGGTGCTCGAACCGAACGGAGTGGTTTTCCATGCCGAAACGTCACGCGGTGGTGGCCGGGGCCGGAATCGGCGGCCTCACGGCCGCCATCGCACTGCACCGCCGCGGCTGGCACGTCACCGTCTGCGAACGCGCCCCCGAACCCCCCACCACCGGCGCCGGCATCGGCCTCGCCCCCAACGCCCTGCGCGCACTCGATGCCATCGGCGTCGACGCCGCCCGCGCCGCCGGCGGCGCCGTACCCACGACGATGGGCCTGCGCCGCTCCGACGGCCAGTGGCTCACCCGGACCGGCACCGCGGACATGGCGGCCCGCTACGGCATGCCCCCCATAGCCGTCCCGCGCCCGGCCTTCACCGCCGCCCTGGCCGCCGCTCTGCCGCCGGAGGCCATTCGCTACGGCACCGCCGTGACCGCCGTCGACGACGCCGCGGGCCGTCCGACCATCCGTACGGCAGTCGGCCCGGACCTTCCCGCCGATCTGGTGGTCGCCGCCGACGGCATCCACAGCCCGCTGCGCCGCGCGTACTTCCCCGCCCACCCCGGCCTGCACTACATCGGCGAGACCGCCTGGCGAACCATCGTGGACGCCCCGGACCTCCGGATACCGGCCATGAGCGAGACCTGGGGGCGGGGCGAGCGGTTCGGCGTGACCCCGCTCTCCGACGGCCGGTTGTACCTCTACGCCACCGCGGTCGTCCCGGCCGGCACCCGGTCAGCCGACCCCCGCGCCGAACTCCGGCACCGCTTCGGCTCGTGGCACGACCCGATTCCGGCTCTGCTGGACCGCGTTCGCCGACTCGACCCCGCCGACGTCCTCCAGAACGACCTCTACGACCTGGCCGTTCCGCTACCCAGCCTGCACCGCGGCCGGATCGCCTGGCTCGGCGACGCCGCCCACGCCATGGCTCCCAACCTCGGACAGGGGGGCTGTCAGGCCATCGAGGACGCGGTGGTCCTCGCCCACCTGCTTCCCGCCGGAGACAGCGGGGACAGCACGGACTCCGTCCCGGCCGCCCTCGCCGCGTACACCGCGGCCCGCCGTGACCGCACCGACGCCGTGCGCGTCCGCGCCCGCCGGGTCGGCCGCCTGGGCGCCCTCCGCAACCCGCTCGCGGCGGCTGCCCGCGACCTCGCGGTCCGTGCCACCCCCGCCCGCCTGGCCCTGCGTGGCATGGACGACCTCTTCAACGGCTTCCGCCTCCCCGGATAGCAGGGACCCGCAAGGTCCTGTCCGGCGGATCTCGGGGGGCAGGTCCATGCTTCGGCTCGCGGCCGCCGAGTGGGTCGCCCGGCTGCAGAAGG
The DNA here is from genome assembly GCF_043201995.1 of Streptomyces sp. NPDC048258. Lineage (NCBI taxonomy): Bacteria > Bacillati > Actinomycetota > Actinomycetes > Kitasatosporales > Streptomycetaceae > Streptomyces > Streptomyces sp. NPDC048258. Next base: position 85,439 of record NZ_JBICZH010000019.1, read on the forward strand.
CGGCCGCGAGCACAAGAAGCCGGCCCGTCCGGCACGCCCGAGCGGGCCCCCGGAACGCCCCTGGCCGGCGGCCAAGGCACGCACCGGGCCATGCACGGCTCCCGGATGGTCACCGTCGCCGGGGGAGAGAGGGGCGCATCGTCTACGGCTCCAACTCCTGTGCGGAAAAGAGCCTCACGGCCTATCCGACCACGGGCAGGCTCCCGGCCAAGGACCTGATCTGCCACGTACCGGCCGGGCAGCAGGAGAAATCCGGCGAGCGGTAAACGGCGGCGGTCAGTCAACGGCACGATCGGGTCAACTTTCTGATGATCTGACAGAATCTGCCCAGGCATTTGCCTGGTGCATTGGAGCGAACTCCATTCCCGAAACACGAGCCGTGATATCCGACGCAACATCACTTGTGCTGATCTGTGTCTGTCACATCCGGCACACACTGAGGGGGTCGCCGTCGTGGGGCCCTGTCTGCCTTTAGCAGTGAAAGGTGCATGTTCGTGATTCGAGAATCAAACGGGCGGAACCGCGGAAAGCGGCGGCTGCGCGCGCTTTCCGCGCTGGGCGCGGTCGGTATCGTCGCCGGGCTCGCTTCCAGCCTGCCGGCGTCACCGGCCGGTGCCGTCCCGGCCCCTGCGGCGGCCGTCGCGCAGAAGTACCCCAACGGGGACCCCGTTGCGTGCGACGGAAAGGTCTACGTCTCGTTCGGTGACCCGAACCAGCTGTACACCGCCGAAAGAGGGGCCGGAACGGTCCAGTTCACGCCGCTGGGCGACCCGACGCCGTTCCTCTACAACGCCATCGGGGTGAACCCGCGCGATCGCTTCCTCTACGGCACCACGTTCGGCACCGGGAACAACGAACTGGTCCGCTTCGACGGCAATGGCGACTCCACCAACCTCGGTGCCATCTCCGGTCTGCCGCCGGCCCTCTACATCTCGGGAACGTTCGACAAGGAGGGCAACTACTACGTCCTCGCCGACAACACGGGGGAGATCTACCAGATCGACGTCACCTCCCGCTCGGTCACGAATGTCATCAACGTCCCGGAGCTGGCCGACCCGGAGCTCGACGTCTTCGACATCGCGTTCCGTGACGGATTCCTGTGGGGATCGACCGACGACGGTGCCATCACGCGGATCGACATCGCCAATGAGAGCGTGGCCTTCTTCCCGGGTGTTCTTCCGGGGGGTGAGGACTTCGGCGGCGTCTTCACGTACGGCAATGGCGATCTCGGATTCTTCCGCAATTCCGGACAGCTCATCCGGGTACACGTGAAGAACGCGACCGGTTCCAACCCCCGGTTCACCGTACTGTCCACGCAGACCACGACCCCGGCGACGAACCTCGACGCCACCTCCTGCTTCCTCGACTCGTCCGCCGACCTGGCGGTGCGCAAGCACGGCACCAAGAGCGTCGAGGCGGGCGGCCAAGTCACGTACCGCATCACCGTGAAGAACGAAGGGAAGGGCGACTCCTCCGGCTGGTCGCTGACCGACGACCTCCCGGCGAAGATCCTGTCGCCCACCACGCCGACCGAAGGGTGCGACATCACCGACGGCCTGCTCTCCTGCACGGGAGGTCCGCTGGAGAAGGGCGACCGCGTGGAGATCGAGGTGACCGGCACCGCGGCCAACGTTTTGAAGCCGACCACCGTGAAGAACACCGCCAGGGTGTTCGGCGACGACGCGGACCCGCACAAGGACAACAACACGGACACCGCGTCCACCCGCGTTCTGCCGGGGGACGGCGCCTAGGTCGTTTCCTTCGGAATCCGCTGCAAGGCCTTGACCCGGGGACGTACCGAATCCTCCGCCTCGTCGGCACGGTTCGGCGAGGGTAAGGCCGCAGCAGCCGGCTGACCGTGTCCGTCCGGCGGGCCGGGGTTCCACCCGTGGGTGGGACCCCGGCCCGATGTCATGTGGCATGACCGAGGCGCGGATGACGGCCGTGCACGAGGCCGGGCGCCGGCTGCGGCATGCCGGGCGAGGATTCCGCCGGCCACCGGGGACTCGTCGTCGGGGTGGGCGAAGACACCCATCATGCTCGGCACGGTCACGGGTTCTCCAGGGCGACGGATGGGGGGTTCCTTGCGTCGGTGACCGTGGTGCAGGGACCGTGCAAGAGCACCACGGTGCTCTCCGCGGCGTCGACCCGCTCGGACCGCTCCCAGCCGTCGGCGAGCGTGTCCAGCTCGGCGTCGTCGAGGCAGATGGAGCGCAGGTCTTCCGGCATCCTGGCGGCGTGCGGGGTGATCACGCACAGCGTTCCGTCCGGGCCCAGGAGGGCGCCGAGGGCGGCGACGACGCGGGTGCGGTCGGGCAGGTGGGCGAGGGCCCGGCAGACGGTGATCAGCGCGTACCCGTCGGCCGGAGTCAGAGCGGTGAGGTCGCCGTCGGCGATGTCGAGACAGTGGAAGGCGATCTCCGGCGGGGAGACCTCCCTCGCCCGGTCGATGGCGGCGCGCGCGTAGTCCACCGCGTCGACCCGGTAGCCTGCCTCGGCCAGCAGACGGGCCAGTTCCCCGGTCCCGCAGGCCACGTCCAGGGCTCTGCGACCCTCTGCGTCGGCTTGCAGCCGCAGGTGCTCGTCCAGCACCGCCCGCACGGCACCGGTCATCGGCCGGAAATCCTTCCCGGCCTCGTAGTGGCGATGCCAGGCCTCAGCGGAAAGCGTCACAGGGTCCTCCACGATGGGTCAACGACTCGATCAAGGATGGGTGTTGGTGTGTAGCCGCGCTCGGCGACCTCCGGGTCCCGGAAACTGCGTCGAGTGGGCGCTGGGCAGGGGCCCGGCCGCTCTCCAGCGCCCGACCCGCCGCTCACCGACCGACTGCCGTCGGTGTGGAGGCGCATCCCGACGACGGTGAGGACGGCGCTCATGCCCCGCCTCCCGCGACCGCGCCGCCGCGCCGTGTTCCGGCGTTGTCCGGCGGGGTCGTGGGGACCGCCGCGTCCACGCTGCCGGTCGGGGCAGGCAGGGGTGTGGTGTTCATCGGCTCGACGGAGCTCGCTCGGGGGACGGGGGGAGGTGCGGGCATGGCCCGCAGCGCGCGGACGGGGGAGAAGTACAGGACCGCGCAGGGGACGACCAGAGCGGGAGCGCCGACCGCGAGGGCGGTACGGACGCCGAACCGACTGCCGATCCCCCCCGGCGCCCCTGCCTAGAGTGGGCGGATGAACGAGATAGAGATCGTGGCCGGTCAGGGCGAGTGGCGAGGCGGGTTCGAGGAGCGGGTGCTGGCCGGGTACCGGGCCGCCGGGTGCTCGGAACCGCTGGCCCAGGCCCTGCTGGAACGGGCGGTGAAGGGAATCGACGACTGGACGGTGGCCACGGACGGCGCCGGGTGGATCGCGGTCGGGGTGACGGAGGACAACGGGGCGACCGTGGGGCGGATCCACGAGCTGACGGTGCCGCAGGGGCGCGAGTGGGCCGAGCGGTGGTGCGTCGAGCAGGGCGCGCAGCGGGTGGAGGTCCGGCTCATGGGCGGGGCGGGAGCGTTCGCCGACTACCCCGTACGGGGGCAGATCCGGATGCGTGCCGTGGCCGAGCAGCCGGAGCTGCCGCCGGGCCTGACGGTCCGCCGGCTCACCGAGGAGGAGTATCCGGGCTGGTATGCCGGTGAGGAGGCCGCGTACATCGCGGACATCGTCCGGGCCGGAGCTCTGACCCCGGAGCAGGCCAAGGCGAAGTCCGACGAGGACTTCGCCCGCTACCTCCCGCAGGGATACCTGACCCCGGGTCACGCCTTCTACGCGATGGAGGCCGACGGCCAAGTGGTCGGCACCGGCTGGGTGAACCACGGCTTCCTGCCGGGCGTGACCTTCGGCTTCTCCCTGGAGGTGTACGAGGAGCACCGCGGCAAGGGCTACGGCCGGGCCGGGATGGCGGTCGGCGAGTGGGCCACCCGGCAGGGCGGCGACGAAGCGATGATGTTCAACGTCTTCGGCGGCAACGAGGTCGCGATGAGCCTGTACGACAGAGTCGGGTTCGCCGTGCTGGACGAGTACCGCTCGATCGACCTCTAGTGCTGTGACCGGCAAGGTTCACCGGGTCGCGACGCCAACCCTTTCCGGCCACAGCACTGGCGCTGCCGTCGGCGTACGTGGTCATGTCGGGGCCTATGCGTACGGCGCCGCACGGACCGCCGGGCGGGCGGCGCCCGTAGGGTGGTGAAACCGCCGTACTAGGCGGGCAGCAGCGAGCACTTGGCCTCATCCATCGGGCGCGGGGCGGTCATCTCCTCGGGTGCACGCGCGTGCCGTCACCGGAGGAACCGGCTAGCAGGGCCGCGGCCGCGGCCGCGTAGAGGGCGGCTCCCGTGGCCAGGGCGTCCTCGTCGAAGACGACGCGGTTGGAGTGGCAGTCGGGGGCTTCCGCGGGCGCGATGCCGGGCGGGCGTGCACCGAGGAAGCCCATCGCGCCCGGCACCCGCTGCAGGATGTAGGAGAAGTCCTCGGCGCCCATGAACGGCTCGGTCAGATGGTGGACCCGGTCGGGCCCGAGGAGCGTGGCCGCGCCGGCTTGGAGGGTCGCTGTGCACGAGGCGTCGTTGACGACGGGCGGGTAGCCCTCGGTCAGGGTGACGTCGGCGTGCGCCCCGTGAGCGGCGGCGACATGGTGGGCGACTCGGGTGATGCCGTCGCGTACCAGCTCCCGGGCGGTGGGGGAGAGGGTACGGAAGGTGCCGCGGATCTCGGCGGTCTCGGGGATGACGTTGGCCGTCGTGCCGGCGTGGATCGAGGCGACGGTGACCACGGCCGGATCGAAGACGTCGACGGTCCGTGTGACCATGGATTGCAGGGCCTGGACGATCTCGCAGGCGACGGGGACGGGGTCGAGGGCCCGGTGAGGCGCCGAGGCGTGTCCGCCACGGCCGCGTACGGTCACGTGAAGGCCGTCGGAGGCGGCGAAGGTGGGGCCCGGCCGCAGGTGGAAGGTGCCGCTGTCGAAGCGCGTGGTGATGTGCAGGGCGAACGCGGCCGCCACTCCGCTGCCGTCGGCGGTCTCCAGCACTCCCTCGTCGATCATGTGCCGGGCGCCGCCGCCGGATTCCTCCGCGGGCTGGAACATGAAGACGACGCGGCCCGCCAGTTGTGAGCGGCGGGCCGCGAGCAGCCGGGCGGCCCCGACGAGCATGGCGGTGTGGGTGTCGTGTCCGCAGGCGTGCATGGCGCCCGACAGCCGGGAGGCGAAGCCCAGACCGGTGTCCTCGTCCAGGGGCAGCGCGTCCATGTCGGCGCGCAGCAGGACTGCCGGACCGGGCCGGCCGCCTTCGAGTGTGGCGGTGACAGAACTCAGGCGGGAGCCGGTGGCCAGGTCCAGCCCGAGCCCGCCCAGTGCCTCCAGCACGGCCTGCTGCGTGCGGGGCAGATGCGTGCCCAGCTCAGGGAAGCTGTGGATGCTCCGGCGCAGCGCCACGATGCCGGGCAGGGTGGCGTGCGCCTCGGCCAGCAGCCCCGCGAAGTCCCCCTGGGGCGCGCTGTCGCTGCCTGCTGCCGTCACCGCGCCACCGCCACCACGTCCCCCGCCGGCGGGAGCGCGTTCGGGTACGGGGCCTGGCAGGTGTCCGGCTCGGCGAAGCTGCCGGCCAGCGGGGCGACACGCACGGCATCTCCTCCACGAGAACGGGTCATGCGGCGACTGTCATGTCTGCCCCGCATCCCGTGTCGCCACGCCGATGCCCCTCTCGGCGGCGACAGGTGGCGACAGGTGGCGACAGGTGGCGACAGGGCGGTGACGCGCCGGGCCCGGTCGCGGACAGCAGCCGCCCCCCGGCGTCATGCCGGGGGGCGGGGGAGGGAACCCCGGACGACCGGGCAGCGCGGTCTCCGTGTTCGGGACTGCTGCGTCGTCGGGTTCAGCGAGTCGCGAGCAGCGTGAGCGTGTCGATCACGCGGTTCGAGAAGCCCCACTCGTTGTCGTACCAGGCAACCACCTTGATGTGGCGGCCGTCGACGCGGGTGAGGGCCGAGTCGAAGATCGACGAGGCCGGATTGCCCGTGATGTCGGACGACACGAGCGGGTCGTCCGAGTACTCGAGGACGCCGGCCAGCGGTCCCTGCGCCGCGGCGCGGTACGCGGCCAGCACGTCGTCGAGCGTCACGTCGCGGGCGACGGTCGTGTTGAGTTCGACGATCGAGCCCACCGGAACGGGGACGCGGATCGAGTCGCCCGAAAGCTTGCCGTCGAGGTTCGGCAGTACGAGGCCGATCGCCTTGGCGGCGCCCGTCGTGGTCGGCACGATGTTGACGGCGGCGGCGCGGGCGCGGCGGGCGTCGCGGTGCGGGCCGTCCTGCAGGTTCTGCTCCTGGGTGTAGGCGTGCACCGTCGTCATGAAGCCGTGCTCGATGCCGGCGAGCTCGTCGAGTACCGCTGCCAGCGGCGCGAGCGCGTTCGTCGTGCACGAGGCGTTCGAGACGATGGTGTGCAGGGCCGGGTCGTACGCGTCGTTGTTGACCCCGTAGGCGAGCGTGACATCGGCGCCGTCCGACGGCGCACTGACGAGGACCTTCTTCGCCCCCGCCTTGGTGTGGGCCCGGGCGGCCTCGGCCGACGTGAAGCGGCCGGTCGCCTCGAGCACGATCTCGACGCCGAGCTCGGCCCACGGCAGCTGCTCCGGCTCCCGCTCGGCGAGCACCGTGATCCGGCGGCCGTCGACGACCAGGGCGTTCCCGTCGACGGTCACCGGGCGGCCGAGCCGTCCGGCCGTGGTGTCGTAGGCGAGCAACCGTGCGAGGGTCGCGGGTTCCGTGAGGTCGTTGACGGCGACGACCTCGAGGTCGGTGTCACGTTCGAGCAGTGCGCGCAGCACGTTGCGTCCGATGCGGCCGAATCCGTTGATGGCGATGCGAGTCATGAGCGGTGTCCCCTTCTGTTCGCCATCAGGTTCGCCCGCGGCATCCGCCCGTGACAGCGGCGAGATTGCCATGGTTCGAAAGTATCTCGCCACGTGGGTGGCGGGCTACCTGCCCTTGGTGAAGGTGCGCCGGTACTCGGTCGGGGTGGTGCCGAGGATGCGCTGGAAGTGCAACCGCAGGTTTGCACCGGTGCCGAGGCCGACGTCGGCGGCGATCTGCTCGACGCTCCGCTGCGAACGCTCGAGCAGCTCACGGGCCATGTCGATCCGGGCGCGCATGACCCACTGCATCGGCGTGTACCCCGTGTCCTGGGCAAAGCGCCGGGAGAACGTGCGGGGCGACACCGCGGCGTGCTCGGCGAGCGCCTCAAGAGTGAGAGGCTCGCCGAGACGGTGCAGCGCCCACTCGCGGGTGGCGGCGAACCGCTCGCCGAGCGGTTCGGGCACCGTGCGCGGCACGTACTGCGCCTGGCCGCCACTGCGGTAGGGGGCCGCGACCAGGCGCCGGGCCGCGTGGTTCGACGCGGCCACACCGAGATCGCGGCGCAGAATGTGCAGGCACAGGTCGATGCCCGAGGCGGCGCCGGCCGAGGTCAGCACGCTGCCCTCGTCGACGAACAGCACGTTCTCGTCGAGCCGAACGAGCGGATGCTTCGCCATGAGCGCCCGTGTGTAGTGCCAGTGGGTCGTGGCGCGCTTGCCGTCGAGCAGGCCCGTGGCGGCGAGCGCAAACGCGCCCGTCGAGATGGCGGCGAGTCGCGCGCCCCGGTCGTGGGCGGCGATCAGCGCGTCGATCACGGCCGGTGGCGGGTCGTCGCGGTCCGGGAACCGGTAGCCGGGGACGAAGACGATGTCGGCCCAGGCAAGTGCGTCGAGCCCGTGGGACACGTAGTACGAGAGGCCGTCGCCGCCGGCCACGAGGCCGGGTGCCGCGCCGCACACGCGCACCTCGTACGGCATGCTCGCCCGGCTCGTGAAGACCTGCGCGGGAATGCCGACGTCGAGCGGTTTCGCACCGTCGAGCACGAGGACGGCGACGCGATGCAGACGGGAAGCGGACACAGGACAGAGGGTACGCGGGCTGTCGAAAGCACCAGGTCAGTGGCCTGGCGGTCCGAGCGGGCGAGGTGGCGTCCCGGGGTCTTCCAGGCCACGCCTGTCGGCCGGCCCGCACGGCCGACAGGCGACCCGGCTCCGCCGGAGTCCGTAGTCGGCAGCCCACTGGGTGATGACCTCGGTGGTTCTGCGGCGTGGCTGCTTGCCTCGATGCGGATGCGGGGCGTGTCATGTGTTCGGTCCCGTGAACGCCCGGCCGCGTGAGGGAAGAAGCCCTCGCAGCTCCCTCGCCTGGGACCGGCTACGAGCATCGCCTGCTCGCCCACCCGGCACGGGCGTGGGTTTCGCCGCGTCCGGACCGCCGGGCACGCGCGGAGGACGGCCGAGACGAACATCCGGTGCCGATGGTGAGGGAACCATGGTGAAACTTCCCGCACGCCGTTCCCTGCTCGCGGCCGGGGCCGGCGGATCGGTCGCGGCCGTCATCTCCGCGGCCTTCCTGCTGCGGGGCGGCCCCGGGGCGCAGGGACCGGCGCCGCCCTCCACCCCGCCCGCTTCGTCGGCCTCCGGGACCGCCTCGCTGCGCACCGACCTGACCGTGCGCAGCCGGCTGCTCGGCAGGGACGTCCCCTACAGCCTCTACCTGCCCGCCGGGGTGACCTCCGCGCCCCGGGGCGGCGGGCCGGACGGCGGGATCCCGCTGCTCTTCCTGCTGCACGGCGCGAGCGGGAAGCACACCGACTGGGTCGTCAAGGGCAGCATCGTGCCGACCCTGGAACGGGCCATCGCGGCGGGCCGGATCCCGGCGTGCGCCCTCGTCATGCCCGACGCCCGGCGCGACCCGAACAATCCAGGGGGAGGCCAGGACGAGACGTTCTACATCAACGACGCCGGATCGGGCGTCGACGCCCTGCGCTACGAGGACATGTTCGTGTCGGAGTTCGTCCCGGCCGTCGAACAGGCCCACGGGCTGGGCGGCCGGGCGGAGAAGAGGGCCGTCGCCGGGCTGTCCATGGGCGGCTACGGCGCGCTGATGTACGCCCTTCGGTACCCGGGCCTGTTCGGCGCCGCCGCCGGGCTGAGCACGGCACACTTCACCGACGAGGGCTACCGCGTGATGCCGATGGAGGAGTGGAACCGCTTCTACGGCCATGCCTTCGGCCGGGACCTGGCCGGATCCGCCCGGCTGACGGACCGCTCCCGGGAGTACAACCTGGCCGACACCATCCGGCGCACCGCGCCCGACCGGCTCCGGCGCACCCGCTACCGCCTCGCCTGCGGGACCGAGGACACCAACTACCTGCCGGGGACCCAGGATCTGCGCACCGTGTTCGCCGCCCGCGGCGTGGACGCCGAGGTGGTCCTGGAGCCGGGCACCCACGGCTGGTCGTACTGGAGCGTCGCGGCGGAGGGGATGCTGGACTTCCTCGGGCGGCAGCTCGGTTGACCCCGGTCAGAGGCTCTCAACGTGTCGTTCATCCGTCTCGGGGTTCTGTGGCTGATGGAGCCGGGCTGCCCTGATGAGATGGACGACTTGCTTGCGCAGACAGTCGAGCGCGAGGAGATCTGCCGATCTCTGGGCAGCGGGCGAGGCGAAGCCGGCCAAGTGGGAATGGCCGCGGACGCCTTTTGAGGGGGCAGCAAAAAGCGTTGCGTGGGACGCACGGCGGCTGCATGATCCCCGGATGGACGACACGCCGAGCCGGTTCCCGGTTTCTCTGCCAGCCCTGCGTGCTGCGGCGCGCGAAGCGGGCTTCGCCATGTCCTGCGAGGAGCGCACCGGCAGCTTGCTGGCCCTCCTCGCGGCTGCCCGTCCCGGTGGCCGCATCCTCGAACTCGGCACGGGTGTGGGCGAGGGCACCGCTTGGCTCCTCAGCGGGATGGACGGCGCCTCTTGTCTGGTCACGGTCGAACTGGACGAGGCTGTGCAGAAGGTCGCCCGCGAGCAGTTGGGGTCTGATCCACGGGTGACCTTTGTGGCCGGAGACGGCGCTGAATGGCTGCAGACCTACGACGGGGAACCGTTCGACCTGGTGTTCGCAGATACCTGGCCCGGCAAGTTCACGCACCTGGAACGGACCTTGGAACTCGTGGCCCCCGGCGGAACCTACTTGATCGACGACCTCTTGCCGCAGCCCGGTTGGCCTGAGGGCCACGGCGCTGCGGTCGAGCGCCTGCTGACCGACTTGGAAGAGCGCGAGGACTTTCGCTCCGTCCGCATGTCCTGGGCGACCGGGCTCCTCATGGCAGTGCGGTCAGCCAACGCCGGAAATGCACCGCTCCGCTGAGAGACAGACTGTCGTCGGCGACACACCGGTGGTCGGTCATCGAACACGTCTGACAGCATGACGTGATGGAACGCATTCGACAGACTGTCAGCTCGGGGTCACCGCTGGAACCGCAGATCGGCTTCTCGCGGGCGGTGCGAGCGGGCAACCACGTAGCGGTCGCCGGCACAGCCCCCATCGGGGATGACGGCTCCACCGTGGGGCCAGGTGACGTCTATGCGCAGACGGTGCGGTGTCTGGATATCGCCGAGCGTGCCCTGGAGCTGGCCGGGGCATCGATGGAAGACGTCATACGAACGCGCATCATGCTCACCGACGTGGCCCGGTGGAAGGAGGCCGCGCGAGCGCACGGTGAACGGTTCGCATCCATCCGGCCTGTGTTGACGGTCGTTGAGGTCTCCCGCTTCATCGACCCCGCCTGGCTGGTCGAGGTGGAGATCGACGCTGTTCTCGATTGAATCGCTTCAGATGTTCTGTTCGCTGGTGCACCGGACTGCTTTCCGTCTGCGGGGATGCGCTCGGTCCAGGTGATCTTCTGGACTCGTTTCGACTTTGCGGACACCCCTAAGGGCTGTCCCGTAATCCCCGGCGGGCGCACGACGCCAGCTACGACACCTCGCTGCGTTGTCGGGAACGCCCGAATACGCCCAGTATGGGGGCGCCCCTCCGCCTTGCGATGCACCGCATCTGACGCCGTGCGCTGATCCACCGGGGATTACGGGACAGCCCTTAGGTGCTGCGGGGCCCCGTCGGCTTTCGGGGTGGTTCCCAGCCGTGTGCAAGCATGTCGAAGATCGCCTCGACGGCGGCTGGGCGGTCCTGCCGGCCCCGAGCGAGGAGCGGGATCTCCAGCACGAATCGAGCGAGAGCCACACATGCGAGGTCGTCGTGGTCCACGCCGACCTCGTCGGCGATGGCCGCACTGAGGCTGTCGGTGTGCCGGGTCCACATGCGTTCGGCGTATGCGCGGAGCGCGGGCGTGGACTCCACCAGGCTGAGGAACTCGGCACTCTGCGGATGCGCCGCGATCGGCAGCCAGGTGTCGAGGGCGTGCTGCCGGAGAGCGTCGAGGATGCTCTGACCGGCGGCTCGCTGCCGCACCGCGGCCACCAGTTGCGACTCCCGGTCCTCGTCCTGGTCGAATACCAGCGCTTCCTTGCCGGTGAAGTGCTTGAACACCGTCGTCGTCGACACGTCGGCCGCGTCGGCGATGTCACGGATGCTCACCTGATCGTATCCGCGCTCCAGAAAGAGCTGCAGTGCGGCGTCGGCGATCGCTTGCCGGGTGGCCGCCTTCTTGCGTTCGCGGCGGCCGGGAGGAGGCACGGTCATGACGTGAGCATAGCCAATGGTTGCATCAAGAGAAAAGTTGACTCATTGCACTTTTCTACTTGGTCTGCTCTTCTGGATTCCGCGACCACCTCTGCGAAGCGCGTCCGAGACCGAGCTCAGCGCCGGCCGGCCACCCAGCGCCCCTCCTCGCCGACCGAAGGGAACAACCGTGGAATCCCCGGAACCCGCTCACTCCAGAATCAGCATCATCGGTGCCGGACCCGGCGGACTGACCTGCGCCCGCATCCTCCAGCAGCGCGGCCTGGCAGTCACCGTCTACGACCGTGACCCGGGCCCCGACGCCCGCGACCAGGGCGGCACCCTCGACCTGCACGCCGACAACGGCCAGATAGCCCTGCGCGAGGCCGGCCTGCTCGACGAGTTCTTCGCACTGGCCCGCCCCGAAGGGCAGGAGATGCGCCAGATGGACCCGGCGGGCACGATCACGTTCCATCAAGTCCCGGAGGCCGACGAGCTCTTCAAGCCGGAAATCGACCGCGGCCAGCTACGCGACCTGCTGCTCGACTCCCTGCAGCCCGAAACCGTGCGTTGGGGCCACGCTCTCGAGATGATCAGCGGCCCCACCGACGGCCCACGGCAGCTGCACTTCGCCGACGGCACGACCATCGAGACCGATCTGGTCGTCGGCGCCGACGGTGCCTTCTCCCGGGTACGCCCGGCCGTGTCCCTCGCCGTCCCCGAACACACCGGGGTGAGCTTTCTGGAGGCATGGTTCTCCGACGTCGAGAACCGGCACCCCGACATCGCCGAGCTGGTCGGCATGGGCAGCGCCGCTGCGGCCGACGGCGACCGCGGACTGTTCGCCCAGCGCAACAGCGGAAACCACATCCGCGTCTACCTGATCCGGCGAGCACCGGTCGACTGGATCACCGCGGCCGGCCTCACCGCCGACGGCACCGACGGAATCCGCGCCCTGCTGCTCGACGAGTACGCCCACTGGTCACCCCGTATGCGCCGGTTGATCACCGACAACGAAGGCTGCTTCGTCGACCGCCCGCTCTTCGCCCTCCCGGTCCCGCACACCTGGGAACCCAGCCCGACGGTGACCCTGCTCGGCGACGCCGCCCACCTGATGCCCCCGCTCGGCGTCGGTGTGAACCTCGCCATGCTCGACGCCTGCGAACTCGCCCTCGCTCTCGCGAACGCCGCCACCGTCGGCGACGCCGTCCGCACCTACGAGAAATCCATGCTCCCCCGATCCACCGAGATGGCCAGGGCGCTCGAAGGCGCCGCCGAGCACCTGCTGTCCGGCGATGTACCCGGCTTCGGCAACGACAACGCCCAGCCCGATGATCCGAACGACACGGCATGAACGTGACGACGGAGGGCGCGCCGGTGTTCGGGGCGGGCCCGGCCGCCCGTCGGCGCCGACGACGGCCATCCACCACCGGCCGACCGGAACAGCTTCTGCTTCCTTGATCACTTCGCGGCCCACTCCCGGATGATCAGTGATAACTTTTTCAGGCCTTGTTTCAACAACGTGTCAACACCCCGTCCGACCCGCACCGTTGAGGAAGAGGATCGTGAAGCCGTCAGTGGAAAGCGCCCCCGGACAGACCGAGCTGGTGCACAGGGAGTTCGCCCGACAAGCGAGCACTTTCGAGGACTCGCGGCTCAACGGCGCCTTCACGATGCACCTGCGGCGTCTCGTCGACTTCATCGCACCCGACGCGGACGCGGTCTGCCTGGACTCCGCCTGCGGCACGGGTATCGTCGCCCGCGCCCTGGCCCCGCGGGTCCGCCAGGTCACCGCCCTGGACACCACGCCGGAGATGCTCGCGCAGGGCAAGGCACAGGCGGACGCGGAAGGCGTCGCCAATCTCGTGTTCCAGCAGGGCGACGCGGCCCGGCTGCCCTTCCTGGACGGCTCCTTCCCTCTGGTCGTGACGCGCTTCTCGCTGCACCACGTCGCCTCCCCCGAGCGGGTCGCCGCCGAGCTGGTGCGGGTATGCCGCCCCGGCGGGCGGGTCGTCGTCGCCGACATGGTGGCGCGCCCCGATCTGCCCGGCGACGCCGACCGGCTGGAGCGGCTGCGCGACCCCTCGCACGGCACGCTCCTCACCGCGGACCACATCACCGGCCTGCTGACCTCCGTCGGCGCCGCCGCCGAGCGCGCCGACGTCTTCGACGTGGTACGGCCCCTCGCCCCGTGGCTGGAGCAGTCCCTCACCCCCGACGACACCGCGCGCGCCATCGAGCGGGAGCTGATCGCCGAGCTCGACGGCGGGCCCGCGACCGGTCTGCGTCCGCTGCGCAGGGACGGCGAGCTGTGGTTCACCCAGACCTGGGCACACCTCGCCGTACGGACAGCCGCATGACGATACGTCAGCTCACCCCGGCTCCCGACCGCTTCTTCGACGGCATCGCCGGCGCCGACGGCGCGTGGCGCCCCGTACGGCCCTTCTTCCTCTCCGCGGACCGGTTCCGCGAGATGGGCGAGCTCACGCTGCGCGCGAGCCGCCTCGTCCTGGACGCCTGCCGCCGCCGCGCCGCCACCGCCGGCGAGCTGCGGCGCGCCCTCGCCGTACCGGCGGGCCGATGGCCGCTGCTCGGCGACGACGAGCCGCTGGGCGACCACCTCCTGGCGGCCGTGCGCCCGGACATCCTCGTGCAGGGCGGCACGCCCAAATTCGTCGAGCTGAACATCGACAGCGCCTTGGGCGGTGCCTCCCACGCCGCGCTGCTCGGCGAGCGGTTCCTCGCGCTGTACCGGGACACGCACGGGCTGAGTGTGCCGCCGTCGGCCGTGGACACGAGGTCCGAGGCGGTACGCACCACCCTCCGCCTCACGGACGGCGCCCGCGTGGTCGTGCCCGCCTTCTCCGCGGGGGCCACGCCCGGTCTTGAGGACCTCGCCGCGTTCACCGCGTGGATGCGTCCGGTGTGCGAGAGCGCCGGGCGGCAGGGGCTGGACGCGGTGACGTATCCGCTGGACCGGCTCGCCACCGACGAGAGCCGGCGGCTGCTCGTGGACGGGCGGCCCGTGGACGCCGTACTGCGGATGTTCGTCAGCCACAGCCAGCCGCCGAGCGCGGGTATGGAGGCTCTGGTACGGGCCCTTCGGGCGGGCACGGTCCGCATGTTCACCTCCGAGGCGGCCATGCTGCTCGCGCACAAGCTGACGCTGGCCTGGCTCTGGCAGGACGCCGATGAACTGCCGTCAGCCGACCGGGACTTCATCCATCGGCACATCCCCTGGACCTGTGACGCGGGCGACCGCACCGCCAGGCCGTCGGAGCGCCGCGCGGAGCTCGTGCTCAAGCCGGCCGACGGCTACGGCGGCAGCGGGGTCGTCCTCGGCGCCGCGGTGGGCGACGAGGAGTGGCGGGCGGCGCTCGACCGCGCCGCGCGGGACGGCGGGCACATTTTCCAGGAGTACATCGCCGGGGACCTGGTGCCGCTCGACTTCCGTCATGCGCCCTCCGGCGAGATACGCACCGCCGAGGTCCCCTACGTCATCGGCCCGTACGTCTTCGGGGGGCAGCCATCCTCCGTGCTCGTCCGGCACGGCACGCCCGACGGCGGCACCGTACTGAACGCCCGGCACGGCGCGTTCCTCAACACCGCACTGCTCACGGTGACGCATGACGACCTCTGCGACCTCTGACCGCGGCGGGACCGGTGCCGCGGCTTCCGACGGCATACGACTCGACCGCCGGTTCCGGATCTTCCAGTCGGCGGTGCTCTCCTCCGACCTCGCCGACGGCGTCTACCGCGTCGCCGTACCCCTGCTGGCCCTGCAGCTGACCCACTCGGCCCTCGCGATCAGCGCGGTGGGCGTGGCGATGCGCATGCCGTGGCTGCTGGTCACCCTGCCGGCCGGAGTGGTGGTCGACCGGTACCACCCGCATCGCGTGATGCGCGCTGCCTCCTGGCTGCGGATGCCGCTGGTGCTGCTGCTCGGCGTGGCCGCGTTCACCCATCACCTCTCCGTGTGGGCGCTGGCGCTGGGCGCGTTCGCGGTCGGGGCCGCGGGCACCGTGGTGGACATCGCCGCGCAGTCGCTGGTGCCCCGCCTGGTGAACGGAGCCGCGCTGCCGCACGCCAACGCGAGTCTGCAGTCCGTGCAGACGGTGATGGCGCAGTTCCTCGGGCCCGCCCTGGGCGGCGTCGTCGCCGCGCTCGGCGCGGGCGGCGGCATCGGCTCCGCGGCGGTGCTGTACGTGGTGACCCTGCTGGTCCTCGGCGGTCTGCGGGTGCCCGGCGACGGGCCCGCCGCCGAAACCCGCGGCGGCTCGCCGAAGTCGGTGCTCGCCGACCTACGGGAAGGCCTCGGCCACTTCCGGCGCCGCCGCGACCTGCTGCACCTGGCCGCGGTCACGGCCTGCGTGAACCTCGCCTACGCGGCCGCGATCACCATCCTGCCGCTGTGGGCCATCGCCCCGGGCCGCCTCGGGCTGCCGTCCTGGGCTTACGGCGTGCTGCTCGCCGCACCGGCGGTGGGCGGCGTGCTATCCGGGCGGTTCGCGGCGAAGGCCCTGACGCGGTTCGGCGGCGGAGGCGTCCTGCGCGTCTGCGCGCCCCTGGTCGGCGTCTGCTACATGGCGCTCGCGATCCCGCACGTCGCGGTGGCCGCGGTGGCGCTCACCGTCTCCGGGGCCCTGCTGATGGCGATCAACGTCATGAGCGTCACCTACCGTCAGTCCTCCATCCCGCCCGAGCTGTTCGGGCGGGTCAACGCCGCCTATCGCTGGATCATCTGGGGCGTGCTGCCGCTCGGCTCGCTGGTCGCGGGCGTGCTGGCCGACGGGCTCGGCGCGCCCTCGGTGTTCCTGTGCACGGGCGCGCTCGCCCTGGCGACCGTGCTGCTGCGGGCGCCGCGGCTCACCGAGGACGTGGCCACCGCGACGCCGGAGGCCTCGCCCGCGACGCCCTCAGGATCGTAAGGACAACTCATGCACATTCTCTTCGTGGACTCGAACTCCGCCTCCCTGGAGGCGCTGCGCTGCGCCAAGGAGGCCGGCCACCGGGTCGGCTACGTGCAGTCGCACACCCCCTACTACCGGCTCGGCGAGCGCGAGCGCGAACTCATCGGACTGGCCGACTGGTTCAGGGACGGCGTGGCCACCACCGACGCCGCGGCGGTTGCGGACGTCATCGCCGAGTGCCATGCGGAGCACCCGGTCGACTTCGTCTCCACCCACTTCGACCTGACGGTCGAGGCGGTGGCACTGGCCTGCGAGAAGCTGGGGGTGCCGGGGCCCGCGTCCAGACCGGCGCTCACCGCGCGCCGCAAGGACCTGTGCCGCCGGGCGCTGCGCGACGCCGGGCTGCCCTCGGCCCGGTTCGGCACGGCGGACTCCACCGCCGAGGCCCTGGTCGCCGCCCGGGACGTCGGGTACCCGGTCGTGATCAAGCCCCCGTCCGGCGCCGACAGCGCGCTGTCGTTCGTCGCGCACGACGAGGAGGAGGCGCGGGCCGCCTGCGAGCAGGTGCTGCATCGGCTGGACTCCGTACCGGAGTTGTGGCGCGAGCAGTACTCGCGCGGCATCCTCGTCGAGGAGCTTCTGGTCGGTCCGCTGGTCTCGGTGGAGATCGGCGTGCGCGGGGAGGAGTTCTTCGCGTTCTGCGTCAGCGGGCGCACCCGCTCGGCCGACGACCAGGTCATCGAGCTCGGCGCGCACATCCCCGAGCGGCTGGCCGCGGTGGAGCGGGACGAGTGTGTCGCCTACGCGCGGGAGGTGTGCCGCGCCGTCGGTCTGGACCGGGGGATCTTCCATCTGGAGCTGATCCGCACGGAGCGCGGCCCGGTCCTGGTGGAGGCGAACGCCCGCATCATGGGCGGGGTGATGCCCGCGCTCTACCGGCACGCCACCGGGCGGAGCATCTACACGGCCTACCTGGACCTGCTGAGCGGCGCGCCGGTCACGGTCCCGGAGACGGCGGGGGTGGCGATGAGCCGGCGGCTGCTCACCCGCCGCGCGGGTGTGCTGCCCGACCGGCTCGACGTGGCGTGGCTCGGGGAGTACGGGGACGCACTCGTCCAGTACGACACCTTCGCGCAGTTCGGTGTGGGGCCGGGCAGTGAGGTCGCGGCGGGTGCGTCGATCGGCCGGGTGATGCTGCTGGGCCGGGACCATGCCGAGGTCTCGGCGACCATCAGGGAGATCACCGGGCGCTTCGAGCGCATGCTGGGGCTGCCGTTGATGCCGGGAGAGCACGACCCGGAGCGCACCGAATGAGGAAGTAGGAAGTACCGCGTCCGCTATTCAGGATGACGGTTTGTGAGATTACCCATAGGTCACTTGATCAAAAAGAACGTTGAATTCTGGCGGCCAGGCTGTTGAGGTGGTGCCCGACAGCTTCAAGGATCATGGAACGAGGGAGAGTTCAGCGTTGCACGGCACGTTCGGCAGTATCACGGCGCTTCCCCCTGTCTACAGCGAGGTCCTGGAGGACGAGCAGCCCATCCGCTCCTGGCTGCGCGCCGGCTCGGCCGACACGGTCTTCAGCATCGCCTCCGGCGGTGACAACGTCCTCAACCTGGCGCTCGACGGGCCGGCGAAGGTCTACGGCCTCGACATCAGCCCGGCCCAGACCGCGTACTGCCGCGCCAAGTCGGCCGTGCTCGGCGGACTTTCGTACGACGCGGCGATGACGCTCCTCGGCGTCCACGAAGCCCCCGCCGAGGGGCGCACAGCGCTGCTCGACGAGGTGCTGACGGCCGCTGGAACCACCATCGAGGATCCTGCGGCAAGGGAACTCGCGCTTCAGCATGGCCTGTTGCAGATCGGTGCGTTCGAGCAGCTGGTCGGCGTGGTCCGGGCCGAGATCCACAAGGCGGTGCCCGACCACGTGCTGCGCACCCTGATGACAGAGCCGGACCGGGCCGAGCGGGTCAAGCTGTGGAAGGGCGAGGACATCGCGGCCAAGCTGCTGCCGGTCTTCCAGCTCTTCTTCGCCGAGGACTCGCTGAAGGACGTCTTCACCCCGGCGAGCTTCCACGACATCTTCGACTGCTCGCCCTTCCCCGAGTTCCTGCTCTCCGTCATCGAGCAGCGTCTGGTCGAGGACGACCCGACCGGCAACTACTACATGCACCGCTGGTGCTTCGGCGGCTACCTGCCAGGCGGCGCCCTGCCGCCGTACCTCGAGGCGGACCGGAACGACCGGCTGAAGGAGGCCCTGCCGCGCATCGAGTGGGCGACCGGGCACCTGTTGGAGTTCCTCGGCGGTCTGGCCGACGGCGAGGTCAGCGGCTTCAACCTGAGCAACGTCCTCGACTGGTGCGAGAACGACTACGTCGAGCAGACCTTCGACCAACTCACCCGCACCGCCACCCCGGGCGCCCGCGTGTTCGTCCGGTCCTTCCTCAAGGAGCGCCCGTTCACCGCGCACGCGGCGAAGCTCGGCTGGGTCCGCGACACGGAGGCCGAGGCCGCGGCCAAGGGGGCCGACCGCGTCGGCTACTACCCGCATTACCAGCTCTGGGAGCTCAAGGCGTGAGCCTGCTCGAGCTGGCGCCCGCCATCACCGGCACCGCGCCCTTCGGCAGCTGCTACCAGCAGTGCGCCGCGAACCTCGCCTCCTGGAAGAGGCTCGGGCACGCGGCGGAGACCCTCTGCACCAGCTGGGGGTTCTCCTGGGGCGGCGGTCCGGTCCTGGACGGCAGCGAGCGCTGGAGCGCGGCGGCCGCCGCCGTCCACCACATGGACCTCGCCGACCGCACCTTCGACTCCTGGGACGCGGCCGAGCGCGCCGAGCGCGAGTCCCTGGCCGGTGAACACCCCGTGGCGGCCGCCGTGGACGCCTTTCACCTGCCGTCCTCGTACGAGGGCAAGGAGCACATCGCGCACTGCGTGCTGCTCCTGGCCCACGACGGGGACCGGGTGTGGATCAGCGACCCCATGAACCGGCCCGAGCCCACGGCGTACTCCGCCGAGGAGTGGCGACGCATGCGCTCCGCCGAGGTGGCCGGCTCCTTCCGCACCCTGCTGCTCACCTCAGGGCCCCGGCACAGGGCCACCGCCCTGGAGCTGGCCACGGCGGTGCGCGAGGACGCCCTCACCCACCGGAGCGCCGACCGCGCGGCCTTCGAGGGCTACCTCGCCGCCTGCGAGGCGGGGACGGCGGGCGTGCTCGACGTCAGCGGGGTGGCGGCCGAACGGCTCTACCTGGGCAAGCTGTTCAAGCATCTGGCGGCCGACGCGCGGACCGGCGAAGAGGCCGCCGTCGTCGCGGAGGGCTTCACGTCGCTCTCCCGTCGCTGGTACCTGCTGCACACCCTGTCCCGCGAGAGCGGCGGCGGCGCCACGGGCCATGCCCGGCTGTTGCGCATGCTGGCCGAACTCGGCGACAGAGAGACACGCCTGACGGTGGCGGTGGACGCGCTGGTGTCCGCCCTCACCGCACAGGCTGAGTGAAGAGGAACTGATGGACGACAACGCACGGCAGTACGACCGCGTCATCCGCGAGGCGCTCGTCGCCCACTCCGACCTGGGCGACGCCGCCCGGGAGGTGGAGCGCGACGCCGACCTGTACGCGATCGGCCTGACCTCGCTCCACTCGGTCCGCGTCCTGCTCGCCGTGGAGGACGCGCTCGACGTGGAGATCCCGGAACAGCACGTGGGACGGGCCCTGTTCAGCTCGATCGGCCACTTCAGCGGCGTACTCCTGGACATCACCGGCGCCACCTCGGGAGCCGAACGGTGACGGCAACCGACTGCGCGCTGTCGTTCGCCGAAGCACGCGAGGCCGCGCTGCGTGCCCGGGACGTCCTCGTCGAGCACGCGCCCGCCACGGACCGCGACGCCGCGTTCCCCGCCGAGCCGCTGGCCGCCCTGCGCGCGGAGCGGCTCCTGTCCGCCGCCGCTCCGCAGGAGTACGGCGGCCACGGCTTCACCCCGGCCGAACTCGCCGCGCTGGCCGCCGTCCTGGGCGGCGGATGCGGTTCCACCGCGATGGTCTGGGCGATGCACCAGCTGCAGCTCGCCTGCCTCGCGGGCGCGGCCGCCACGTCGCCGGAGCTCGCCGCGTACCTCCGGGAGGCGTGCGCCGAACAGCAGCTGGTGGCCTCCATCACCTCCGAGGCCGGTGTCGGCGGCAGTCTGCGCGAGAGCCGATGCGCGCTGGTGCCGGACGGTGAGGAGCTGCTCCTTGAGAAGCAGGCCACCACCGTCTCCTACGGTGCCTACGCCGACAGCTTCCTCGTCACGGCCCGCTCCCGCCCGGACGCCGCGCCCACCGACCAGGTGCTGGTGCTGGTCAGGTCGGGGCAGGCACGGCTCACCCGGACCGGTGAGTGGAACACCATGGGCATGCGCGGCACCTGCAGCCCCCCGCACTCCCTCACCGCCCGCGTCCCCGCCGCCCAGGTGCTGCCCGAGCCGTTCGGTGACATCGCGACCCGCTGCATGGTGCCGCTGTCGCATCTGCTGTGGGCCGGCGTGTGGACCGGCATCGCGGCCGACGCGGTGCGCCGCGCCGCGTCGTTCGCCCGTGCCCGCGCCCGTGCCCAGCTGAGGTCCGGCACCGTCGTGGACGACCCGCGCCTCGGGCAGGCGTACGCCTCGCTGCGTGTCCTGCAGGACTCCGTACGGCAGTTCGGCGCGGACTACACCCGGTTCACCGCCGAGCCGGACACCGACCCCACCCCGATCACCGTACGGGCCAACGCCCTGAAGACCTCGGTGTCCGTCGGCTGCCTGCGGGTGGTCGAGCAGACCCTGGAGATCTGCGGCATGGCCGGCTACAGCGAGTCCGGTCCGTACTCGGTCGCCCGCCATCTGCGGGACCTCCACTCGGCGCGGCTGATGATCGCCAACTCCCGTCTGGACCAGTCCAATTCCCAACTTCTCCTCCTCGGAGGGAGTGTGATCGACGCATGACCGCGTACGAGCGGACGCACGGCGGCTGGACCGCCCCCACCGGGCTGCCCGGGACCCTCGGCCTCTCCCCGCGCTTCGAGGAGGTGATCGCCGGACTGCAGCAGGCCCTGAACACCGCCGGCGCGGTGCCCTCGCCAGGCCCCGTCTGGTACCCGCCGGTCGTCGCGCAGGAGCTGGTGGAACGGGCGGAGTACGCCGAGTCCTTCCCGCACCTGCTGGGCACCGTGCACGCCCTCGCCGAGGGGTCCGCCCCGGCCGAAGGCCCCTCCTCCTCGGGCGTGGTGCTCGCGCCCGCTGCCTGCTACAGCGTCTATCCGTCGTTCGCCGACCGGGAGTTGACCGAGTCGGTGCACGCGGACGTGGCCGGCTACTGCTACCGGCACGAGGCGACCACCGAACTCGGGCGTTTCCGCTCCTTCCGGATGCGTGAGTTCGTCATGGTGGGCGACGCCGATGCCACGGTCGACTGGCGGGACGAGTGGATCGCCCGCTGCGAGGCGCTGTTCTCGCGGCTCGGAGTGAAGGTCGACGTGCAGTCGGCAACCGACCCGTTCTTCGGTCCCGGCGGGCGGTTCATGCGCGCCAGCCAGCTGGAGCAGTCCCTGAAGTACGAGTTCGTCGCCAGGCTTTCCGACGACGACCGGGGCACGGCCATCGCCTCGGCCAACTGCCACAAGGACCACCTCGGCGCCCGGTTCGGCATCACCTACGCGGGCCGGGGCACCGCGCACAGCGCGTGCACCGCCTTCGGCCTGGAGCGCGTCACCCTCGCCCTCATCCACGCCCACGGCGACGACCTCGCGAACTGGCCGTCCCTCACGGAGGCCGCCGAATGAACGCACACCACCTGGTGACCGGCGCGACCGGCTTCGTCGGCGGCGCCCTGGTCCTGGAACTGCTGCGCCGTACCGACGCCGACATCACATGTGTCGTTCGGGAACGGCCGGGCCGCCCCGCGCAGCAGCGGCTCGAGGCCGCGCTCACCGCGGCGGCCGAGGCCTACGGCGAGCAGCAACTGATCCCGCTGATCGCCACGCGTTGCCGGGCGCTGCCCGGCGATGTGACGGAGGAGCGCTGCGGCGTGGACACCACCGGGCTGCCGGACGTCGACGAGGTCTGGCACGCCGCGGCCTCCCTGGACTTCGAGGAGCGCCGCAAGGACGAGATCCTGCGCGACAACCTCGACGGCACGCGACACGTCATAGGCCTCGCCGAGGCACTGAACGCGCCCCGCTTCAACTACGTGAGCACCGCGTACGTCGTGGGCGAGCGGACCGGCTGGATACCGGCCCGGCCCGTGCCCGTGGACACCGTCAGCAACAACGCGTACGAACACAGCAAGATCCAGGCGGAGGCGGCGGTGCTCGCCGCCGGCTTCGACCGCACCCGGATCTTCCGGCCCAGCATCGTCATCGGACACAGCCGCACCCTGGCCGCGACCAGCTTCACCGGCATGTACGGCTTCGTGAACGGGCTGTCCGCCGCGCGCGCCGAAGTGCGCCGGCACCTCGGCGACATGCTGGTCTTCCGGCCGCTGCGGATCCGCGCCGCCGCCGAAGCGCGGATCAACTTCATCCCCGTGGACCGGGTGGTGGCGGCGGCGGTCGGCGTGAGTCTCGCCGACGGCGACTCGGACGTCTACCACCTGGCCAACTGCCGCCAGCCCACGGTCGGCGAGTCGCTGTCCGTGCTGTGCGAGCTGCTGGCCATCCGCAAGCCCGTGTACGTGACGGACGCGGAGGAGTTCACGCTGATCGACGAACGCGTCGACGAGCGCCTGGAGTTCTACCGCTCGTACATACACGGCTCGAAGGACTTCGACCTGGCGAGCGTCAACAAGCTCGTCGGCGACGACGTTCTCGACCACCCCCTGCCCCCGGAGCGGCTCGCGGACTTCATGGGCTGGTACCTGGACCGCCGCGGGCTGAGAGGAGACTGACCATGCACGTCAAGGGCATCGAGTCGTGGGACCTCGCCTACGACGGCAGGCAGGCGCTGCACCGCACCGAGGACGGCAGCGAGCTCTACTACGAGCTGCGAGGCACCGAGGGACCGGTCGTCACGCTGGTGTCGACGATCTACGTGGTGAGCACCGCCTGGCGGAACTTCACCGGGAACCTCGTCGGCGACCACCGGCTGCTCTCGTACGACCTGCGCAACCAGGGCGCGTCCGAGGGGCATCCGGCGGAGTTCGCGCAGCACACCGAGGACCTGAAGTCGCTCCTCGACGACCTCGGAATCGAGCGCACGTATCTCGTCGGCACCTCCATCTCCACACTGATCTGCCGGGACTTCGCCAACGCCTACCCCGAGCGGGTGGCAGGTCTGGTACTGGTCGGTCCGCCGTTCAGCCCGCGCGGCTCCTCGCGCCGCCGGCGTATCGCCAAGTCCTGGCTGGCGGCGCTGGACGCCGGCGGCCCGCGGGCGCTGTTCGACCTGATCTATCCCCTGGTGTTCGGCGACAAGGCGATCGCCGAGGGCGGATCGGGCGCGTATCTCGCGCTGCGCGAGCGGTTCCTCGCCATCAACTCGGCGGCCCAGCTGCGCGCCAACCTGCGCGAGGCGCTCGGCGCCGGCGACCAGGTGGAGCGGCTCACCGGCATCGAGGCGGCCACGCTGCTGCTCTCCGGTGACGACGACTTCTCCACGACCGAGTCGACGCTGGACGCCACGGCGGCGATCATGCCGAACGCGGCGGTGGAGATCATCCGGGAGTGCGGCCACCTGCCGTACTTCGAGCAGCCCGAGGCGTTCCAGGATGCCGTCGCGCGCTTCGTCGCCTCGGTGGAGGGCGGGACGTTCCCCGCGCCGTGGACCGCCCCCGCGACCGAAGGGAAGGACCGATGAGCACCCCGGTGACGGAAGACCGGCAGGCCCTCCTCGCACGCCTCGTTGCCCTGTTGGAGCGTGTGGCCGCCGATGTGCTGGAGGGGCCGGTCACCGAGACCGGCCCCGGTTCGCTGCGCCGGCTCGGTCTGACCTCCGTGAAGCTGCTTGAGTTCCTCGTCGCGATCGAGGACGAGTTCGGCCATGTCTGGGACGACGACGTGGAGGAGTCGGTCATCGGCTCCCTCGACGCGATGGCCGCCCACATCAGTGCCGCCGGTGCCACCCCTGCCACCCCCGCGACTCCGAATCGAGACCTGACGTGACCTCGACATCCTCCGACCGTACGCTCCCGAAGTTCCTCACGGACTACGCGCCGACCCGCTTCCGGCGGCGCCTCACGCCGTTCTCCCGGGTGCCCATCACCGGGCGGATCGGCGAGGTGTGGCACCTCGCCGCGCAGCGCAACCCGCGCAACCCGGTGATCGTCGACCGGGCCCCCGACGTGGACCCGGAGGGTCCGCAGGAGCGCAGCTACCGCCAGTGGGCGGCCCTCGTCGACGAGCTCGCCACCAAGCTGGTGGCGCTCGGCGTGCGGCCCTGGGACCGGGTGGCCGTCGTCAAGGAGAACCACCTGGACGTGGCGCTGCTGGCCTCCGCCGCCGCCCGGATCGGCGCCGTGCCCGCGCTGATCACCAACAACCACGCGCACGAGACGATCACCGTGATGCTGGGCCGCCTGGAGCGGCCGTATCTGATCACCGACGCGGCGACCGTCGAGCGGATGCGGCTCGACAAGGACACCCTCGCCGAACTGACCGTGGCCACGGCGTGCGTGGGCGAGGTGCCCCAGGACCGGCCGGACCTCCGCGTGTTCGCGGAGCTCGGCGGCGGCCCGGTGCCCGCGCCGGCGCTGCGCGCGCACCACGAGCCCATGGTGATCACCCACACCTCCGGCACCACCGGCATCCCCAAGCTGGTGCTGCACTCGGCCGAATCGCTGTACTCGCTGGCCCTGGTGGAGGCCGAGCGCTGGCCGTTCTTCCGGCTGCGCGAGGACGACACGGTCGCGTTCTGCGAGCCGTACTCCCACCAGCGCGTCATCACCGGACTGCTGCCGCTCGCGACCGTCGCGCCCAAGCTGGTCATGATGTCCGATCCGCTCTCGCCGCGAGTGCGCGAGCTGCTGGTCGAGCACCGGCCGACGCTGGTCGAGACGCTGCCCAACGCGTTCCTCGCCTGGGAGGCGCTGGCGCGCGACCCCGAGCGGCCCTTCCGGAACGTACGCGTGTACGTGAACTCCTTCGACGCCATCCACACCCGTACCGTGCGGACCTTCCTCGCGGCCACCGACCGCAAGCTGCCGGTCTGGGTGCAGTCGTGGAGCCAGACCGAGGCCGGTGCCGTGGCGATCCGCCCGTACCTGCGCGGCTCGGTGAAGCGGCTCGGCCACCGGCCGCCGCCCACCCAGGTGCTGGGCTGGCCGGTCCCGGGCTTCGGCAAGATCCGCGCCCTCGACCCGGACACCGGACGGCCGGTGCGCCGCGGGGAGATCGGCCTGATCCAGTTCTCCGCGCCGGGCCGCTGTCTCGCGTACGTCGGCGAGCAGGAGCGCCACGACAACAAGCGGGACGGCCAGTGGTGGAACCTCGGCGACCTGGCGCTGATCAACCGCTGGGGTGCGGTGCGGCTGATCGACCGGGAGATCGACCGGATACCCGGCGGCAGCGCGCTGGAGATCGAGGACGTGCTCCTCGACCGGCTGCCGGAGACCACCGAGGTGATCGTGCTGGCCGTGGCCGGCTCGAAGCCGCAGCCCGTGTACAGCACCCAGGGTGACGAGCCGGTCCCCGCCGAGGCGTGGGCACGGGCCACCGCGGATCTGCCGACGATGTCGGAGCCGATCCACATCCGCTGGGACGAGTTCCCGCGCACGGCGACGTGGAAGGTGCGCCGGGTGATGCTCCGGGAGCAGCTCTTCGAGGGCTCGTCGGCCATGGGCCTGGGCAATTGGACCTGACGGTCGCAGCGGACCGGGCCGTCTTCGGTGATCCCCTCACCGGAGACGGCCCGGTCGGCGTGCCCGGGCCGGATGTCATCGACGTCCCGGGCGCGGGAGTCCTCACGCTCGCCTTCGCCCGGCTCGACGAGCACGCCGAGCTGTTCGCCGGGGAGCGCGCGCTGCTCGACCTCGAGTGCCGCACCCCGGCCCGGCGCCGCGAATTCGCGGCGGGCCGGCTCGCCGCCCGCCGGGCCGTGGCGGCGCTGGGTGGCAGGCCCGGGCCCGTGCTGCGGGCGGGCTGCCGACCGCTGTTCGCGCCGGCCGTCGAGGGCTCGCTGAGCCACAGCGGCGGCTGGGCGGTGGCGGCGGTCGGCCCCGGTCGGCGGTTCGCCGGGGTGGGCGTCGATCTGGAGACGGGCGCGAGCCGCCCGGTGCTCGGGCCGCGCACGGCCCGGCTGTTCTGCTCCCCTGACGACGACGCCTCCGATCTGCTCGCCCTCTTCTCCGCCAAGGAGAGCGTGTACAAGGCATGGGGCGGGCAGGCCCCGGACGGCGGTGAGCTGAGGTTGCCCCGCATCGTCTGCACGGCGGCGCCGCACGGCTTCACGGCGCGTGTCGCCGATGAACCTCCCCTTCATGTACGGGTCCTGCGCGGCCTCGACGGCTCGGTGCTCACCGCCACGGCCCGTCCTGCCACGCGGGCGACGGGACCTGCTGCCCGTCGCGCGGCTCGGGTAGAGGATCCCCTCCCGCACGACTGACCGACCGAAGGACAGGATGAACGTCACTCTGCTGACCCGCGACGGCGAGCGACTGGACGCCACCCACCTGCGTGGTCCGGCCGGTTCGGACCTCTGCGTCGTCATGGCGCACAGCTTCGCGGGAAGCCACCGTCGGTCCGCCTTCCGCCGGCTGGCGGCGGAACTCAACCGCACAGCGTCGGTGGTGGCGTTCGACTTCCGGGGCCACGGCCGCTCGTCGGGCCTGTCCACGGGCGGCGAAGAGGAAGTCCACGACCTCGCGGCCGCGGTGGAGTTCGCCCGCGCGGAGGGCTACGCCAAGGTGGCGGCGGTGGGTTTCTCGATGGGCGCGGCCTGTGTGATCCGCCTGGCCGCGGCCCACCCGGACCTGCTGGAGGCCGCGGTATCGATCAGCGCACCGGCTCGCTGGCAGTACAGGGGAACCACGCGGATGCGCCTGGTCCAGAGACTGATTTCGACGACCCCCGGCCGCGCCGTCATGCGCCTGGCGACCGGCACCCGCCTCTCCTCCATCCCGTGGAACCCGGCGACGGAATCCCCGCTGGACGCGGTCCCAAGGGTCGCCCCCACCCCACTCCTCCTGATCCACGGCGACAGGGACCCGTACTACCCGCCCGAAACGGCCCACGCCCTCAAGGAGGCGGCGGGCGCTCCCACGTTCCTCTGGGTGGAAGCAGCACAGTCCCACGCGGAAGCAGGCACCGCCCCTGCCCTGATGCATCGCATAGCCAGGTGGCTCACGGAATCCGTCACCCCAGCCGGCTCGACGTGATCGTCGCGCAGGGAACGGGCGTCCGCGACGGAGCTCAGAGAGCGCACTGAGCGTGGATCGGCTACGGCTTGGTGGCTCCGGTCAGTGGGTGGCTGGGGGGCTTCCCATGGGGAAGCCGCTGGGCGGGACCGCTGGCCAGTCGCCGTCGCCGGACCCGGTGCGGCCGACCGGCTGGGGGCGTTCCTCGGGGCGCACCAGCCGCGGCGGGTCCCGCCTTTCTATCTCCAACCTGTGTTGTTCCTAGAATGGCCATGTGAAGGACATCGATGCGATCGCGGTGTTGCAGGATCCGGTGCGGCGCCGCCTGTATGAGTACGTGGCGGCACAGGGCCGTGAGGTCGGCCGCAACGAAGCCGCCGAGGCGGTCGGGGTGGCGCGCACGCTCGCTGCGCACCATCTGGACAGGCTGACCGAGGCCGGACTGCTGGAGAGCGGTAGCCGCCGCCTGACGGGCCGCTCGGGGCCGGGGGCGGGCCGTCCCGCCAAGGTGTACACGCGGGCGCGGGCCGAGCGGTCGGTGTCGCTGCCCGCCCGCGACTACCGCACCGCCGCCGAGCTGCTCGCCGAGGCCGCCGAGCAGGCCGGGCTCGACGCCGGGCTCTGCGCGGCGGCGCGCCGTCGGGGTGAGGCCCTGCGCGGCTCGGCGGCGCCCTGTGGCGGCCTCGAGGAGGCCATGGAGATGCTGGCCGCCCGCGGCTATGAACCGCACCTGGAGGGCGTCGAGGGTGTCGAGGGCGTCCAAGACGCCACCGAGGGTGTCCGGGACGCCGAAGGCGCCGAGGGGGCGACCGGGGAGGCCGGACGCGTCGTCCGTATGCGCAACTGCCCCTTTCATGCCGTCGCCGAACGCTTCCCGCCGCTCGTCTGCGGCATGAATCTCGCGCTGCTGGAGGGGCTGCTCGGTGCGGACGGTCCCGTCCGCGCTCGCATGGACGCCAGACCGGGGGAGTGTTGCTGCGTAGTGGTCGAGACTTCTAAAAACAATATTCATTGACATAGAAAAGGGGGCCGTGCTGGGATGAGGCCATGACCGCATCCGCGCATGCCGCCCACCTTGCCCAGCTCAACGTCGCCACGCTCAGCCACCCCTTCGACGACCCGCGCATCGCGCCGTTCGTCGAGATGCTCGATCCGGTCAACGCCGCCGCCGACGGCGCGCCCGGCTTCGTGTGGCGGCTCGTGGAGGAGGGGGCGGCCGACGCCACCGGCCTGCGCCCGGCGGGCGAGGCGGTCATCGTCAACCTGTCGGTGTGGGAGACCCAGGAGGCTCTGTGGGACTTCGCCTACCGCAGCGGGCACCTGGAGGTGATGCGGCGGCGCCGCGAATGGTTCGAACGGCACGTCGAGGCCCACCTGGTGCTCTGGTGGGTCCCCGCCGGTCACCTCCCGACCGTCGGCGAGGCCCTGGAGCGGCTGGCGGACCTGCGGGCGCACGGGCCGTCCCCCCGCGCGTTCACCTTTGCCTCCTCCTACACCGCCACCGAGGCCGCCCAGCACCTTCAGGCCGCGTCGCCCGCGCAGCCTGAGCAGGCCGCCCGGAGCGCGCGGCCGACGTTGGCCGGAGACTCGGCGGCGGTCTGAAGCCGGGACGCTCAGCCCAGCAGGGCGGCGGCACTGGTCTCCCTGATTGTCCTGATCAACGCGACCAACCGGCTCGGCGTCATCCCCGCCACCAGGACGGCGCCTGCGAACCCGGAGGCCTCGCCGGCGTCGCGAGCCGACCGCTCGCCGAACCACGGCCCGGCCCGGAACACGCCGATCCGGGCCGGGCCCACGCGTGCCCGCGCCCTGCCGGCCGCCCGGAAGCGCGTCGGCCAACTACGGGGTTCTGACCGGTCTTCCGTGACGACTACGGCGAAGAGGGATAGTCGACCCCGACGGGCATCCCAGAGTCGATGCTGCCCAGACAGCACGTTCTGGCGCCGTGCGCCGCGCGTTCTTTGTCAAGTCTGGTGGACCGTTGCGGTGAGGCGTTGCAGTGCGGCGTGGGCGGGTGGGCCCCAGGTGGGCTTGCCCCCGGGGCGGCCGTGGACGCCGGCGTCTCCGATGTGGATGCCGGCGAGGGCGCGCAGCACCGCCCAGCCGCGGGCGCGGCGTAGGGTCGCGGCGTCCGGGCTTGGCCGGTAGGCCTCGTGGAAGTGGTCGATGGCGCCGTCCGGCAGCAGGATCCAGGCGGCGGCGAGGTCGCAGGCTGGGTCGCCGGCGAAGAGGTCGCCGAAGTCGATCACGCCGGAGAAGGTGCCATTCGTGGTCAGGATGTTGGCCGGATGCAAGTCGCCGTGCAGCCAGAGTCCTGGGCCTGCCCAATCCGGCGCGGCGGCGGCGTCTTCCCAGACCGCGCGGACGGCGTCCGGGTCGCGAATCAGCCCCAGTTCGGTGGCCGAGGCGAGCCCTTGGGTGAAGTGTTCGGCGGTGTCGGCCAGCGGGCCACCGCGGTCTCGGCCCGCGGGCGCCCCGTCGGGGGCGGGGCGGTGGAGGGCGGTCAGGAAGTCGGCCAGGGTGACGGCCGCCTCCGCGGCGCGCGTAGCGGGGGCGCGGTCGGCGGGCTCGCCCGGGACCCAGGTGGTGACGAGCCAGGGCCGCGGAAACCGTTCGGAGGGCTCACCAAGACGCTGGGGGACGGGGATCCGCAGAGGAAGGTGCGGGGCGAGGAGGGGCAGCCAGGCGTGTTCCTTGCGCAGCAGCGCGTCCGCGGACTGCGTCGCCCAGGGCAACCGGACGGCGAGGTCCTCGCCGAGCCGCCACACTTGATTGTCCCAGCCGAGCGCTCCGAGCCTCAGGGGGCGATCCGCCAGGTCGGGGTGCTGCTCGCGCAGCAGATCTCGGATCAAGTCCTCGGTGATGTCCATCTCGGTGACTGTCATGTGGAGCAACGGTAGTTGGGTAGCGGCCTGCATGGATTTCGGGCGGACCTATGTCCAGATCAGGCGTCGAACGCAGCGCCAGACGGGTGGCGCCACAGCGTCCTCACCATGGAAGGCGGAATGCTCTGCGGGCGCCTGGACGTGCCGATCCACACCGACCCACAAGACGCGCGAGCGGCTGCGGCGACAATGGTGACGGGACTCGCCCGCGACTTCCACGGCACCGACGTCGAGGTGAACTGGGATCCACCCCGGGAGCCCGGGTCGTGGACCGCCCGAGTAACCATCGCCGTCGGAAACGAACCCGCCTCGCCGGACGCCGGAGGTTGAACGGCAAGTTCAGCGCCTGTTTCTGAAGCCCTGGCAGATTAGGCTCGGCGGATGGCCTTGGAATGGGAGCAGGTAGTTGTTGACTCGGTAGATCCGGTGGCTTTGGGGCAGTGGTGGGCTGTGGCTCTTGGTTGGGTTGTGGTCAACTCCTCTGCTGAGGAGTTCGAGATCCGCCCGGAGCCGGATCGCCTGCCGGGGTTGCTCTTCGGCCGGGATGAGGGAAGCAAGACGGTGAAGAACCGACTGCATCTCGACTTGAGGCCTGATGATCAGGACGCCGAGGTGACTCGTCTTGTGGCTCATGGTGCACGACGTGTTGATATTGGCCAGGGTGATCAACCTTGGGTTGTTTTGGCGGACCCCGAAGGTAACGAGTTCTGTGTCCTTGGCCAGCGACGTCAATGAGCGGAGTCTCCGTCTGAGCCTGGTGAGGGGCCCCGACGAGCGCCCGTGGAACCGTTCGCGGTGTCGTTCAGGATGCGGTCCACGCCGCGCGGATGCGGCCCCGTTCGTCGGTGGCAGGCGTCATGCCGCGGGCTCATGGACGGTGAAGTGAGTCGGCACTGACCCGCTGTGCGCAGATGGCCGTACTGAATCGGGAGAGCGACGAGCACGCCTCGGCGCCGGGCGATGTGTCAGGCAAGGGTGCGGCGGAACCGGGCTGTGCCGATCAGCCCGCCGGGGTCGGCGGGGACCACGTCGTGGGCCCGGCCGAGGCGTTCGGCGAGTGCACTGGCCCAGGCGGCGAAGTCCACGTCCCGGCGGTCCTGAACTCGTGGCCGTGGACCAGGTGCTGTCCGCTCTCGGGCTCGGGGCAGCAGCCGGGACGAAGCGCCGGCACTACTGGCGGGAGGGGGTTATTCCGACCATGCACTGTTCCCCTCCGACCAGTAGTCCTCACCTCGGGACCCAGAAGTTTGTCAGGAGACCGTCGCCGGGGTGTCCCGCAGGGTGACGTTCGCGTGGCTCTCCTGGAAGCTCTGGTCCGAAACGAGGGTCAGCCGGGCCGTGGACCGGAACTCCGGCAGGGTGGTGGAGCCGCAGGAGACCATCGTGGTCTTGAGCTTGGCCATGGTCAGGGCGAGCCCTTCGTTGAGGTCGCCCGCGTAGGGGACGTAGCCGTCCACGCCTTCCTCGAAGACCAGCCCCTGGCCTCCCTGGCCGTAGCGCTGCCAGTTGCGGGCCCGGTTCGAGCCCTCACCCCAGTACTCCTTCACGAAGCCGTCACGGGTGGGCAGCTTCGCGCCGGCCGCCTGGTCGAAACGTGCGAAGTAGCGCCCCATCATGACGAAATCGGCCCCCATCGCCAGCGCCAGGGCCACGTGGTAGTCGTGCACCAGCCCGCCATCGGAGCAGATCGGCACGTACTCCCCGGTGCGTTCGAGGAAGGCGTCCCGGGCTGCCGCCACGTCCAGCACGGCGCTGGCCTGGCCGCGGCCGATGCCCTTCTGGTCCCGAGTGATGCAGATGGAGCCGCCACCCACCCCGACCTTGACGAAGTCCGCTCCCGCCTCGGCGAGAAAGGTGAACGCCTCGCCGTCGACCACGTTGCCGCCGCCGACCGGGATCTCCGGATAGTGCTTCTTCACCCAGGACAGAGCCTGCGCCTGCCAGTCGCTGTAGCCGTCGGACGAGTCGAAGCACAACGCGTCCGCGCCTGCCTCCAGCAGGGCCGGGACGCGCTCCTGATAGTCGTGGGTGTTGATACCTGCGCCCACACGCAGACGCTTGGCAGCGTCCACGACCTGATTCGGGAAGCGCTTGTTGTCCGCGTAGTCGGAACGGAACACCAGATGCTGCAGGTGACCCTCGGTATCCAGCACCGGGAGGCAGTCCAGCCGTTCGTCCCACAGCCGCGCGTTGGCCTCGGAAAGGGTGATGTCGGGCCCGGCATGGGCCAGGTCGGCGATAGCGGTCATCCGGCTACTGACCGGTCCGTCCAGACCATGACGTTGGGGATGGAAGTCCCGCGAGGTCACCAGGCCGAGCAGGCGGCCGGTGGCGGTCCCGTCGTGGGTGACCGCAGCGGTGCTGTGACTGGTGCGGCGCATGACATCGACCAGGAGGCTCAGGCTGTCGTCGGGGCGGACGTTGGTATCGCTGGTGACGAACCCGGCCTTGAAGTTCTTCACCTGGCGGACCGCCGCAGCCTGGTCCTGGATCGGCTGATTGTGGTGCAGGAAGCTGAAACCACCGTTTCGCGCGAGCGCGATCGCGAGATCGGGTGTGCTGACCGCCTGCATGATCGCGGACGTGAACGGGGACTGCAGCTCGATCGCCGACGCCTCGCCCACGATGTGCCGCACCAGGGGCGTGCGCAAGTCGACTGTCGCAGCCGAGCAGTCGGTCCGAGTCCGGTTCGGCAAGAGCAGAAACTCGTTGAACGTCCGTGAGACTTCGGCGATGATCCGTGCCACTCGTTCCTCCTGACCCTTCGGCCGGGGCCCGACTGCCCGCCGTGAGGACCGCCCCCGTATCCCAGGGCCCGGGCAGGCAGAGATCAGCACGGCAGCCGTGGAGTTGCCACCAACTGCGGCAGAGCCCTGACCGGCCCGCGGGTCGAACGGGGTGCGGTCGTGATCTGGCACCTTATCGATCAACTCAGCCGACGCACGAATCGTGGCCGTCACCGGCAACCGCCAACCCCGGGTGGTTGCTTCAGGCCCTCGGCCCGGGCCGCGCGGTACTCGGCCCAGTCGCGTCCGGCGTAGGCGACCCGGCGGAGCGCCGTGTGGCGGTGCATCCCGGTCACGTCGGCGAGGATGTCCAGAGCCGTCGCGCCTCCGTGACAGCTACGCCCGACGGACGCCCCGCATCCTCCGAACGGCTGTGCGTGGCATCCGTATGCTCCAGGCATGAAATTCTTCCGGCCGCGGAGCCGACATGACACCGGGAGGACTACGAGTTCCCCCTTGGCCCAAGCCACGGCCCTGTACCGGGCCGGACGCTATGCCGAGGCGGAGGCCGAGGCCCGCGCCGTTGCCGCGGCGCGGTCCCGGTCGCGCGACGATCCGTACGCACCGCTGGCCCTGAACATCGTCGCGCTCGCGACGGGCGCCCAGGGCCGCCACGCCGAGGCCCTCGCCGCGTGCGACGCGGCGCTGCCGGTCCTCGGCAGGATCTTCGGCGCCGAACACCCGCAGACCCTGAAACTGCGCTCGGACCGAGCCCAGGTGCTGACCGCGCTCGCCCGGCACACTGAAGCCGAGGCGGAGTGCGCGGCCGTCGTGCGGGCCGCGACCCGCGGTACGGAGCCGGAGATGGCGCTCGTAGCGGCGGCCGCCGGCAATGGACTGATCTTCGCGCTCAACGCGCAGGGACGTCACCCGGAGGCCGAGGCGCTCGCCTGCAAGGCCCTCGCCGCCCGTCACGTACCGGACCGGCTCACCCTGGTCCTGCGGCTCGGCCTGGCCCGCAGCCTCAACGGCCAGGCCCGCCACGAGGCGGCTCTCGCCGAGGCGGAGGGTGCCGACGAGCTGCGCCGCAGCCTGCCCGAGGAGGAGTGCCGCTCGGAGACCGGTGCCGTCGAACTGGCCGTGGCCAATGCCCTCCTGGGGCTGGGCCGCGGTAGCGAGGCCCGCCCCCGGGCCGCGGCCGCCCGCGACGCCTGCCTTGCAGCCTTCGGCCCGGACCATCGCCGCACCGCCGAGGCTCGGGCGCTGCTCGACAGCATCGACGCTGCTTGACCGAGCGCGCGCGCTGCCATCCACCTGGCCGCACGCCGCAGGCTGTGGTTCAGGTGGCTGTGCGCCGGGGCGCCCGGGCATGGGACCCGTCCGCCCCGGCGCGTTGGTCAGGGGGTGAGCGGGGCCGGCGCGGGCGTGCCGTAGAAGGTGATGGGTGACCAGCCGTGGGCCTCGGCGAGCTTGGTCAGGGCGTTGGCTATGTCGATGGGCGGTACGTCGTACGAGGCCGGGGCGTCCACGGTCGATACGCTGAAGGTGATCACCAGTTCTCCGCCGACGCCGGGGACGGCGGCTCTTCCTTTGAACTGGGTCCCCGAGGGGAAGGCGGTCGCGGCCTGGGTTCCCCGCGTCGCGTCGGTTCCGGTGGCCCCGGCGTTCTCGGTCTTGGCGTCCATGGCGTCCGTCGCCGCGGCCGAGCCGGCGGAGGCGAGTACCGCTCCCGCTGCGGCTGTTCCGGAGTACCCCAGCAGTGAGCGCCGTGAAATTCCTGACATGGTTCCCCTCCGTGGTGATGGCGTTTTGCAGAGCCGGCAAGCGATCGTAGGGACCAACAGGCTCCGGCACGGCTGAATACGATCTTCCGCAAAGCCTGTTTCGCCGCCGCCTCCGAGCACGCGGCGACGGCCCGCCCCGGGGTGCCGGGCGGGCCGTCGAGGTACGGGGCCGGTCAGTTGTCCTGCGAGGCGTCCGCCTCCGCCTGCGAGGCCGCGCTGTCGGCGGCGTCCAGCTTCGCCCGCATGTCCTCGGCCTGGCCGTCGGCGCCCGCCGACTGCTCCGCCTTGGGTTGGGCGTCCGCGCCACCCCCGCAGCCGGTCAGAAGCAGGACCGCTCCCGCGGCCAGGGCGGTGAGCGCGGTGGCGCCGCGGCGGGTGGGGCTCACTTGGACCCCTGCGCGGTGCACCAGGTGGAGACGGCCTTCAGGTCCGCCTGGCGCTTCTGCAGGGTGGGCACCAGGCTCTTGCGGAAGGTCAGGCGGTCGTTGAGGTACGTGTGGATCTCGGTGTGGCCGGCGCTCTTGGCTTCGGCGACGCGCTGCTCGATCCGGGCGATCGAGCCCGAGACGGTGGCGTCGCCGTTCAGCCGGGCGAGGGCGGCGCTGATCCGGGTCTCGGTCTTCGGCAGGCGCTTGCAGACCGCCTTCGCGCCGTCGCCCTTCGGCGCGGACTTCGCCGGTCCGGCGGGGCTCGGCGAGGCACTGTCGGCCTGCGCGGGGCCGGCGGACAGCAGTGCGCCGGCCAGGGCGACGGCGCCGATCGCAGCGGCGGTCCTACGGTTCGCGAGCATGGTGGTATCCCTTCGTGCGACGGGCCGGTGCGTGGGCGTGCCGGCCGAGCAGGACGCTAGGGAGCGTTTTTGTGGATTCCTTGTGACCGCCCGACCTGCCGCCCCCCGCCCCCCGCCCCCCGCCGCTCGACCGCGGATCCGCACCCCGGGCCGGCGCCAGCTCAGTTGCCCCGGGAGATCCAGTCGCGTCGTGCCGGCAGCCGCAGCGTCGGCTCGTCCGTCGAGGCCAGCGGCAGGCGCACCTCGAAGCGCGCCCCCGTCCCGCCCGGGGCGTCGCCGAGGGTGACCGTGCCCCGGTGCAGTGCGACCTGCTGAGCCACCAGCGTGAGCCCGAGGCCGGAGCCCGGGCTGCCGGCCCGGTGGTGGAACCGCCGGAAGACGGCCTCGCGTTCGGCGGGCGGCACGCCGGGCCCCTCGTCGGCCACGGTGAGCACGGCGAAAGCGCCCTGGGCGCGCAGCCGGACCGCGATCCGAGGCGGCTCGTCCGGCCGGTGGCCGTGCACCACCGCGTTGCGCAGCAGATTGGCGAGCATGATCTTCAGCCCGGAGTCCCAGCCGACGACCCTCAGTTCCGCCGGCAGCTCCACGTCCAGCTCCGCCTCGCCGTTCCGGCGCGCGGCCTCCCCGGCGGCCGCGTCCACCAGCTCGCACAGGTCGAGCGGCACGAACGCGGACGCCTCCACCAGGTCGCCGAGCGCGAGCATCCGCAGCGCCGTCAGCAGCTCGAGCAGCCGGGCGTGGTCGCTGCGCAGGTCCCGCACCACCTCGGCCCGTTCACCGGGGGAGAGGTCGGGGTGGGCGGCGAGTACGTCCAGGTCGGTCTGCATGCTCATCAGCGGTGTACGCAGTTCGTGTGAGGCGGCGGAGGAGAAGGAGCGGGCGGTGTTCAGCGCCTGCGCGGTCCGGGCCGCCTGCTCGTCGTAGCGGGCGAGGAGCTGGCCGATCGCCGCGGACAGTTCGTCCACCTCGGCGATGTTCGCCGGCGTGCCGACGAAGGCCGCGGCTCCGGCCGCCGGGTCGAGTTCGGCGGCCCGGCGGCTCAGCCGCCGTACGGAGGCGGTGGCGCGCCCCGCCAGCCCGTACGCGAGGAGCCCGGAGACCGGGGCGGCCAGCAGGGCCACCAGCAGCACCCGGCGCTGCACGGCGGCGAGCTGCGGGTCGGTGGCCGAGGCCGGGGTGTGGATCCACAGGCTTCCGGGCGCGGGGCCGGTCACGGGCACGCTCAGCACCCGCCAGGCGTGGCCCTTGGCGCGGACCGTGACCGGGCCGTCCGGGGTCTGTTCGGGCAGCCGCACCGCCTCGGCGGGCTGCGGTCCGCCCTCCAGGACGGTCGCCCCGTCCGCGCTCCGCACGCGGATCCCGGCGTCGAGGACGTCGCCGAGCACCTTGCGCTGCTGGTTCTGCTCCGCCTTCGGCCGGCCGTTGCGGTCGGCGGCGAGCAGGGCCCGTACGTCGGGCAGGACGGCCAAGGCCCGGTCCTGGAGCCATACGTCCTGCTGCTGGCGCAGGTCGCGGCCGACGAGCCCGAGCACCAGCAGGCCCGCGGCCAGCACCAGCAGGGGCATGACCACGGTGACCGAGAGAGCGATCCGGGTGGCGAGTTTCACGATCCGCTCCTCCCGTCGGGCACGCGCAGCACGAAGCCGACCCCGCGCACCGTGTGGATCAGTCGGGGGCGTCCGCCCTCCTCCAGCTTGCGGCGCAGGTAGCTGACGAAGGTGTCGACGGCGTCGGTGCGCACCTCGAAGTCGTAGCCCCACACGCGGTCCAGCAGCTGGTCCCGGGTCAAGACGATGCCCGCGTTGCGCACCAGGGTGGCCAGCAGCTCGAACTCCCGCCGGGTGAGGTGGACCTCGGCCCCGCCGTGGCGCACCTGGCGTGTCGCCTGGTCCACCTCCAGCGGTCCGGCGCGCAGCACGCCCTGCGCGCTGCGCGCCGGGCTGCGCCGCAGCAGGGCGTGCAGCCGCAGCACCAGCTCCTCCAGTGCGAAGGGTTTGACGAGGTAGTCGTCGGCGCCGGCCTGGAGTCCGGCGACCCGGTCGGCCAGTTCGTCCAGGGCCGACAGCATCAGGACGGGGGTCTCGTCCCCGCGCTCCCGCAGGCTCCGGCACACCTCCGTACCGGTCACTCCCGGCATGGACACGTCCAGGACGAGGACGTCGGGGGTTCGTGCGGCGAGCGCGGCGAGGGCGCCGGGCCCGTCCTCGGCGAGGACCACGGTGAAACCGCTCAGCCGCAGCCCGCGTTCCAGCGAGCGCCGGATGGCGGCGTCGTCGTCCGCCACCAGCACCACTGCCGTGGTCGTGGTCGTGCTGCCTCCCACACTGCCCTCCTCGCGGCCCCGGTCCCGGCCGGCCGCCCCGAACCGGGCCCGACCCTCTCACAACGGCCGGACCGGGCGGATGCCGGACCCGTCGCCGCAGTTCTCACCCCCGCCGCCGCGCTGACCGGCGCCCTTGCTCAGCTCCACTCCTGACCTCGAGCGACCCGCGGCGGCCCCACGGGAAGGAGTGATGCAGGTCACATCAACATTCCGGAATTGGAGATTCCGTCTTGCGTGATCTCGGCCCGATTACCTCTCTTTCGCTCCTCGCTACGTTCCATTCGCGCCGCTCAAGTGGCGTGAAATCGATGCAAGCGAGGGGCAATGACGGCTATTCAGTCCGATCCCGCAGAGGAACGCGGGAGGCTGTGGTCGGGGCGGAGTCTGCGCCATGTCGCGGGATCCATCGCCCTGGTCATGGCGGTCGCCTTGATGGACGGCACCAGCGCGGCCATCGCCGCGGAGAACAGGCAGCCCGGTGAGGCGAAGCCCGAGGCGGTCACACAGGCCGCCGACATCCCGTCGGCTCGCGTGGCCGCACGGCTGTCGGGCAAGCAGGTCGAGGCCCTGTCCGAGCGTACCGAGACCTCCACGACGTGGGTGAACAAGAACGGCTCGCTCACCACGGAGCTGAGCGCCGGACCCATCCGCTTCCAGGACAGGCTCACCGGCGAGTGGCGAACGGTCGACGTCGCCCTCGCCGCCGCCGCGGACGGTTCGGTGGCCTCGAAGGCCCACCCGCGCGGTCTGAAGCTGTCCGGCAAGGCCGGACTCCCCAGCGCCTCGCTCAAGGCGGCCCAGTCCGCCCCCGCGACCGATCTGGTGACGCTGGGCGAGGGGGAGGAGCAGATCACCCTCCAGTGGCGGGGCGGACTGCCCGCGCCGCAGATCGACGGCACCCGCGCCGCGTACGTGAACGCCGTGCCGGGCGCCGACGTGGTGGTCGAGGCGACCCGTACCGGTTTCGAGCAGTTCGTGGAGATCAAGGCGAAGCCCGCCGCCGAGGGCTTCTCGTACACGATGCCGCTGAAGACCAAGGGGCTGAAGGTCGAGCAGCAGGCCGACGGCAGCGTTCTGTTCACCGACAAGAAGTCGGAGAAGTCGGCCACCATGCCGGCTCCGGTGATGTGGGACGCGACGGTCGATCCCGTCTCGGGTGAGCACAGCCACCGGTCGAAGGTCGCCCTGAAGGTCCTGAAGACCAAGGACGGCGTCGACCTGGTCATCACCCCGGACGCGGGATTCCTCGCCGATCCGCACACGCGGTACCCGGTCACGGTCGACCCGTCGACCTCCTCGCTGGGCAACCTGTTCGACACCTACGTCCAGCAGGGCGAGACGGTCGACTGGTCGGCCGACACCGAGCTGGACCTCGGCAACCCCGGCACCACCAACGGTGACGGAACCCCGCGTACGGCGCGCTCCTTCATCACCTGGAACACCGCTCCGGTCGCGGACGCGCTGGTCTCGGACGCCAAGCTCAGCCTGTGGAACTTCCACTCCGGGAACACCGCGTGCACCGCCCAGCCGTGGGAGGTGTGGACATCGAACGGCCCCACCACCGCCTCCCGGTGGACGAACCAGCCCGCGATGGTGACCAAGTACGCCACCTCCACCGAGACCAAGGGCAATGCCGCCTGTACCGCGGACGGCTGGATCAACGCGGACGTCACCAGCCTGGTCCAGCACTGGGCGAGCAACAAGTGGACGTACTCCAGCATGGGCCTGCGGGCCTCCTCGGAGGCGGTGACCGCACAGTGGAAGCGGGTCAATTCCGCGAATGCCGCCGCGAACCCTCCCAAGCTGGTCGTCACCTATAACTACCGCCCCAAGACCGGCACCAAGCAGGAGGCCGGCCCGCCGTACTTCTCCTACGGCGGCGCCTACACGGTCAACACCGTGACACCGACCCTGCGCGACACGTTCGTCGACGCCAACGGCGACAAGGTCAACGGCACCTTCCAGATCTTCGACTCGGCGACGGACACCCAGGTCGGGAACGTCATCGTCTCGCCGTGGGTGGCATCGGGCCAGGTCGCCTCGGTGACCGTCCCGGCCGGAGTGCTCACGAACGGCAAGACGTACAAGTTCCGCACCTCGCCGTATGACGGCACGCACTACAACCTGGGCTGGTCGGCCTGGAAGACCTTCACCGTAGACACCGCCGCCCCCTCCTCTCCGACAGCCATCACGTCGACGGACTACCCGTCGAACGCCTGGGTCAAGGGAGCGGGCCAGGCGGGCACGTTCACGGTGACCCCGCCCGCCGCGGACCACAACTGGCTCGAGTGGTCCCTCGACGGCGTGAACTGGACCAAGGTCGCCACCGGCGGCGCCGCCGGCGCCAAGGCCCTCTCCATCGCCCCGGCCAAGGACGGCACGCACACCCTCCAGGTGCGCTCCGTCGACAAGGCGGACAACAAGTCCGAGGCGATCGACTACCCCTTCCACGCCGGCCCCGGCGGGTTCGTCCAGCCCGCCCAGGGTGAGCGAACGGCCCGCCGCCTCGCCCTGGCCGCCGAGGCGGACGGCACCAAGTACGACAGTGTCTCCTTCTCCTGGCGCCGCTCCGAGGCCGACGCCTGGGTGCAGATCCCGGCAGGCCACGTGAGCTCCGGCGGCACCCCGCTCACCTCGTGGCCGGTTCCGATGACGGGCGGCAGGAACACGCCCCTGGTGTGGAACGCCACCGATACCGTCGACCCGGACGGCACCGTCCAGATCAAGGCCGACTTCACCGGCCCGAACTCCGCCACCGGCGCCACCGAGCCACTGGCCGTCATCGTCGACCGGAACGCGGCCGGTGCGGCCACCGACGAGGTGGGCCCCGGTTCGGTCAACCTCCTGACGGGCGACTACACCCTGTCGGCCACCGACGCCTCGGCCTTCGGAATGTCGGTGTCGCGCAGCGTTTCCTCCCGTACCCCCGACAAGGGCGCCAAGCAGGAGGGCCAGGCCGCGATCTTCGGCAAGGAGTGGGCTTCCGGAACCGTGGCCGAGGCCACCGATTCGGACTACTCCCACATCCGGCGGATCTCCGACACCGCGGTCGACGTGGTGCTCTCGGAAGGCGAGGCGATCCACTTCGCCGCCAACGCGGCGCGCACCGGCTGGATCCCGGAGCCCGGCTCCGAGGACCTGACCCTCACGGGCACCGTGAGCGGCTCGTTCACGCTCTCGG
Source organism: Streptomyces sp. NPDC048258 (assembly GCF_043201995.1). Taxonomy (NCBI): domain Bacteria; kingdom Bacillati; phylum Actinomycetota; class Actinomycetes; order Kitasatosporales; family Streptomycetaceae; genus Streptomyces; species Streptomyces sp. NPDC048258. The sequence goes on from NZ_JBICZH010000019.1 coordinate 126,845, forward strand.
ACACCGACGGTACGGTCACCCAGTTCACCAAGCCGGACCCGGCCGCCACGACCTGGCAGGTCTCCTCGACGCTGCTGGACGGACTGGCCAACACCGCCACCACGGTGGTCTCCGAGACCGTGACCGTGGCCGGCAAGGCGCTGGCCCGCCCCAAGCGGATCATCGCCCCGACCTCGGCGGCTTCGGCCGCCACCTGCACCGCGACGCCGTCCACCAAGGGCTGCCGGTCGCTGGAATTCGTCTACGCCACCGCCACCACCGCCGGACCGGGCACCTACGGCGACTTCACCAACCAGGTCAAGGAGATCCTCCTCTGGTCCACGGAGCCGGGAGCGGCCACCGCGACCAGCCGCGCCCTGCAGTGGTACCAGTACGACGACTCCGGCCGGCTGCGCGGGACCTGGCACGACGCGATCGGCACCGGCACCTTCACCGAGTACGGGTACGACACCGACGGCCGCCTGAACCTGGTCCGCAACGGCGGCGATCTGCCGTGGAACTTCACCTACGGCAAGGCGGGCAACGCCGCCACCGCCGGTGAGGGCATGCTGCTCAAGGCCTCCCGCTCCGGCCTGAAGCAGGGCACCGCGGACGTCAGCGAGGGCACGGCCACCACCTCGGTCGTCTACGGCGTCCCGCTCACCGGCACGGGCGCCCCCTACGCCATGGGTGCGGCGGACGTGAAGGCGTGGAGCCAGACGGACGCCCCGACCGACGCGACGGCGGTCTTCCCGGCCGACTCGGTCCCGGCGGCGCACGACGGCGCGGCCCTGACGGCCGCCGCCTACCAGCGCGCCAACGTCATGTACCTCGGCGTCTCCGGCCGCTCGGTCAACTCCGCGACGCCCGGCGGGTACATCAGCACCACCGAGTACGACCGCTTCGGCAACACCGTGCGGGAGCTGTCGGCCGCGAACCGCGCCGTCGCTCTGGGCCTGAGCGCGGCCGACCTGGCCGTACAGGCGGACCTGGGCATCGCCCAGACCGGCACGGCCGAGCGCGCGGCGCTCCTGTCCACGGTTTCGGTCCACAACGACACCGGCACACGTGAGCTGGAGGAGCTCGGACCGCTGCGGCGGATCGAGCTGACCTCGGACCTCAAGTCCGGCAGCACCGTCCTCGTCCCGGCCGACACCGCGGTGACGGCCCGCACCTGGACGGTCAACGAGTACGACGCGGGCCGCCCCACCGACGGCACCGCCAAGATCAAGAACCAGGTCACCAAGGTCACGACGGGCGCCCAGGTACGTGAGCACCCGACCGTCCTCGGCGAGGCCCGTGCGGCACAGACCCTGTTCGACTGGGCCAAGGGCCTTCCCGTCCAGCGGATCAAGGACTCGGGCGGGCTCGCGATCACCGAGACCACCGAGTACGACGCCCAGGGCCGCGTCACCAAGCAGCTGCCGCCGGGCGCGTCCGGCTCCGACGCGGCGACCAGGGTGACCACCTACTGGTCCGCCACCGGCACCGGCACCTGCCAGGGCCGCCCCGAGTGGGCCGACCTGCTCTGCTCCACGGGACCGGCCGGCGCGATCACCGGCGGCGGCACCAACCCGGCGAACCTGCCGACCAGCACCACCGAGTACGACTGGTGGGGCCACCCGGTCAAGGTGACCGAGACCGCCAACGGCACCACCCGGACCACCACGACCACCTACGACAGCGCCAACCGCCCGACGAAGACCACCCTGACCGGTGGTCTCGGCCAGGCGGTCCCCGAAGTCATCACCGAGTACGACCCGGACACCGGCCGCCCGGTCAGGACGACCTCCCCGACCGGCGGCACCATCACCAAGGCGTACGACAAGCTCGGCCGCCAGACCTCGTACACGGACGCCGACGGCGGCACGACCACGACCGAGTACGACCTGCTCAACCGCCCCGTCAAGGCCACCGACAACACACCGTCGACCACCGCCTACACCTACGACCACGCCGCCGAGCCGCGGGGTCTGGCCACCAAGGCCACCGACTCCGTCGCCGGTGTCTTCCAGGCCACGTACGACGCGGACGGATCGGTCAGCAGCGAGAAGCTGCCCGGCGGCTACACCGTCACCACCGCGGAGGACACCGCCGGAGCCACCACCCGCCGTACCTACACCCGCGACAGCGACTCCGCCGTCGTCTACTCCGACACCGTGACGGAGTCCGTCCACGGCCAGGTCACCAGCCACGCCGGCTGGTCGAGCCAGAAGTACCGGTACGACGGCACCGGCCGCCTGACCACCGTCGAGGACACCGCGGACACCGTCTGCACCAAGCGCACCTACGCCTTCGACGGCCGCAGCAACCGCACCTCTCTGAACACGGTGTCGTCCACCCCCGGGGCAGACTGCCCGGCCACCGGCGGAACCACCACCAACCACTCCTACGACAGTGCCGACCGCCTGGTCGACAGCGGCCACGTCTACGACAGCCTCGGCCGCACCACCACGCTGCCCGGTCACGGGACGGTGGGCTACTACGCCAACGACCTCGTGCACCAGCAGACCTGGGGAAGCCAGCGCCAGACCTGGCAGCTCGACTCGTCCATGCGCCTGCGCTCCTGGAAGACGGAGACGGGCGGCGGCAGCACCTGGAGCCAGACCGGGTCCAAGGTCAACCACTACGACAGCGACGGCGACAATCCGCGCTGGATCACCGAGAACACCGCCACCGGAGACCTGACCCGCAATGTCGAGTCCGCTTCCGGTGACCTGGCCGCCACCACGGGCAAGACCGGCGACACCGTCCTCCAGCTGACCACCATCCACGGCGATGTGGCCCTCCAGCTTCCGCTGGACATCAGCAAGGCCCCCGTCGCCCTCGACAACGACGAGTACGGCAACCCGCGCGCCGGCCAGCCGGCGACGCGCTACGACTGGCTCGGCGCCAAGCAGCGCTCGAGTGAGACCCTCACCGGCCTCACGTTGATGGGCGTCCGCCTCTACAACCCGGTCAGCGGACGCTTCCTGTCCATCGATCCGGTCCACGGCGGCAACGCCAACGCGTACGGCTACCCCGCCGACCCCGTCAACGAGTACGACCTCGACGGCCGCTTCGGCTGGGGCAAGTTCCTCGACCGGGTCGGCACCGGACTCGCCATCGCCGGCATGTTCGGCTGCGGCGCGTGCGCGCTCGTCTCCGCGGGGATCAGCCTCGGCCGGGGCATCTACAAGGTGTCCAGGGGCGACCGTTCGGGCTGGATGGACATAGCCGGGGCGGCCACCTTCGGCGCGGGACGGGCCGTCACCCGGTTCAACAACGTCCGCAGGGCCAGCCGGATGGCCAAGGCTCCCAAGGGCGTCCGGGGCAGGTCACGGGCCCACAAGCGGGCCCGGAGCAGAGCCAGCAAGGCTCACCGGCGCTACAACCGACGTGTCGTGAGACGGGTCAACGGGGTGGACCGCTACTACGGGTACTACAGCACCGGCTACTCGCTCTACGGTGAGTGGAAGGACCACCGCGGCCGTTGATCAGCGCAGGTCGTGCGCGGGGCGGTACCCGTACCGCCCCGCGCACGACCGGACATCGAGAGGAGCGGGCATGCCTTCGGAGCAATCGGAGCGCGCAGTCCCGTCGAAGAGCCCCTTCCAGTGGGCCGACCGCACGATCACCCTCGCGTTCCTCCTGGCTGCGGCACGGGGCGATCGCGCGGAGGCCAGGCAGGAACTCACCAGGACCGAGGAGGTCATGCGCGCGACCGCGGCCGCGCCCGCGGGGCGGATCGGTACGAAGGCCGAGCCCCTGTGGGTGCAGGCCATGTCGATGCTCGGGTTCCGGGCGGGCGCCTGGTTCGTGATCTGCGCGCTCGTGCTCGTGGGCGGGCTCTTCCTGCCCCGTACGGAACTGTCCGGATATCTCACCGTCACGGTCGCGGCGTTCCCCGCCGCCCTGTGCGTCTCCCGTGAGACCGCCCATGAGATCGCCCGCTCGGCGCTGCGCCGGGGGCGGCTGACGGAACGCGGCAGGCACTGGTACTCGCGCGTCCAGCACGACGGGTTCACCGCGCTGCTGGTCCTGCCCCTGTGGGCAGCCTGCGCAGCGGCCGTCCAGCCCTGGGCCTGACCCTCCGTGCCGCGGCTCCCGCCCGGGAGCCGCGGCACACCCTTGTCTGGGGCCCGCGACGTCCTTGCCGGCGAGGCGTTCAGGCGCTCACGTTTGGCATTGCTTCGTGGATGCGGGAGACCAGCCGCTCCAGGCAGCGCCGTCGGCCCGGGCATGGACTCGGATCTCGACCTTCACGGGGCCGCATACTCGGGTCGTGCTTCCCACTTCGACGGGGCCGATGGCCTCGCCTGCCCGGACGTAGGCTCGACCGCTGCCTACTTTCTCCCAGTGACCACCATCGACAACACGGAAAAATGCCTCGTAAGAGACATTTAGCCCCCTTGTTCCAGTGTTACGCGCCTTGATGTGCGCCGTGATGTCTCGAGTGGGGAACTTGCCGACAGATCCCCGCTGGGCACTGATGCAGCCATTGACGGCTACGCGGCCGGTCGACGTACCTCCGCCACAGGCGATTGCCGCAGCGTGAGCGTTGGCCGGGATCGTCAGCATGGTCAGCGCGGCTGCGCCGAGGATCGTTCCGGTACGCCTCAAATGCAATGTTCCATTCCCTTCCTTGAGCCCGTTGTCTCTGAAGGGACCCTGGCTCGCCTTGGGGCACGACGAGCAGAGTCTCGACCGGTTTTCGCCCAAATGGGTGCAGGTGGTGGTGTCGGTGGCTCGTAAATGGGACGGGTGCGTCCGAGTGTTCTGTTCACCGACATGCAATGAGCGACGTGTGAGTCGTTGCTCACGCAGGCGCGCGCGACCTGGGGAGACGGGCGGCTACCTGCCGGAGTGGCAGCCGGTTGCCGGCCGGGTTCCCAGGGGTTCATGCGGGCCATCGCATTCCGATTGCGTCGAGCTGTTCGATGCGTTCCTCGTTCAGCGAAGCCCTTCTCGCCCGGCTGTTGGCGATGAACGCACCGAGTTTGATCTCGCGTACTTCCCGGCCTTGCCGTGGGGTGTCGGCGGGCAGTCCGTCCGGGCCGATGGCCAGGGGTTCGATGTGTTTGCGGGGAACGGTGAGGTGGCCTTCGCGCTGGTAGAACTGGGTGGCGGCGGCGAGGTTGATGGTCCATTTGTCGGCCTGGCTGGTGCGCCCGACGGCTTTGGCCTTCTCGTGGGCACTGGCTGGTTCGAGGCCGAGGAAGTTTGCGAGCATCCATTGTTGTCCGGCGGCGAGGTTGTCCCAGCCGTAGCGTTGCGCGCGAACCCATTGTCCGAGGTCTTCGCCCTGGACGACGAGGTCGCAGGGCGTCATGGGTACCTTCCCGCCGGCGTCGACGTGCGCGCGGGTAAGGACGAAGCAGCGTTGCCAGGCGACCGGCCAGGCCGGGCACCATGCCGGGTCGACGGCCTCCAGTTGCTCGCGCCGCTCTTCGGGCATGGACCACGCCGAGGGCAGCGGCTCCAGGCCTTCGGCTTCGCGTTGTTCGTTTGCGACGGTCCTACGGGCGGCGGCTCTCGCGTTCTTGAGCCAGATCCCGATGGGCTGGCCGTGCCAGGTGGCGTCGATGGGTGCGAGGAGGTGTCCGTGTTCGTCGGCCCAGCCTTGGGCGGCGGTGAGGCCTTCGTCCCAGGCGGTGTCGCGTTCGGACCAGACCATGTCGAGTTCGTTGAGCTGTTTGACCCTCTCGGCGGTCAGTCTGCCTGCGGTGTGGTTGCGTCGGGCGTCGGCGATCCACTGCCCGAGGGGGAACCCGGCGAGGGCGGCCGGCCACCGTACGGGGTGTTCCTCGGCGTCCGTTGCCGCAGCGAGCAGGGTGTCGTCGACCGTGTCCTGGTCCTCGCCGGCGACGGCCTGTTCCAGCGCGTCGAGAGCCATCTCGATGCGCTCCTGGCGGATGCGCCGTCGGACCGGCTGTTCCTGATCTTGTTCTTCGGGTGTGGGGACGCGGTAGGTGAAGGGGACGCGGAGGTCGCCGTGCTGGTGGCGGTAGACCATGGCGGCTTCCAGACCGCGGAGCCAGTGTGTTGTCTCCGGTTCCAGGACGCGCAGTCTGATGAACGCGGCGAGCTTGGCCGGATCGCGGGGCGTGGAGAAGCGCAGGAGTGCGTGGGCGGGTCCGCTGATGCCTTCAGCGTCCGGGTGCCAATCGGCGGGTGTCTGGGCTTGGGTGAGGGGTGTGTAGCGGCTGGGGGCTTGTGGTTCGGCGAGTCGTTCGACGATGCGGGTGTCGTGTGCGCGGAGTGCTTCGAGGAGTTTTACGAGGTCGGCGTAGGAGCGGGAGGTGAGCATGTCGTCGGGTGTTTCCCCGGGCCCGAGGAGGACGGGGACGACGAGGGATGCGGTCTTTCCTTCGCCCGGTTGCATGCGCAGTGCCCGGCCGACGGCTTGGACGAGGTCGGGCATGGATCCGCGCAGGTCCGCGAAGAACACGCTGTCGCAGTTGGCGGTGTCGACGCCTTCGCCGAGGACGCGTACGGAGCTGAGGAACGTCTTCTCGACTCTGGTCCCGTCGGCTGCGGTGCCCGCGGCGAAGTCGTCGAGGACCCGGCGCCGGTAGGCGGGCGGGTGTTCGCCGCACACCCAGTCCGCCCAGACCGATGCCGGATACAGCCCGGGGTCGAGGGTGTGGAGCTGCGCTGCGATGTCGGGCAGGCCGGTGGCGAACGCTTCGGCTTCTTTCACCTGGTGGTGGAAGACGAGCGTGCGGTGGAACTTCCCGGTGGCGGCGGCTTTGACCAAGGCGGTCTGCAGGGCGGCGAGCCGGGCGCCGCGGACCCGGTCGGAGCGCTGCTCGACGCCCAGGAGCTGTGTGGTCTGCAGGCCGGGGTCGCTGACGTCGACGGCGATGACCTGGTAGGGGGCGACGATCTTCCGGTCGATGGCCTCCGACAGGGTGAGGGTGTAGCAGCGGGCACCGAACGGGCCGTTCTCGTCGTCCTCCATCGATGCGACGAGCCCACCGGGCGCGCCCTGCTCCTGCTCGTCCTCCCCGTCCTGCCACAGGCGCGGGGTGGCGGTCATGTACAGGCGCCGGGCGGCCGGGATGCGGGCGTTGTCGTGGACCACGGCCCAGGGCTTCCCGATCCGCCCCGAGGTCCGGTGCGCCTCGTCGACCACGATCAGGTCCCAGCCCGGGAGGCCGGCAGAGTGTGCGCGTTCCAGCGTGCCGAGTCCGAGCGAGGCGTAGGTGGAGAAGACCGTGATCCGTTCCAGGTGTGCGGTCCACCGCACCAACTCGTCCGGGGCGGTGGTGTTCGCGAACCCGGCCTCGGACTCGCGTAGCGAAGACACCCCCAGCACCGCGCCGGTACGGCCGCCCGCCCGCCAGGCGGCCTCCGTCTGGGTCAGCAGGTCCAGCGACGGCACCAGGACCAGCACCCGGCGTGCACGCAGCTCCGCCGCGCTCCTGGCCGCTACCAGGGACTTGCCCGAACCGGTGGCCATGACCACCTGGCTGCGCAGCCCCTGCTCCGGGAGCCGGCCCGAAGCCGGCATCTCCAGTGCCTTCAGCACCGCGTCCACGGCCTCACGCTGATGCGGCCGAAGCTCCATCCGTACCATGCTTCCATTCCGCCTTTGCGACGCCGCGTTCGAGTGTCACCGGGGTGCCGCGGATGTTGTCACCAGTGGTTGGTCGTCGTCGTTGCTGGTGAGCGTATGCCCTGATCGGAGGTGGTGACATCCTTGATGCGGTCGCATCCTGACGATCACCCGCCGGGCCGCGCGCCGGGCTCGTCCTCACCGGACCGGGCGGCGAGACGGATCGAGGACACGTCGTCATGGTCGCCAACACCAGCCTCGGCATGTCATCCGGCACCAAGGGCGCACCCGTCGAGGGCGGCCCGGTCACCGTACGGTCGGCCCGCACCACGTTCTGGTCGACCACCGACAAGGCCGCGCTGACGTACTGACCCGGCTGCCCGGGCAGTCCGGGAGGAACAGCATGACCGACGGGCTCGAACGCGATCTCGCGGCCGTCACGTTCAACCTCGCGATGGGCGACCGTGTCCGACCATTGTGGAGGCGACCACTGTCTCTCCTGCCGAGCCCGTGATGGTCATCCCCGGACTCCTTCGCCTCCCTACGACCAGAACTCCTCGTAGGTTGCTTGATCGGCCCAGAGCTCCCAACCCTCGACGATCCTGCCGTCGCTGATGTGGAAGACGATGGCGTAGTCCATGTCGAGCTGCTTGCCCTCGCGCGACGCAGTGGCATGGAGCAGGGCGACCGTGTGGGCGTCATTGGCGAGGACATCGTGGAGCTGCGGGCGGTACGTGCCACCTGACAGCTCGAAGTCCCGGGCGAACATCTCGAACGTGGCCTCTCGGCCTTGATAGTCCCCCGACAGCGGCCCCCGACCCCCCTGGTGCCATACGACGTCGGGATGGAAGACCTCGGCCAGCGCTTTCATGTCGCCTGCCGAGAAGGCCGCCATGGCGCGTTGGAACACACCGATGTGCGGGTGATCCGTCATCGCTTCCTCCCTTCGCCGGCCGTGAACGTAGTCCAGAGCCGGCCGGCAGGGTGATGGGCGCGCCGTCCGTGCAAGTGCTGCCACCTGATCGGATGGACCTCATTGTGTGAGCCGTTCTCAGCCGCCGGTTCCCGTGCGGGCGGCGTACTTCCCGCCGCGGGACGCCAACTCCTTGACCACAGCCGCGGTGCGCCCGGTGAAGCAGGTCCGCCGGAGGGAGTCGTCGAGGCGGGTGAACTGGCCCACCGCGTCCTTCCGTCCGAGCGTGACGGCCCGTGCGACGTAGCGCAGGGAGTACGGCTCGGGCCTGCGGCCCTCGATCAGGCGGGCCAGGGTGTTGGCCGCGTGAGCGGCCTGCGGCGCGGCGAGCGCGCAGGCGAAACGGGCTCCGGGTACCGCCGCGCAGTCGCCCACGACGAAGATCCGTTCGTCGTCCACGCTGCGCAGGTACTCGTCCACGAGCGCACGGCCCTCCGTATCGACCTGGAGACCGCTGCGTGCCGCGAGGTCGGGGACGCCCGACACGATCGCCCACAGGGTCAGGTCCGAGGCGAACGCCGCTCCCGACCGAAGGTGCATGACGCCGTCGGCGACCTCCGTGACACCGTCGTCCACGATGTCGACCTTCAGTCGCTCCAGTCCGGACCGGACCCGCTGGTACGCCCGGTGGGAGAAGTCCCGGGCCACCGACGCCCCGACGATCCGCACGCGAAGGTCCGGCCTTGCCTCGGCCACCTCCGCCGCCGTCTCGATGCCCGTCGAGCCACCCCCGATCACCGTGACCGTGCTGCCCGCAGGAAGGGCGGCGAGCGCCACGCGGGCCGGCTCGGCGCCCTCCCAGGTGCCCACCGGGACTGTTCCCGGCATCGGCTGCACCGTGCTGCCCACGGCGAGAAACGCGTAGTCGAAGTCGACGCCCGTGCCGTCGTCGAGGGTGACGCTGCCGTCCCCGATCTTGTCGACGGTGCCGACCCGGGAAGTGATCCCGTCGCGCAGCATCGACGCGAGGGGCGTCGCGACGGTGGCGGTCCCCGCGAGCTGCTGGTGCAGCCGTACGCGCTCCACGAAGTCGGGGCGCGGGTTGATCACCGTGATCTCGGCGCTCTTCACCTTCTTGGCGAGCCGGTTCGCCGCAAGCGTGCCCGCGTAACCGGCGCCCACCACTACAACCTTCATGTCGGCCTCCTGCCTTGGTGACTGGTCGGACATGAGATGCCGGCGGGCAGAAACCTGTGACACCCCTTCGACGTGTCACGCGTCACAGGGCGCGCGTGGAGGACGGCCTTCAGGAGACCTGGTTGCGCTGGGTGGGCGTCGATCTCGACACGGTGTACCACCAGCGCGCTTACCTGGTCCGGATCGCCACCCGGCAGGCGCTCGGCCGGCTGCGTACGCTCCGCCGGCGCAAGGAGTCGTACGTGGGCCCCTGGCTGCCCGAGCCACTGCTCACCGCGCCGGACGTGGCCGAGGACGTCGAGCTGGCCGACAGTATCTCGATGGCGATGATGCTGGTCCTTGAGACGCTCGCACCGACCGAGCGGGCGGTGTTCGTGCTGCGCGAGGTGTTCGACCTCGGGTACGGGGAGATCGCGGACGCCGTCGAAAGAGCCCGGCCTCGGTCCGCCAGATCGCCCACCGGGCGCGGGCACACGTTGCCGCGCGCCGCCCGCGCGGTGTCGTTTCCACGGCCGAGACCCGGGCCGCGCTCGGAGCCTTCCAGCGGGCGGTCGAGACGGGGGACCTGCAGAGCCTCCTCGACTTCCTCGCGCCGGACGTCGTCGCCCTGAGCGACGGCGGAGGCATCAAGCAGGCCATGCCGCGGCCCACCGTGGGAGCCGGGAAGGTGGCCCGCCTGCTCGCCCGCCTGCTCACGCACCATCAACGAGCCTGGATCCTCTTCCAAGCAGACCCCAGGCGGAGCAGCGGGTGCCCGACAGGCGGAACCCCCTGGTGACGGCGGGTCGCGGCCGGGTAGCCTCCGCCTGATCATCCGCACCGTTCCGGGGGACAGACCATGCCGATACGCGTTGTACGACGGGCTTCCGGCCTGCCGGCCCTGGCACTCGTCGCCGCACTGGGCATCGTCGGCTGCGGGGCGGAACCCGGGAAGCCGGCGTCCGAGCCCGCGCCCCCCGGGCTCGCCTCCGCGTCCCCCTCCGCCTCGGCTCCCGCGGGCCGCCCGCTGACCGCCGCGCAGTTGGTGGCGGCCGCGCTGCCGGTCGAGGAGAGCCCGGACGCGCACGGGCACCCGGTCTCCGTCCGCGAGCCCCGGGTCAGCAGCCGGAAGTCCGAGCCGTCCGACGCCGCCTGCGGGCGGCTGCTGGCGGCCGCCGGTGCCCGGCAGACGTCCGGCCCGGCCCCGGCCGTGGCCGAGCAGACGTTCAACTGGAAGGGCGACATCTACGGCGGCAACTCCACCCTCGCCTCGTACGGGGGCTCCGGCGCGCAGGAGGCGTTCGCACAGGTCAGCGAGGGGCTGCGCACCTGCCGGTACTACGAGAGCCAGGGCCCGGCCACGACCTACAAGGGCACGGTGACTGTCGACCCCGCCCCGCGGCTCGGGGACGAAGCCGTGCAGTTCGAGGTCACCGCCCCGTCCGAGATGGGCCCGCACGTGACCCAGTACACGGTGGTCCGCACCGGGAGCGTCGTCGCCATGTTCACCAAACTGTCGATCGGCGGCCTCGACGTACGCGCCTTCCCGCCCGCCCTGATCGCCCAGCAGATCTCCCTCCTCCAGCAGGCACAGAGCTGAGGCCCGCGCCTCGCCCAAGCCGACGCGGAAGGCGATCTCGACCGCTGTCCGGGACGGTACTCGCAGTCGCCAGGCCGGCGGGTCTGTCCCGATAGGGGCCTTCGCGACAGGCACCGTCACAGTCCTGACCACCCTGCCGGCCGGCGACGGCCACCCTCGCCCTGATGCGCGGAGGCCCGATGCCGTACAGCCTTCTGTGTGTCGGAGTGCGGGGCAGGGGTCATGGCGGTGGTGGCAGACCCATGGCCGCACTCTTCGGCGCCGGTCAGACGGACACGGCCTGGCGTTCCCCTTCCGCTGCGTCGAGTGCCAGCCGACCTGTCCGGTTCAGCGTGCTGAGCGCGGCAGCGCACGCCAGGCCCAGCAGGAAGAGCGCCACCCAGGGCAACGCCGGCACCCCGGCCTCGCGGGCCGCGTCCAGCGCCATGCCGGTCAGCAGGTTGCCGACCGTGATGCCGATCCCGCAGATGGTGTTGTACAGGCCGTAGTGCGTGGCCACGAGGCGGTCCCCCGCGAGGCGGACGATGGTGTCCATCTCGAAGGGGTAGGCGATCATGGTGCCGGCCGCCAGCAGCAGGGCTGTCAAGGAAGCGGGAAGCCCGGCCAGGAGCCATAGACCCATCCCGCTGTCCGGCACCGGTACCGCCGAGGCCACGAGGAGGGGGACGAAGGCCGCTCCCATCGTCAGCAGCCCCCAGGTGAGCGCACGGCCCGGTTCCATCCGGGCCTTGCACCACGCGGTGACCTTGGTCTGGAATGCGATCGTACTCAGCCCGGAGACGGCGAACAGAACCGCTACTGCGGCGGTGCCGAACGTGCCTTCGCCGCCCAGGCGCCTGACCTCCAGCGGCAGGGACAGGTAGACCTGGAAGGACATGACGTACGAGCCGATCATGGCCAAGGAGAACAGCAGGAACGGACGGTTCGTGAACATCCCCCGCCACTGCTGCAGGACACTCTCACGGACCCCTCCCACGGTCTCGGCGTGGTCGGCGCGGCGGGCCGGCAGTGCCCGGATCTGGACGATGCTCAGGACTGCGAAGATCCCGGCCGCCACCAGGCAGGTGACGCTGAAATCCACGCCCGTCAGGACCATGCCGACCAGCGGGCCGAGCAGGATGCCGGCCTGATAGAAGACGTTGAACAGGGCGAACGCCTCCACCCGCCGCTCACCCGCGTCGGTCGCGAGGTAGGCGCGGGACGCGGGGTTGAACAGGGCGCCGGCCAGCCCCGTCGCCGCGGAGGCGGCGAGGAGGGCGGGAACGGACTCCACGAGGCCGAGAGTCGCGAAGCCCGCGGTACGCAGCACGAGCCCGGCGATGATCATCGGCTTGTAGCCGAGTCGGTCGCCCAGTGTCCCGCCGATGAGAAACATGCCCTGCTGGCTGAAGTTGCGCACGCCGAGGATCAGCCCGACCAGCCAGCCCGCGAGGCCCAGGTTCCCGGCCAGGTGCGTGGCCAGGTACGGCATCAGCATGTAGAAGCCCAGGTTGATGGTGAACTGGTTGACCATCAGCAGCTGGACGCTGCGGTCGTACGAGCGGACCTGCTTGACGGTGTCTTTCACCGGGTCTGCCCCTCTGCGTCGGTCTTGCCGGCGGCGTCGTCCCTGCCGTCAGCGACGAGGGTGAGCGGGTCGACGACGGTGGTGCACCGGGTCCAGCGGGTGACCTCCTTCTCGTCAAGGCGGCCGATGAGGTCCGGTTCCGGGGCGGGCGGGGAGTCGAGCAGGCCGTGGGCGGCGCAGTAGCCGTCGTCGTAGACGGTGCCGAGGTACCGCTGCGGACCGTCGGGAAATACGGCCGCGATCCGTGCGTCCCCGGGAAGCGACCGGGCCAGCCAGCCGGCCACCAGTGCGACCGCTCCGACGCTCCATCCGCCGGTGGCGTAGTGGGAGCCGGCCAACTGGCGGCAGGTCCACACGGATTCGGCGGGGGAGACCCAGTGCACCTCGCTGAAGTTGTCGTAGGCGACGTTGCGGGGGTAGATGCTGGACCCCAGCCCGCGCATCAGCCTCGGCCGGGCGGGCTGTCCGAAGATCGTCGAGCCGATGGTGTCCACGCCCACCAGCGTCAGATCCGGGTAGAGCTGCCGCAGCACCCGCGAGATGCCGGCCGAATGCCCGCCGGTACCCACACTGCACACCAGTACGTCGATGTGCCGCAGCGCGCCGGCCAGTTCGAGGGCGAGCGGGGTGTAGGCGGTGGTGTTGTCGGGGTTGTTGTACTGGTCGGGAGACCAGGAGCCCGGGTGCCGTGCCATGAGCTGCAGCACGCGGTCGCGGCGGGCCTGCTGCCAGCCGCCGGTCGAGTGCGGCTCTGAGACCACGTCGACCTGGGCGCCGTACGCGACCAGCAGTCGGGTCATGGACGGCTCAAGGCCCGGGTCGGTGACCAAGGTGACCGGGTGCCCGTAGACCATGCCCGCCAGAGCGAGGCCGAGGCCCAGGGTCCCACTGGTGGACTCGATGATGCGCGCGCCGGGCTTCAGGTCGCCGCGGGCGCGGGCCCGTTCGACCATGTGCAGGCCGGGGCGGTCCTTGATGCCTCCGGGATTGAAGCCCTCCAGCTTCGCCCAGAAGCCGCGGCCTGCCGGTGCGAGGGGTTCGGAGATACGCAGCAGCGGGGTGTTGCCCACCAGCTCTGACAGGGCCGTGAGGCCGGTTGTGGACGTGTCGGTGGTCGAAGAATGCATGCCTGTGCCTTCGTTGGTGGTGGCGACGACTACTCGTTCGGATGGCATGCCGTGCCCGGCGGGCAACGGGAACAGGGGTTCCGGCCCGGGGAACGGCAGGCGGCAGCCGCGTGCGGCTGCGGGACGAGCGGTCTAGATCCGCCACCGGCAAACGCCGGCGAGGGTGGAGCGACCGGTGCGCGCCATGGACGGTCTACCGGAGTCGGGCGCCGCCGAAGGCGTCCGCTCCGCCACGGATGCACAGGCCGCTGAGGAAGGGAAGGCGGCGGTCCCGTCAGCCGGCCGCTGCAACTCGCTTGCGGCCCATGCGGTCAGGCAGGGCGAAGTGCAATCGGCGCCGTGCTCGTGCTGTTGCGGGTCCGGATGCTGCGGCTGCTCGGCGGACTCTCCATGTGCGGCCGGAGCGGCCGGAGCGACCGGAGCGGAAAGCGAAAGGTGACGGTGCCCGTCGTTGGCGAGGTACGAGGAGCAATGGGCAGCGGACAGCAGCAGCACACTCAGCGTGCAGGCCAGCAGGACGCCGGCCCAGGACGGAATCCGGCGGGCAAAGTGTGGCAAGGGCGAGCGGAGCACAGGTCCTCCGTGCGGCAGTCACGTCCTCGGCCGAGGGGCGGAGAAGCGACGTGGGCGGGTGCGCGCGGGGCAGGGGGGTCCAAGCACCAGAGGCCGCGACGGTGTGAACATATCGCCGTCTTGGGGGCAGATCCGTGGATCCTGCAACGCATGGGGGTGTCGTCGGAAGGTTCCGACGCCTACACCTGAAGGACGGCTGCCGGTGGTCTGAGGTGCTCCGAGGGCGCGGCAGGGGAGCGCAGCAGCTGTTCGGTCGGTCGCCCGTGCCAGAAGGTCGGGGAAGGCCGGCCTTCGTCCAGAACGTTGGTGAAGGCGGGCTCGTCCGCTGTACACGACGGTGCCCTCGAGCGGCGCGCACCGTCGACCGTGAAGTGGCCTTCGCCCTCGGGACAGCCCGCGGCAGACGTCGCTGTCCGGCCTGCCGCATCTGCCAGGGAGGCGGAGGCGAACGGAGCGTCGGCTCCACCGTCGTGTGCCGGCGTGGAACAGCACGTGCCCAACAGGGCGGCGAGGAGGAGCAAGGCCAGCCCGACGGTGACCAGCCGACACGCCTGCGAGAGGGTCGACCGGCCGCCGGAATGCGACCAAGCTGTCATCACGGCGTGATCATAGTCAGCATGCGCTGGGTCCCGGGTGCCCCTTCCTCGAAGAACGTGCGATCCAACTGCCCATCTGCATAAGGGTGGTAGGAAGGTATGGGAGCTGCGGCTACGGGACGCGGCCGCCTGTGCCGTCGCGTCGAAGGTACGCATGCGCGGCGGCAGCCCCCGTGCAGACGGCCGTGATGCCCCTCTCCTTGGATCCGTCGTCGCTGCCCGCGCTACGTCTGGACGACGCGGAGATCGAAGCAGTCCTCGAAGCCCCGGCCGAGGACATCGCCCAGTTTCGCGAGGTCCTCGCGCGGGTTCTGGCCTACGGACCTGAGGAGCAGCGGCCCGGTACGCGTCGCGGTCTAACGGGCCGTGCCCGCGGCCGGTCGGCGGCCCCGGGCACCCCTGGGAGGGGTCCTCTTTGCCGCGGTGTACCGGCTGAGCACCCTGTAGGGGAGCGGTCAGGCGTCCACCGTCCCGGCACCCGGGGTCCGAGCCCGCAGACCGCGGAATCGCACGCGGAGCGCGGGCGGTGCCCACCAGTTGGCGCCGCGGAGCAGTGTCATCGTGGCCGGAACCAGCACGCACCGCACCAGCGTGGCGTCGACGACGACGGCAACGGTCAGCGCGATCGCGAGCTGTTTCATGACCAGCAGCTCGCCCGTGGCGAATCCGATGAAGACGATGCACATCAGCGCGGCCGAGGAGCTGATGATCCGGGCGGAGCGCTGTACCCCGACCTCGACCGCGAGGTCGTTGTCCACCCCGGAGTCGTGGAGTTCCTGAATGCGGGAGAGCAGGAACACCTCGTAGTCCATCGACAGGCCGAAGGCCAGCGCGAACACCACCACGGGGAGCCAGTAGCCCAGTCCGCCCAACGTGTGCACTCCGAGCAGACCGGCGCCCCAGCCGTCCTGGAAGACGAGGACCAGAGCGCCGAACGACGCACCCAGCGACAGGGTGTTCATCGCGATCGCCTTGAGCGGGAGCAGCACCGAACCCGTCATCAGCAGCAGGAAGACGAAGGTGGTCGCCGCGATCAGGGCGGCGGCCCGAGGCGCGTGGTCGACGACCTCGGCTCTGAAGTCGATGTCGAGGGCGTTCCGTCCCGTGACCCAGACCGGGAAGTCGGCCGGGCGCTCCGCCCGGATGCGCTGGACGAGCCGGTCGGCGGGCCTGCCCGCGGGGTCGGCCTTCGGCACCACGCGGACGAGCGCGACCCCGGTGCCCGCGGCCGTGGCCGAGCCCACCGCCTCGACGTCCGGGCCGCCCGCGAAGCGGCCCGCCCACCGCTGGAGCCGGGCCGGGTCGGTGCGTGCCACGACCACCACCGCGTCGGCGCGGTGCTGCGGGAACCGCTCCGCCACGATGTCGGCATAGCGCCGTGCCTCCGCCGCGGGCGGGAGCTGCTGCTCCCCGACGGGGCTGACCAGGTGGACGCGGAGGAACGGGGTGGCACAGGCGAGCAGCAGCACCCCGACACCGACGGCGGCCGAAAGCGCGTGCCGCCGGGTCCACCGGGCCAGCCGGGCGAACGCGCCGAAGCCGGTGCCACGAGCGGCGCACGCTCCGATCCGATTCGGGAAGGCCGCCAGCAGTGCCGGGGTCAGGGTCAGCGCGGCGGCGAGGGAGAGGGCGACGGTCCCTGCCGCGGCCAGGCCGATCGCGGCGTAGAAGTCGCTGGGGAAGGCAGCCAGCCCACAGAGGGCGGCGGCGACGACCAGCGCGGCGAACCGGACCGCGCGCCCTGCGGTGGCCATGGTCCGCACCACCGACTCGGCGACGTCGTGTCCCGCTGCCCGCTCCTCCCTGAACCGCCCCACTGTCACCAGCGAATAGTCGATGGCCAGGGCCAGCCCCACCATGGTGGTCGTCGAGAGCGCGGGAGAGGTGAGGTCGTACCAGCGCGACAGGACCAGCAGCCAGAGCATCCCCGCGCCGACCGTGCACACGGCCGCCAACACCGGTACGGAGGCCGCCATCAAGCCGCCGAAGAGTACGTACACCACCGCCAAGGTCACGGGCAGGGTGATCATCTCGCTGCGCCGTGTGTCGGCCAGCGACCGAGCCGCCACCGCGCGGCGCGCGCGGTCGCTGCCGCCGAGGGTCACCTCGACGCCGGGCACGGAGCCGGCGATGTCCCGTACACGGGATTCGACCGCCGCCTCGGCCTTCTGCCGTACGCCATCGGGGAGTCCGCGAGCCAGCCGGACCGACAGCAGGGCGGTTCGTCCGTCGGCGGAAACGGCGGGATCGGCGGCACCGGCGACGACGGCGGTGGCGTGCCGACCCGGCGTGGTGGGCGTGGTCGGGGCGGTCACCGCGATCACACCGGGGACCGCGGACAGATCACGTCGCGCGGAGGCCAACTCCCGCTGGAACCGGGGATCGGCAACCGGCATGCCCGCTACGACCGCGTCGACCTGCCCTTCGAAGGACCGGGTGCCGTCCAGCAGGCGGTTTCCCCGGACCGATTCGTGCGGGGCCACGCTCCAGGGCTGCCGGTCCAGCCGGTCCACCACCGGTCCGACCGCACCCAGACCGGCACCCAGGAGCAGCAGCCACATCAGCAGGACGAGCCGGTGGTGGCGGACGCAGGCCAGAGCGAGCCGGACCGACACCGGCGCGTCCGTGCCCGCGGGGCGGGGCGGAACCTCCGTCAACCGGCGCATCGGCGGGCTCCAAGGCGGTACGCGGAGCCGATCGTGACATCGCCCGGCCGGCTCACCGTCAGACGGGTGAGTCCGTCGGCCGCGGGTGCCAGGCACCCGCCCCCGCCCTCGGCCCGGAGCCACGGCGAATAGGCAAGCCGCAGTGTCACGGTTCCGGGCCCGGGCATCCGTACGACGACCTCGGCGGCGTCGGAGCGCACCACGGACGCGGGCGGATCCACCAGCGCCACCGGATCCTTCACCCGGTAGATCCGCCAGCTCTCGTCCCGCCACACCGGCTCCAGGTACGCGGGCCCGCTCGTCACCAGCGCGTGTTCGCGCTCCGAGGCGGCGTCCAGCGGGCCGTCGTGCAGGACGACGAAGCCCACCGCCCAGTGGTCGAGCCAGGCGCGGTAGGCGTCAGCCGTGAACGTTCCCTCGGGCACACCGGCCCCGTCGTACCCGTCGTAGAACAGCGGTCCACGCTCGACATCGGCCTGCCGGTTCCAGCCGCGTGCCAGGGCGACGTGCGGCGCCAGCACGGCCGCCTCTCGATGGCTGCGTGCCATGGCCACCTCCACCCTGGAGCGGTCCGCTCCCAGCCGTTCGAGGGCGCGTACGACACCGCCGGTCTCCGCGGCCCACCGGGGGACCTTCGCCGTGTCCATGACGTGGGCCGCCGTGTTGCCTCCCACCCAGGTCACGGCGAAGGAGAGGCCGAGGACGAGCGTGGTCCGCCGCGCCGTCCCGAGCCGCCTGAGGGGACCGCCCGCCCCGATGGCGTGGACGGGCCCCGCCATCGCGGCGGCGAGCAGCACCGGGGGCGCCGCGAGATGGGCGAGCCGCTCGATGTTCGTCCCGACCGGCGAGGGGATCAGGAAGGCCAGCCCGACTCCCACCGCGTACACCGCCGCGGCCGATCGCGGCAGCCGCCAGGAGCGCGGGGCCGCCAGGACGACGGATACGGCCATGAGCAGTGGGGGCCAGATCCGTACGAAGCCCATGGGCTGTTGGCCGTGGAAGGGGAACAGCCAGGCCGTCAGGCCGAGTACGGCGACGGGGGGCACCAGCAACGCGGCTCCCGCTGCCCGACGGGACGTCAGCAGACAAGCCGTGCCCACCATCACGAGGAACAGCCCGGCGACGGGGCTGGCCATCGTGGCCGCCGCCGCCCAGCCGGCCGTGACCGCGCCGCGGCGCCCGCTCACAACTGCCAGCACCGCCGCGAGCCCGAAGACCACGCCCAGGAGGAAGGTGGTGCGCCCCGAGGCCGCCTGGCACCAGAGCATGAAGGCCGCCAGCAGGGCGGGCCACTGGGCCCGGTGCACGTCGCAGCGGGCACAGATCCGCCCCACCAGCCACGTGGACACGAGGCCGCTCGCCAGTGTCACGGGGACCACCCCGAACGCCGCCATCACATAGGGCGAGATCAGGCTGTAGGAGCCGGTGTGCAGCCCGCCGTGCCAGGAGAGGTTGTAGACGGCACCGGGGTGGTGCGCGACGAACCCCGCCCACGCCTCCTGCGCCGCGAGATCGCCGCCGCCGGTCGCGAGGGCCACGGACCACAGGGCGTAGAGCGGGAGCACGGATCCCGTGGCGATCAGCGGCACGCGATGACGCCGGTGCCATGGCGCGCGGGCGGGCTCGGCCCCCGGGCAGCGTGGTGTGACCGGGCGCGGGGAAAGTTCGACTGCGGCCACGGGCCGGGCTCCGTTCGGCTGCTCTGCGGGGCTGCCAGGTCACATGATCGTCGACGGCCCGCGCGCTCGGCCGACGGCGCGCCCACCCGGCTCTGATGCGCTGCCTTCCGCACAGGTCCACCCCTGCGTTGTTGTCGGGCACGCTTCAGGTCGCAGGTCGCAGGTCGCAGGTCGCAGGTCGCAGGTCACAGGTCACAGGTCGTAGGTCACAGGTCACAGGTCACAGGGAACGCCGACCGGCCGGAGTCCTGGAGCCGTTCAAGCCGTACTTGGCATACGCGCTTCACCGAGCAGCCGTGTCGGCCGTCCGTGACGGTTCCACCCGGCCGCGCCCCGCGTCAGCGACTCGGGCCACCCTGTCGCGCTCCCGCGTCTACCGGCCCCGGCAAGGAGGAGTCCGGCTGCCAACCCTTCCTCGCCCGACGCCGGTCGCGGGACCACGCACCCGCACCCACCAGCACGGCTGCCCCGGCTCCGTACAGGGGCAGCCACAGGGTCGTCGTGGCTGCCAGGCAGTCGGCAACCGCCTTACGTCCCTGGGTCACTTGCGTGTATGCCAGAGCAGCACTGTCGCGACCAGCCAGGTCCGCCACCGCGGCCCTCGTCCGGATGACCTCGTACCTGCCCACCGCCTCGCACCCGCTACGCGTGCCGGGCATCGGAAACAGCCAAGCCCAGCGCTGCAGCATGGGGGCCAGCGCGATCGCTACGCACAGGCCGACGACCAGCGAATACGCGACCAGACCGCGCATGTATGCCGATCGGATGCCGGGCGTCCATGCCGGCCGTCCCTGAAAGGCGAAGATCACCGCGAAAAGCGTCACCCCGATGAATGTGGCGAACCACTGCCAGGAACCCTGGGCGAGTGCGAACGTCAGCACAGCGGCGAGTCCAATGCCGACGACCCCGGCCTGACCGGCGGCGCCATCGCCTGCTCCGGTGGATGCAGGCCTTCGGGTTCCTCGAGGGCTGGGGTCGTTCACGGGCCCCTCCTGCAGGGTTGGAGGCATCAGCATCAGCATCCGCCGCGCGTCGCCACGGGGCCGGGCGCCATGCCGGACGGGTTCGGATGGCGCCCGGATGGGGGAGCCACAGGCCGTTCACGGGCGGCGGCCATCTGGGCCGCCTACCGCTGCCGGATCTCGGGTCACACCCCCATCGCAGGTGCGGCACGGGTCCGAGGGCCGCTGTCAGACCCCGCCCGTACCGTCGAAGACGAGGCCGGATCGTCCGGCGGCCCAGGGCGACGGGAGCAGACGAGGGCAAGATTGGCTTGAGCAAGGAGCACCTTGACCGGCTGCTCGCCGACAGCGCCGGCCCCGCACGGCCCCTCCTACCAGCACGGGCAGCGGCGAGCCGTATGTTGTGCGCATCACCGTCACCTGACGGTCGGCGCACACAGGCGGCGGCCGGCCCGGTGCGCGCCGATGCCACAGGCCTACGTCGCGCGCCGGCCACTGAAGATCAGTGCCGACCGCCCGGGCTGCGCCGCAGGAGAGAACCGCCCCGCTGTCGGGCGTTGGAACGTCGAAGGGAGCAATCTCGTTGCACACACCGCACTGTCCGAGCGATGAGGAGGGCCCGATGAGCACGGCCGACGAGGGACGGCAGTGGCCGGACGAGGTCAGTGTCGACAACGCGAGGACGACGCTGTTGCAGCTCCTCGCGCGGGCGGGGGTCCCTTCCGGTGACGCGCGGGCACTGATCGGGCTCGTAGAGGCGGGTGCACTGGCTCTCGCGCACAAGGAGCTGAGCGGTGGAGTCCGTCGCGCGCCGGGCGACAAGGGCGAGGTGTACGGGGCGGGCTGGCTCGACGGTGCCGGGGACCTCCTGGAGGAGCTCGGCACCGTCGCTGAGCGGACCCTGGTACAGGTCGTGGGGGCGGACGGACACCCGGACCAGGCCGGGGAACGTCCGCGGGCGGGGCGTATGGAGGTGGAGCGGGCGCGGGTGGCGCTCACACCTCTGTACCTGTCGTTCACCGCGGTCTCGGAGCTGGATCCGGAGGTGACCGAAGAGGTCCTCGCTGCCGTCCTCGGCACGATGAGCCCCCGGCAGCGGGCCGGGTACGCCGGGCGGCTGACGGAGTTCGCCGTGACCCACCGGGCCCGGCTGGAGCGGCTGTTCGCGGCGTTCGGACCGGGCAGCGCCATCGCGGTGCACGGCCGCTATTCGCTCGTCCACTCCGCCACGAGCATTGCCGTGCTGGAGCGGCTCGTCGCCGCGCCGCAGGAACTGTGGGAGGAGTGGGACGCCGCGGAGCTGCCGCCCGCGTGGCTGGAGGGGCTCACGACCGCCTGGAACGCCCCGGCCTGACCGCCGTCTTCGGTGCGATCACGGGCCCCCGATTCGGCCGGGGCCCGACGTTGTGTGATCTTGCATGCCGCTGAGGAACGTGTCGGATTCTGCGGAGCGTTGGGTGCAGGTCGTCGGCCGTGATGTCCGACAGCCGGCGTGCGGTCCTGCACGCCATGGTCGCCGGGGAGACGGACGAGTCGATGGCACGCAGGCTCGGCCTGAGCCACCGCAGCTTCGCCGACCCCATGTGCGCCGTACATCCGAGCAGTTGGGCAGCCGCAGCCGAAAAGCAGCCGCAGCCGCAGCCGCAGCCGTGGTCGGCTCGGCTACCTCATCGCCACGTCGGCAGTGCTCGGCGGCACCCCGGACCGACCCCACCCGACCACGGCACGCCCAAGCGCCTCGGCGCGATCCGGACCACCGGGGGACGGGGCGCGCCCCGAGTGCCTTCACCGTGACCCGAACCTCCCGGTTACAGGCGCGCCTTCGCGTCGTCCGTGGTTACGTCGGCCGACTGTCGGCGCGTCCGGGCCGCCCGCAGTGCCAGGGCGGTCGCGGCGGCCATGCCCAGCACCGCGATGGCCCCGCCCGACAGGCGCAGCGCCCCGACCGCGCCGAGGCCGGACACCAGCGGTCCTCCGAGTGCGGTGCCCAGGGGTACCGACAGCACCCGGACCGCGGAGCTCGCCGCCAGTGCCTGCGGCAGCAGCGCGCTGGGTACGGAGCGCTGAAAGAGCGTGGTCGACAGCGACGAGTACGGCGGCCACAGCAGTCCGGCGACCCCGAAGCAGACGACCGACACGGCCGTCGGCGCACCGAGGCCCATGGGAAGCATGAGGGTTCCGAAGCCGATGACGATGCCGACCGTCGTGGGCCACAACCGCCACTTGCCGAGGAAGCCGGTGAGTACCGACCCGAGCACGGCGCCGATACCGAAGGCCGTATAGAACGCCGCCAGTACACCGGCCGAGGCGCCGAGGTCGTCCGAGACGTGCAGCGGCAGCGCCACGTACACGGGGCCGAAGAGGAAGAAGAACGTGAAACTCAGCGCGAGTAGCCCGGACAGCGCGGGGATGCGCCGGATTACGGCGAAGCCCGCCGTGCGCGAGGCCGGGTCCTCGTCGGGCTCGGGGACGCCGCCCTGGGGGACGAGGAGGAAGGTGACCGCGAGTACCAGGAAGGTCATCGCATCCACGGCAAGCACCGTCGCCGGACCCCCGAAGACGATGAGGAGCGTGGCCAGCGGCGGCCCCACCACCGTGGCGATCGAACCCACGCCGGAGAGCACGGCGTTCCCCGCCAGGTGATCGCGTTCCGGCAGTACCCTGGCGATCAGCGTGTAGATGCCCGCCTGGCCCCAGGAGTGCAGCACGGAGGAGAGCGCCAGCAGCGCGACGTACCCCTGGATGCCGAGCACACCGAAGGCGTGCAGCACCGGGATGGCACCCAGCGCGCCCGCCCGCAGCGCCGCGTCCCAGCCGGCCAGTTGGGCGGGCCCGCGGTGGCGCAGGAACCGGCCGAGCAGCAGCGCGCCCACCGCCCCGGAAAGGGTGTAGGCAGCCGCCGCCAGCGCCACCCAGACGCCCCGGTTTGCCGCCGGCGCCAGCTCGATCGCCAGCCAGCTCACCGCCACCACGGCCATGCCGTCACCCAGCGAAGAGACCGCGAAGCCGGGGAGGATCCGCCGCAGCGTCGTGTGACCCATCACCGGCCAGTACGGCGAAGCTCGTATCACACGGCTCAAGACCAGGACCACGGGTACCTCCATCACGACACGGAAACCGACAGTCACGACCTTCCCCCAGGAAATCGGGACGCGAGAGGTGGCTTCTCTTTCGGCACAAACCCCGTGCTCTGCGTGAACAGGCGCATGAACGGGCGCGGTCAGGGGACCGCCATGCCGGACCCGTTGCCCCGGGTCTGTCGTCCAGCGTCTCTACGTGGCGGCGCGGGGCGTCAGGAACCGAGCCTGAACCGCATCTCGCCCGCGCGCCCTTGTGATCTCTTCGGTTCGGGTGTCGTTGTCGAGCTACCGCGGGGAGGACACGCCGGTGGCCTGGACCGTCGGATGCGCGGGTCGTGTGCGGTGGTTGGGTGGTGGTCTGCATGGGTGTGGCGTGCCGCGGCTGGTTTGCCGTGGCACGCCTTTGGGTTCGATCGGTGGCAGCTCATGGTCCGTGTGGGTGTGGCTGCCGGGGTGGGTTAGCGGTGGTGGTGGTGTCCGCGGCGGCCCCAGGACTCGGTGTCGATGACGTTGCCGCGGTTGTCGCGGAGGGTGGCGGTGTCGCGCTCGTCCCAG